>JBCNOP010000355.1:0-3386 GCA_039593775.1 Pseudoduganella sp.
GACCGTGCGCGTGGTATTTAAAAAACGGCAAGCCGCCCTTATATAGGTCGGCAGCGTGGCGGGTGCTAGAATACACCGCTTATTTTTTACCTAACTAGAACTTGGAGTCACCGTGTTCATTTCCAACGCATACGCCCAAACCGCAGCCGACGCAGGCGCCATGGGCAGCCTGACCACCTTCGCACCACTGATCCTGATGTTTGTGGTGATGTACTTCCTGATGATTCGTCCTCAGCAAAAGCGCGCGAAAGAGCAGAAAGCCATGATGGAAGCCCTGGCCAAGGGCGACGAAGTGGTAACCATCGGCGGCATCATGGGCAAAGTGACCAAGGTGAACGACCAGAACGTGGCCATCGAAGTCTCCCAGGGCACCGAAGTCTGGGTGCAAAAGCACGCCATTTCCTCCCAGCTGCCGAAAGGCACCCTGAAGAGCCTGTGATAACCGGCATGGGCGGCGAGCGTGCCGCCCACCCTGAACGCTGAAGACTATGAATCGTTATCCAATCTGGAAATACATCCTTATCGTCGTCGTGGTGCTGCTCGGCGCCCTGTACACGGCGCCTAACTACTTCGGCCAGACACCTGCCCTGCAGATCACCAGCGCCAAGTCCACCGTCAAGGTGACGAGTGCCCTGGCAACCCAGGTGGACACGCTCCTGAAACAAGCTAACGTCAAGAACGACGGCGTAGCACTGGACGGCGCCGGCATGCACACCTACGTGCGCGCCCGCTTCCCCGACACCGACGCCCAGTTCAAGGGCCGCCTGGCGCTTGAAAAAGGCCTGAACCCGGACCCCAACGACCCGACCTATATCGTCACCGTCAACCTGGTGTCGAATACCCCTGACTGGATGCGCGCTGTCGGCGCACTGCCAATGTACCTGGGCCTGGACCTGCGCGGCGGCGTGCACTTCCTGATGCAGGTCGACACGAAGGCGGCGGTCACCAAGCGTATCCAGGGTACCCAGGCTGCCATCAAGAGTCAGCTGCGCGAGAAGAATATTCGCCACGCCGGCATTGACCGTGCGGGCGATTCCATCATCATCAAGTTCCGCGAAGATGCGCTGCGCCAGCAAGCCAAGGGCATCATCAAGGACCAGCAGCCGGACATGGACGTAGTCGACGCCACCGAAGGCGACGAACTGCGCCTGGTCGCAACCCTGAAGCCGGCCGCACTGAAGGCAACCCTGGACAACGGCGTGCAGCAGAACATCGCCACCCTGGGCAAGCGTGTGAACGAACTGGGCGTGTCCGAGCCAGTGATCCAGCAGCAAGGTCCTGACCGCATTGTGGTGCAGCTGCCAGGCGTGCAGGATGCCGCCCACGCGAAGGACATCATCGGCCGCACCGCTACCCTGGAAGTGCGCATGGTCGACGAGACCGTCACCCCGGGCACGGAACTGACCGCGGCGATTCCTTACAACTCCGAGCTGTTCACCGTCGGCAAAGGCGTGCCAGTCGTGCTGTCCAAGGACGTTGTGCTGACCGGCGACTACATTTCCAGCGCCACCGCCACCTTCGACCAGAACCAGCAGCCAGCCGTCAGCATCGACCTGAACGGCGATGGCGGCCGCAAGATGCGCGATGCAACCCGCGACCGCGTCGGCAAGAAGATGGCCATCGTGCTGTTCGAGAAGAAGAAGGCCGAAGTGCTGTCCGTGGCAACCATCCAGAGCGAACTGGGTAGCCGCTTCCAGATCACCGGCATGGGCAATGCGGAAAACTCCGCCGAACTGGCGCTGCTGCTGCGCGCCGGCGCGCTGTACGCGCCGATGGAAGTGATCGAGCAGCGTACCGTGGGTCCTGCACTGGGCGCTGAAAACATCGCCAAGGGCTTCCACTCCACGATGTACGGCTTTGCCGCCATCGCGGTCTTCATGATCATCTACTACATGATGTTCGGCGCCTTCAGCGTACTGGCACTGGCAGTCAACCTGCTGCTGCTGATCGCTGTGCTGTCCCGCCTGCAAGCCACGCTGACCCTGCCGGGTATCGCGGCAATCGCGCTGGCGCTGGGTATGGCAATTGACGCCAACGTGCTGATTAACGAGCGTATCCGTGAAGAGCTGCGCAACGGCGCCAACCCGCAGTCGGCAATTGCCGCCGGCTTCGAGCACGCCTGGCACACCATCCTGGACTCCAACGTGACCACCCTGATCGTGGGTATCGCGCTGCTGGTGTTCGGTTCCGGTGCGGTTCGTGGCTTCGCCGTGGTGCACAGCCTCGGTATCCTGACCTCGATGTTCTCCGCAGTCTTCGTTTCGCGCGGCGTGGTGAACCTGTGGTACGGCCGTAAGAAGAAACTGCAGTCGCTGTCGATCGGCACCGTCTGGAAACCTGCGAACTAAGGAATAGAGATGGAATTTTTCCGCATCCGTAAAGACATCCCGTTCATGCGCCACGCGTTGGTCTTCAACGTGATTTCGGCGCTGACCTTCGTGGCGGCAGTGTTCTTCCTGGCTACCAAGCAATTGCACTTCTCGGTGGAGTTCACCGGTGGTACCGTGATGGAAGTGAAGTACGCGCAAGCAGCCAATCTGGAGGGCGTGCGCAACACGCTGACCGGCCTGGGCTATCACCCGGAGGTGTCGAGCATCGACACCGCACGCGACGCCATGATCCGCTTGCCTAACGTCGCCGGCACAACCGCCGCCGACACCGCAGCCAAGGTGTTCGGTGAGCTGTGCAAGGCCGAGCAGGGCAGCGTCAAGTCGGTCGACAAAGTGACCGACAAGGGCGCCCACGAGATGAAGAGCGCCTGTATCCACGCCGACGGTTCCGAAGGCGTGTCGCTGCAGAAGGTTGAATTCGTCGGACCACAAGTTGGCGAGGAACTTGCGACCAACGGCGCGTATGCACTTTTCATGGTGGTGGTGGGCGTGATGATCTACCTGGCCATCCGCTTCGAATGGAAATTCGCCGTGGCCGCGATCATCGCGAACTTGCACGACGTCGTGATCATCCTGGGCTTCTTCGCCTTCTTCCAGTGGGAATTCTCGCTGACCGTGCTGGCCGCCGTGCTGGCGGTGCTGGGTTACTCGGTCAACGAATCGGTGGTTATCTTCGACCGAATCCGCGAGAACTTCCGCAAGCAGCGCAAGATGACCGTGCATGAAGTGATCGACAACGCGATCACCTCCACCATCTCGCGTACCATCATCACTCACGGCTGTACCCAGATGATGGTGTTGTCGATGCTGTTCCTGGGCGGCCCGACCCTGCACTACTTCGCAATCGCGCTGACCATCGGTATCTGCTTCGGTATTTACTCTTCCGTGTTCGTTGCTGCTGCCGTAGCCATGTGGCTGGGCGTGAAGCGTGAAGACCTGATCAAGCCGATCAAGGAAAAAGACGAGACCGACGGCGCTGTGGTGTAAGCTGCCGCC
>JBCNOP010000356.1:0-3358 GCA_039593775.1 Pseudoduganella sp.
GAGCAGATCGACTTTGCCGAAGCCGTCCACTACGGCCGCAAGACCGGCATCCCGGCCCTGATGAAGCTGGATTTCCAGACCCGCGCCCAGCGCCTGAAGGCCCTGGCGATGTACCTGATGGAGCGCAAGGAAGAACTGTATGCGATCTCGCACCTGACCGGTGCGACCCGCCCGGATAGCTGGGTCGACGTGGAAGGCGGCATCGGCACCCTGTTCGCCTACGCCAGCATGGGCAGCCGTGAGCTGCCGTCGTCGAACGTGCTGCATGAAGGCCCGGCCATGGCGCTGGGCAAGCGCGGCGGCTTCTCCGGCACCCACATCCTGGTGCCACGCGGAGGCATCGCAGTCCACATCAATGCATTCAACTTCCCGATCTGGGGCTTGCTGGAAAAGTTCGCGCCGTCCTTCCTGGCCGCCATGCCGTGCATCGGCAAGCCTGCCAGCGCTACCTCCTACCTGACCGAAGCACTGATCCGCATGATCAACGATTCCGGCCTGCTGCCGGAAGGCTCGCTGCAGCTCGTGATCGGCAGCACCGGCGACCTGCTGGACCGCCTGGGCGGTGCCGACGTGGTGACCTTCACCGGGTCCGCCGACACGGCTGCCAAGCTGCGCTCCAACCGCAACCTGATTGCCAATTCCGTGCCGTTCACCGCCGAAGCGGATTCGCTGAACTGCGCCATCCTGGCGCCGGACGTCACGCCGGACGATCCCGAGTTCGACCTGTTCGTGAAAGAAGTGCAGCGCGAAATGACCACCAAGGCCGGCCAGAAATGTACCGCCGTGCGCCGCATCATCGTGCCGCGCCAGCACGCCGACGCCGTGGCCGAAAAACTGCGCGAGCGCCTGGCCAAGGTCGTGGTGGGCGATCCATCCGTGGAAGGCGTGCGGATGGGCGCGCTGGCCTCGAAAGACCAGCAGCGCGACGTCGCCGAGCGCGTAGCGCAACTGGCGCAGGGCAATGAGATCCTGTTTGGCGGTGCGGGCGCGCTGAAGCTGGTGGGCGAGGGTGTCGAGAACGGCGCTTTCTTCTCACCGACCCTGCTGCTGTGCCGCAATGCGTTGAGCAACGACGCGGTGCATGACGTGGAAGCCTTTGGCCCAGTCAGCACCATGATGACTTATGACTCCATCGACGAGGCGCTGGAACTGGCCGCGCGCGGCAAAGGTTCGCTGGTGTCCACGCTGGTGACCAAGGACCCTGCAACCGCCGCCTACGCAGTGCCGATTGCTGCAGCGTCGCATGGCCGCGTGCACGTGCTGGACCGCGAAGCATCGGTCGATTCCACCGGCCACGGCTCGCCGCTGCCGCAGCTGAAGCACGGCGGCCCTGGCCGGGCCGGTGGCGGTGAAGAGTTGGGCGGCATCCGCGCGGTGCGCCACTTCCTGCAGCGCGCTGCGGTGCAAGGCTCGCCGACCATGCTGACTGCCATCACCGGCGAGTACGTGCGCGGCGGCGCCGTCAAGGAAGGCGATATCCACCCGTTCCGCAAGTGCTTCGAAGACCTGGAAATCGGCGACTCGCTGCTGACCCATCGCCGCACCGTGAGTGAAGCCGACATCGTCAACTTCGGCGGCATTTCGGGCGACTACTTCTACATGCACTTCGACGAGATCGCAGCCAAGGATACCCAGTTCGGCAAGCGCATCGCCCACGGCTACTTCGTGCTGTCGGCAGCGGCAGGCCTGTTTGTGTCGCCGGCGCCGGGCCCGGTGCTGGCCAACTACGGCCTGGACAACCTGCGCTTCATCACCCCGGTAGCGATTGGCGACACCATCCGCGCCCGCCTGACCTGCAAGCGCAAGGTCGACCGCAACCGCACCGATGACAAGGGCCGCGGCCAGGGCGTGGTGGCGTGGGACGTACAAGTGACCAACCAGAACGATGAACTGGTTGCCAGCTACGATATCCTCACCCTCGTGTCCAAACGCGCCTGAATCCGCAGTGCGGCCCAGCAAGCGGTGCCGCCTGAGGCGCCGCTTGCTGCCAGGAGAAGAACGATGCCAAGCATGTTCGAGGAGCTTTCTTCTTCGCCGCAGGCGAAAGCACTTGCTCCTGCCAGCAAGACGAGCGTCGCCAGCGCTGCCAGGGTGCCGGCGCCGGCGAAATAGGCCCAGCTTCGTATCCCCAGTTTGTTGGCGCGCTGGATCGCTAGTGTGAAGGGCAGCAGGCCACCGACGAAAGCGGCAAGCCAGGCAATGCCCAGCATGGGTGCTACCGTCGAAACCGATCCGATGAAGAAGGTTGGGAAAGCGCCGCAAACTGCTGCAGCAGTAACGGCGGCGAGGTAAGCCACGCATGCGTGGCGGAGTGTGATTTTGTTTTCCATGGCCAGCACTGTAGCGGGCCATTGTGCGTCCGGTATGAAGCCGCTGTGAAGCGCTGCTACGCCATCAGATACACGACGCCTGCAAACGCCAGGATGATCAGCGCCACGGCTGACCATTTCAGCTTGTAATGGCGAGCGTGGCAGCGCTGGCAAACCCGCATCTTCGCCCCGCCGCCGCTTGCCAGCGGCAACTCCTCGTACGTATTCCAGTTGATTTCAGCAGCACACAGTGCACAGGCCCCGCGTTCATTGCGCCGTCCGCCGCGCCACTGCCGTAGCCGGTCCGTCACGAGCGCCACCACCAGCAACACACTAAATAGCAGGAACAGTATCTTCATAGTTCGCCGACTTTAGCACAAGCCAGCACGCGCTACCCGCTGCCAGTCCCGCAAAAAACAGCATAGGGCCGAGCCGCACCAGGTGGCGCGGGGAGTAGGCGCAAGCCAGCAGCGGAAGGAAGGCCATCGCCGTGAGCACTGCGCCGCCGATGAAGAAACAGGGGCTGCGAATGCCGCGGCGCACGGCCAGCGTCATGGCCCCCGCATACGGCAGGACTGAGGCTGCGAAGGCCATGATCCACGCCAATACCAGCGTGGCAAGCGGGAAGCGGAAAGTCTTGTCACCGTTGACGGCAAAGTCCCACAGCTCGTTGCCGATGACGAAGGTGACTGCGGCGCAGCTTACCGCAAGAAGGTGGGCGTACATGACGCGCTGCGTGGAGGTAGAGATGTTCATGGCCCGCACTGTAGCGGGCCAGTGTGCGCTGCGTATGAAGCGGTGATGAAGCCGCCGCTTACTTCCCCTCCTTCTTGAGATCGCTGTTCATCTTGGCGATGATCGCGCTTTCGTGAGAGGCCTGGCGGTCGGTAACTGCTTCAAGTGCAGATCCCGCAGCCTCCAGTCGCTCGAAGATTTCGTTCATCGTCGCGGCACTTGCATCATCCTCGAACAGAACCATCTCTGAATCCTTGGCGACCGACACGCGGCCTTTGTGCTCCTGCAGGTAATGCACCATCTGCCGCTGTGTA
>JBCNOP010000357.1:0-3349 GCA_039593775.1 Pseudoduganella sp.
GGCGCATTGATTTCCGCGTAGATGCCGGCGATGTCGCGCGAGTTGGAGGAATCGGCCAGCAATTCGTCGGAGCTGGAGCGGTCGCCCTGCACGTCGTTGCTGCGCAATGCGTCGGTCGAAGTAAACTCGGTTTTCTCGCGCCGCAGTTCGGCGCCCACAGCCAGCATGGCATTTCCGCCACCTAGCGCCATCAAGGGGCGGGTCAGCTTGCCGTCGACGCTGTCGCTGGTGCCTTTGGAAATACGCGCTGCATCGCGGATTTTGATCGAGTCCATGAATTTGCGGCCAGAGTCATCCGTGGCCGGGACAAACGGGTTGTACTGGCCGCTGGCGATACCCGCCAGCATCTTGCTGCGCGAAACCCAGCCATCGATATCGAGGTCGGTGGCCTTGTTGACGCTGTGGTTATAGGCCGTATCGTATTCCCAGTCGCCCACAGTACCGGTCGCACCCAAGACGAAGCGCGAGGCTTTGCTGGTCACTTGCGAAGTGCGGCGGCCGGCGTCCGTCAGGCGGAAGCGGAAGTTGATCGGAGTAGTGATGCCGGTCTTCGCTTGCAGGTCGGCTGGCAGGAAGATGCCGGTGGTGGTGCCGTTGATGCTGCTCGAGACGGCGGGCGAGGCGGCATAGCTGGTCTCGGCTTTGCTCAGCAGGACTTCGGCAAACACCTGATGGGCGTCCGCTACCTGGAAGGTGGCACGGCCGATGAAGTTTCGTTTTTTTGCATCCGGATAGACTTCCGAGTCACCCATGTAGTTGAAGGAGCAGCCTTCTGTGCCGCCGGGGCCGAGCGGACGCACGACGTTCGGGCTGCCGTCCACACAAGACTCCTTGCCGAAGTTGACGCGCCGGCCCGGCGACGGCACCCAGGTGCCGCCGGGGCCTGAGCCCTTCAGGTAGGTGGAGTTGTTCAGGGTCGCCAGTTGGGCGGCAGTCAGGTCGACGTTGGCTGGAAAGGTGTAGCTCGATAGCTGTGGCGACAGGCGATCGGGCAAGCTGTATTCCTGCATGAACTTGCGTTGCGAGCTGGCCAGGCGGTCCGTTTTCTGCACGTCCAGTGTGCCGAACAGGTTGAAGTGGTCGGTGCTCAAGTTACCGAATCCACCCGACAGTGTGGCCGACCTTTTGCCGCCGCCACCTTCGTCCGTACGCAAGGCATACACGCTGGCATCGCCACCCTGGTAATCCTTGCGGGTGATGAAGTTGATTACGCCGCCCATGGCGTCGGTGCCGTAAATCGCCGATGCGCCATCTTTCAGCACCTCCACGCGCTGGATCGCACCGGCGGGGATGTTGTTCAGGTCTACGCCAGAATTATCGCCAGGGCTGGCGAAGTTGGCCATGCGGCGGCCATTCAGCAGCACCAGCGTGCTCGAGACACCCAGGCCGCGCAGGTTGGCGCCGTTAAAGCCGCGCTGTCCGCCCATGACGTCGCTGGTACTGGTGCCATCGGTCAGGCCGCCCACATTCGAGGAAATCTTTTGCATCAGTTCGGCTGCAGTCGTGACGCCGGACTTTTCAATATCTTCCCGCTTGATGATTTCGACTGGCAGCGCTGCTTCACCCTCGATGCGCTTGATACTGGAGCCCGTGATTTCCACACGCGGCATGGTCTGTGCGTAAGCGCTCAAGCCCATTGTGCTTAGTGCGAATAGTACGGCATGGGTGCAGTGGGAGCGGCATGGTGCCGGTGCCTTGTGCTTGCCAGGTTTCTTCATGCGATCAGTCCTCATAAGTTGGTATTCATCTGCAAGCAAAGGCTTGCGTCACCGAGTTGTCATGGAACTATTTCAGTGTAAGCAACTTTGCTCGGCTTGCGCGCGCCGGAACCAGCGTCATGCAATAAACGTGTGGCATTGTTGCAACGAAGGCAATATGGCAAGCGGGCGTCCCGTGCCCGATCAATGGCAACATGGACGGCAATTCCATCGCGGTGAAGGAGCTTGCACGTGAAATCCAAGTCGATACTGCTGCTATGCGCGGCGCTATTGGGCGCTCAATTGGTGGGTTCTGTGGGGCATGCTGCGGACGCTTCGCAGTCGCTGGCGTTCCAGCCTGTTGCCGGCACCGTGGTGCCGATGGGCGGTTCCGTGCGCTCGGACAATGAGGCAGTACGCCAGCGGCTGGTGCAACTGGCGGGTGGCGCTGCGGCGCGATTTGTGGTGATTCCGAGCGCATCGTCGCATCCAGATACATCAGGCGCAGACGCGGTGGAACAGCTGCGGCGCCGTGGAGCCCACGCGGAATTGTTGAAGATCGCGCCTTGCTGGGCTGGTGAGACGCTGGAGTCAGCACGCCGGGCCGCCGCTGATCCTGCCAACGTGGCGAAGATCCGCGCTGCCACAGGTGTGTTCTTTACCGGTGGCGACCAGGGGCGCACGGCCGATGTCCTCAATCCGGACGGGGTAGCGTCGCCCGTGCTGCAGGCCGTGCGCGAATTGCAGCTGCGCGGTGGCGTGATCGCCGGTAGCAGCGCCGGTGCTGCCATCATGAGCAGCACCATGTTCCGTGACGCGATGAATTCTGTGCAGGTGATGAAGGGCGTTATGCGCGATGGCAAGGAAATCGACCGGGGGCTGGGGTTCGTTGGCGACCAGCTGTTCATCGACCAGCATTTCCTCAAGCGTGGCAGGGTGGGGCGCATGCTGGCGCTGATGCTGGCCAAAGGCTATAAGGTAGGTCTCGGGGTGGACGAGAACACCGCAGCAATCATTCATGGCAGTGAAATCGAAATCGTCGGCAGCAGCGGCGCGCTCTTGCTGGACTTGCGCCAGGCGACGCAGGATGCGGGGCCTGTAAACGTGCGCAACGTTCGGATTTCTTATCTCGATAACGGCGATCGTTATGATCTGGCGAAATTGAAAGGCCAGGTACTGGCGGCCAAACAGGCCAGGGGCGAGATCAAGTTTCGCCAGCCGGGCTTCGTTTCGGAGCTTGAATTTGTCCGCCCCGCCTTTACTGACATCCTCGGCGAAAACGCTATCCTGCGCGCATTGACGCAACTCGTGGATGGCCCGCGCGATCATGTGCGCGGCATCGCCTTCGACCTCGAGCAGTTGCCCGATGCGGCAGTGGCCGATCCTGCCCCTGACCTGGGATTCGAGTTCATGCTTCGGCGCGATGAACATACGCGTGGCTGGGATAACGCAGACCTGGACGATAAGGATTACTCGATCTTCGATGCGCGGCTGGACGTGCGACCGGTACGGCTGAAGACTCCGTTCTATCAGGCATATTGACCGCTGTGTCGCGCTGCCAGCAGGCAGCGCGACGGCGGAATAGCTTACTGAACGACCAGCTCCACCCGTCGATTCTTGGCCCGTCCAGCTTCATCTGTATTCGAAGCCAC
>JBCNOP010000358.1:0-3339 GCA_039593775.1 Pseudoduganella sp.
TTGCTCGCCCTTGGCCAGCATGTCCTGGATGCGCTTGTGGGCTGCATCGCGGCCGGTCAGCATCTTGCCGTTCAGGAGCAGGGTCTGGCCTGGCTTCCAGGAAGCCACTTCTTCCTTGGTCAGGGTGTTCAGGTCGACGCGCTTGGACTTCTCGGTGTCGGCAGCCCAGGTGACGTCAGGCCAGTCGGACAGCTTCGGTGGCTCGATGTAGGCCGGGCCGGAACCATCCAGCACGAAGTGTGCGTGGCGGGTGGCCGCGCAGTTCGGGATCATGGCGACCGGCTTGGAAGCAGCGTGGGTCGGATACATATTGATCTTCACGTCCAGCACGGTGGTCAGGCCGCCCAGGCCCTGCGCGCCGATGCCCAGGGCATTGATCTTGTCGCACAGTTCGATACGCAGTTCTTCCAGCTTGTTCTGCGGGCCGCGCTTTTTCAGCTCGTACATGTCGATGTCTTCCATCAGCGACTCTTTGGCCAGCAGCATGGCTTTTTCGGCGGAGCCGCCGATACCGATGCCGAGCATGCCTGGAGGGCACCAGCCAGCGCCCATCAGCGGCACGGTCTTCAGCACCCAGTCAACCAGCGAGTCGGATGGGTTCAGCATGACGAACTTGGTCTTGTTTTCGGAGCCGCCGCCTTTTGCCGCAACGGCGACTTCCACGGTGTTGCCTTCCACCAGTTCCATATGGACCACGGCTGGGGTGTTGTCTTTGGTGTTCTTGCGCTCGAAGTGCGGGTCGGCCACGATGGAGGCGCGCAGCTTGTTGTCGGCGAAGTTGTACGCGCGGCGCACGCCTTCGTTGACGGCGTCGGTTACGGTGCCCTTGAAGCCTTCAAAGCGCACGCCCATGCCGATCTTCAGGAAGACGTTCACCATGCCGGTGTCCTGGCAGATCGGACGCTTGCCTTCCGCGCACATGCGGGAGTTGGTCAGGATCTGGGCGATCGCATCTTTCGCAGCCGGGCTTTGCTCGGCTTCGTACGCGCGTGCCAGGTGCTGGATGTAATCGGCTGGGTGGTAGTAGCTGATGTACTGCAGCGCGGCGGCGACAGATTCGATCAGGTCGTCTTGCTTGATGATGGTCATGATTGGCTCGTTGGCTAATTAGTGGTGCTTGGATTCGTTGTGCGTCAGGGTGGTGATGCGGTCGGTGTACGCAATCGCCATTGCGGACAGCAGGAATACACAGTGGATCACGGTTTGCGCGATCAATGTCTTCTCTTCGTACTGGTTGGCGTTGATGAAGGTCTTCAGCAAGTGGATCGACGAGATGCCGATGATTGCCATCGCCAGCTTGGTCTTCAGCACTGAGGCATTCACGTGCGACAGCCATTCCGGCTGGTCTGGGTGGCCTTCCAGGTGCATGCGCGAAACGAAGGTTTCGTAACCGCCTACGATCACCATGATCAGTAGGTTGGAAATCATGACCACGTCGATCAGGCCAAGAACCACCAGCATGATGGTGGTTTCGGTCAGCTTGGTCGGCAGCACCGCGTCCTTGCTGGGAACGGTGACTGCATGCAGGATGTGCTCCAGCGAGCTGGCGTTGCCAAGCGCTGCGCCGATCAGGTCCTTCAATTCGACCCAGAAATGGAAAACGTAGACGCACTGCGCCAGGATCAGGCCCAGGTACAGCGGCAGCTGCAGCCAGCGGGACATGAAAATAAAGGCGGGGATGGGGCTAAGGCGCTTGCCGTTGGTGTTCTGTGGTTCGGTCATCTGCGGATATTGGTGGGACGTTTGAAAAACAGCCGATATTCTACACTCGCAACGGCGCCGCGGTAGCGGGGCGGCTATGCTACATTGCCGTTTTGTCTAATTTGCCTGAAGATTATGAAGCTCGATTGGGTGCAGGGCCTGCGCGGGATCGCCGTGCTGCTGGTGGTCCTGACACATGGCCGGTTTTTCCTGGACGGCACGCCAAATGAAGGCCTGGCCAGCGCCTTGTTTCTGCCGGGCGCCATGGGCGTCGACCTGTTCTTCCTGGTCAGCGGCTTTATCATGGTCTACACCACCCGCAACGCCAGCGGCCCGCGCCAGGCGGCGCTGTTCGCGGCCAAGCGCCTGGCGCGCATCTGGCCCGCCTATGCGGTGGTGACGCTGGCCTGGATCTTCATCAAGCGCGATGGCTTGTGGTTCTTCGACGATCCCGAGCGCCTGCAGGCGCTGTTCCAGTCGCTGACCTTTCGCCCGGTGACGCCGCAGGATGCGCCATTCTTCGGGCTGGTGTTCCCGCTGGCCTGGACGCTGGCGTTCGAAATGTACTTCTACCTCGTGTTCTGCGCCAGCATGCTTGCGGGCCGCCTGCGCTGGCTGGCGCTGGCGAGCTGGATGACGCTGACGCTTATCCTGCTGCCGATGACGGCCGGCGGGCCAACGCTGGATGTGCGCCAATACCTGATGTTCGAGACGCCGTACCTGCACCTGGTGACCAACCCGATCATCTGGGAATTCGTGGCCGGCATGGCGGCCGGGCTGCTTTACCTGAACCCGCAAGTGCGCTTCCCCAATGCGGCACTGGCCTGGCAAGCCGTCGTTTACAGCACAGGCTTCGTGCTCTGGTGGGGCTGGTCCGGCGTAGGCGGCTTCCATGGGCCGGCAGGGTGGGGCTGGCCGCTGGCGCTGATGCTGCTGGCGCTGGCCATCGCCAGCAAAACGGTCACGCTGCGCACGCCAGGCTGGCTGCAATGGGTGGGTAACGTCTCGTACTCGATGTACCTCACACATTTTCTTGGCCAAGTGGTCTTGACCCGCTGGCTGGACCAGCACTACCTGCACACCCATAGCTGGAATGAGGTCTACCTCGCGCTATTGCTGGCACTCCCGCTAGCCTCGGCTTCACACTGGCTGCTGGAACGGCAGTTGGGCGGATGGACGCGCCGCAAACTGGTATTGCTGGTCGACCGCGTGCTGCCCGCGCCGCCTGTACCAGAGGGGCAGGATGTGATTAAAATGGCAAAAGTGGCGCCTTAAAAAATGTAAGGGCGCAGTAAGCGACAAGCTCTATTGTTGCAAGCAAACCATCACTAACCGGAGACAAGCATGACCAACCAGGGCGCTGACCAACAGGGACCAACCGAATCACGCATTTTTGCGCCGCCAGCGGCATTCGTAGAAAAAGCCGCAGTATCTGGCATGGCCGCCTACAAGGCGCTGTGCGACGAAGCGGAGCGCGACTATGAAGGCTTCTGGGCGGGCCTGGCGCGCGAACACGTGGAATGGCAAACGCCGTTTACCCGCACACTGAACGAAGACAATGCCCCGTTTTACAAGTGGTTCGAAGACGGCAAGCTGAATGTCTCCTACAACTGCCTGGACCGCAACATCAAGAACGGC
>JBCNOP010000359.1:0-3322 GCA_039593775.1 Pseudoduganella sp.
AGTGAATATTTATACAAAGTTTTTCTTGACACTACATTCGTGAAGAGCGCAGAATCAGCGCTCGTAAGTTTTGTATAACCCAGATCAAGAAAGGACAGTCATGCGCAATTTCGCTATCAACTGCATTAAGCACACCAGATAGCCCTGATGCGCGTGCGCTCGGGGCTTCTGGCAAATCGCCACCCCCGAGCCGGACGTCCCACGACAAAAACCCCGGTAAGGATACTTGCCGGGGTTTTTGTTTTTTGGTCCCGGCGCAAGGAGAAAGGAATCATGGAACTCCAACTGAAAGCTGTCACTCGGCAGAACTTCGACGACATCACTGACTTGCGGCTGCTGGACCACCAGCGCGACTACATCGCCAGCAACGCCTACTCGATTGCGCAAGCCAGCTTCTACCCGGAGATGCAGCCCCGCGGCATTTATGCCGATGGCGAGCTGGTTGGATTCCTGATGTACGTCGACCTGAAACTGGAAGGCCAACCCGGCGAATTTGGCGTGTGGCGCCTGATGGTGGACCTGCTCCACCAGGGCAAGGGCTACGGCCGCAAGGCGCTGCAGATGGCGCTGGCCGAGATTCGCGCACGCGGCGGCGTGCGCAAGGTCTGGATCAGCTACCAGCCAGACAACACCAGGGCCAAAGAGCTATACGCCAGCATGGGCTTCGTCGAAACCGACATCGACGAGGATGGCGAAATGAACGCTGTACTAGAGCTGTAACGAAGAAGAAGGAGTCATTAATGCGACCATACCAACGCTTCCTGAGGAAATGGATCACCACCAACCTGCACGTGGTCACCAAGGAGAATTTCACCGACATCGCTGAACTTGAACTGCACGAGCACCAGCAGGACCATGCGGCTGCCACCATGTATGCGATTGCGGAAGCCAGCTTCCACCCCAACTACCACTGCCGTGCGATCGCCGACAAGGACGGCGTGGTGGGCTTCCTGATGTACGCTGCTCCTGGCGCGGAGGATGAACCGGGCGACTACGCGATCTATCACCTGATGGTGGACCGCCGCTTCCAGGGCAGGGGGCACGGCAGGCGCGCCGTTGAACTGGCGCTGGCCGAGATCCAGAAGCATGGGGATGTGCAGCGCATCTGGACCAGCTACCGTCCGGACAACGCCGTGGCGAAGGAACTCTACGCCGCCTGCAGCTTCATCGAGGCGGGCGTAGAGGAAGACGGCGAGATGTACGCCGTCTGGAGTCCTGATCCTTACTGAGTCAAGGTCAGGCTGTAGGCGCCGGTACGGCCGCTGGAATAGCTGGTGGCCTCGATCGTGTAGGTCCCGGCCGTGCCCGCTGGCAGCGTGAAGCTGATGCGCGAGTTGGTGCCGCCACCGCTGTCGTCGTCCGACTTGATGACCGATCCTGCCGGGTCGCGCAGGTAAAGGTAGGTATCAAAGGCTGTCGAAGACAAGGCGATCGTCACCAGTCTCCCCGGCGCGCTGCTGAAGGTATAGCGATCGGTGTAATACCCTGTGCCGCGCGCACCAACCGGGCATCCGGACGATTGCAGGTTGCCGTTGACAGGCACGCCATTATTGATCTGCGTGCTGCAGGCAGCGGCCGTTTGCCCATCCTGGTTGACGCTGAGCGACAGGGTTGGGCCAGCGCCAGACAGCGAGAGCATGGTGCTGCGGCTCATGCCGGAGTTGGGCGCGATGGAATAGCTGATGGTGCCATTGCCGCTGCCGCTGCTGGCGCCGGAGATCGTGAGCCAGCTTGGTGCGCCGCTCAGGTTCCAGCCGCAGCTGGCATCAGCTTTGACGGTGAAACTGCCGGTGGCGCCGGTGTTTGAGGCCCGGACACTGTTCGGGCTGACGCTCCAGCTGGCGCAGGGACTGGCCTCCTGCAACAGGTTGAAGGTAGAGGCCACTCCCGGACCGCTGACCTGGCCGCTGCCGCTGAGTGCATAACCTTTGTTGGCGCTGGCGGTAATCGCAAAACTGCCGTTGCCGGTGCCGCTGCCGGCAGTAGCCAGCTTGACCCAGGCCGGCAGTGCGCTGACGTTCCACGGACAGGTCGGCGCAGCGCTGACCGTAGCGTTGATGGTGCCGCCGGCTGCAGGGAAGGTAGTGCTGCTCAGGCTGATCGATGGCGCAGTCGGGCATTGCGGCGGCCCATCCTGGGTAAAGGTAAAGCTGGCGGATTGGGCCGAGGCCAGGAGCTGGCCGGAAGCGCTGCGCGAGGTGCTGCCAGGGTTGGCGGGGACCGTGTAGGTGAAGCTGCCATTGCCTTTGCCGCTTGACGCGGAGGTGAGCGATGCAAAGGCCGGCATGTCGGAAATAAGCCATGGACAGTTGGCCGGCGCCGAAACATTGGCCGTGCCATTGCCGCCCTGGTAACCGATCCTGGTAATGGTTGGCGTCACATAGGGCATGCTCGGGCAAGTGGCGGAAACCGGTTGCGTCACAGTCACCAGTTCATTTGCCAGGTAGAAGGAAGCACTGCGCTCGGCGCCGCTCGGATTCGGCAGGGCCTTGATAACGAAAGACATGGTGCCGGATGGCGGCATGGTATACGGGCTCGGCCCCCAAGGCGACAGCCAGGACGGTACGTTGGCCGCCTCGAAGCGGCAGCCAGGCGCACCGCTCACGTTGATGCTGAATTCGCCGCCGTCGCCGGGAGGCGTTGCCGAAGTGGCGGACAGCGCGAGCTGCTGGCCAGAGCATGCCTGTTCGAACACTGCCGCGTAGCTGGTGGCGTCGTTCAGCGCCGCGCCACCTGCCAGCAGCAGGCCGCCTTCCGGCAGGCGGGTCACGCTGGTTTCACGTGCCGCGCCACGCTTTGGACCGGCGACATTCCATTTGCCGCTGGCCGGCTGGTATTGCAGCAGCTGGCGTGCATACGGGTCGGTGAAGACGATGCTGCCATCGCCCAGCGTTGCGCTGCTGTCGGGGGTGAAGGCGATCGGCATGTCGCTGCCGGGGCTGAACTGCCCGGTAGCGGGATCGTAGATTTCGGTACTCGCCAGCTTCATCGAAGAGCGGCCGCCGGCGACCAATACTTTGCCATCGGGCAGGAGCACTGGCTGGATATCCTGGCGCGCAACGGCCATGGAACCCGTTGCGCTCCACTGGTTGGTGGCAGGGTCCCAGATTTCCGCGTTGCGGCTGTAGCCATTCGCGGTGTAGCCGCCAACTTTCAGCACACGGCCGTCGGCCAGCACCACCATGCCGTGCCAGCTGGTCGTCTCAACCATATCGCCGGATTTGCTGAACGTGCCTTTGGCCGGGTCGTAGATCTCGGCGTGATGCCCCGTATCGTCACGGGAGGCGACCAGTACTCGGCCATCCGGCAGCAGGCGCGCCAT
>JBCNOP010000036.1:0-32963 GCA_039593775.1 Pseudoduganella sp.
GCAAGCGCCTTCCTCGGCGCGGCACAAGTCAAATGGCTCAAGGACTCCCTCTCGCAATCAACCGCAACGTGGAAAGTGATTGCGGCGGACATGCCGATTGGGCTATGGGTACCCGATGGCAAGGATGCCAGCGGCACCGCACGCTGGGAGGCAATCGCCAACGGAAATGATGGTGTGCCCCTGGGCCGCGAGATCGAAATCGCAGGCCTTCTGCGTGACATCAAGGCAATCAAGAACGTCGTGTGGATAACTGCCGACGTGCACTACTGCGCCGCCCATTACTACGATCCGGCACTGGCCCAGTTCACCGACTTCTCCCCGTTCTGGGAATTCGTTGCCGGCCCGCTGAATGCCGGCACCTTCGGCCCCAATGCCCTGGACGCCACCTTCGGCCCGCAGGTCAAGTTCCAGAAAGCCCCGCCGGCCGGACAGGCCAACCTCTCACCGTTCGCCGGTTTCCAGTTCTTTGGTGAAGTGAACATTGATCCGCAAACGAAGGCATTCACCATCGACCTCCGCGACCTTGATGGCGTTTCGGTCTATTCCAACACCTTGCCCCCGGCAGTCTAAGCCTGCGTCTAACCGCGCAGTACCCGCTGCGCTGCGCGGTATCCCCACCAGGACGCTTCTTCAAATACCGAGAAGCCGCTCAAATCAGAATGCGCAAACAGCACCGGGCCATCCATTTCCCGCAGGGCCTTCAAACCTGCGTCACTGCGGAACCCCGGCACCGGCACGGCCATCGCATGCCCGCGAAGCGTGATGTCCACCCGCTCCACGCAACGCTCGAACTGCGAGCCATAAGCCGCCTTAAGGTCGATACTCGCCAGCGCCAGCAGTTCTTCACCGCTAGCCGCCATCATCCACTTGCGCGCCTCGCGCGGATCGCGGTCAGCCAGCGCCACGTAGCTGGTGAAGACAGTTTTTTCCGGTGGCGCCACGCGGATGTCCTGGTGCGTCGAAACCACATAGCCCAAGCCTTTCGTCCCGTGCACGACGTTATCCCAGGACAGCGGCACCTCCGGCAACTCCTGTGGAAAACGCTTCATCAGGAAGTTCGCCACCATCCAGGGGGCGTGAATCTGCCTGTGGACATCCGGGATGTTTTCCACAACCCTCGCCGCGACATGCAGCGGCATGGCGGAAATGACGCGCCGCGCGCGGATCGTGAAAGTACGAGGAACCCCGCGTTCCAGCGCGAAGCAAAGCACTTCCACGCCCTTCCCGCGGCCTGTTCCACCGCTGCCGTTATCCACTCGCACGCGTACTGCACTGCCGGCGAGCCGCTTTGGCCGCGCAAGCCCCTCCATGCCACTCACCAGCGCCTGCAGGCCCTCCGGCCAAGTCAGCCAGGCCCCCTGTTCCGCGTTCTCTGCCTCGCCACCACGCCCGCAGAAATAGTTCAATCCGGCCCAGGCGGACACCGCGTCCACTCCCGCGCCATAATCGTCGCGGCAGCAGTAGTCCATATACCAAAGCAGCGAAGGCGCCCGATAACCATGCTGCGCGAGCCACGTGCCGAAGCTCATCCCATCGAGCTGCACCGACTCGGCATCCGTCGACGAATGCTCGCTGGGGAAGGTGAACCTGCGCCGGCCATCTGCCCCGACCGCACCGCGCAACGCTTCCACCTGTCCAAAGAAGCGCTTATGCTCGGCCAGTTCGGCATCGGGCACGCCAGCGTGAGGCAGCACGCCTTCCTGCCAGACGCCGTTGAACAGCAGCCGATCCTCCGGCGCATGCAGCAAAAACCGCTCATCGTAATAAGGCTTGCGCGACGTCGCCCCACGCTGGATCACTCCCAGGTCCGCCAATATTTCGCGCACATGGGCGCATTCCTCCGTCGGCAGCGGCAGGTAATGCGCACCAGTCGGAAAGCCGAGCGTGCCGAATCGCCCGCCGGCCGCATTACCATACGGCTCCGGCCCATCGAGCATCAGGAAGTCGCCATGCCGCTGCTTGCGCAGCTGCCAGGCAGCAGTCAGCGCGGCGACGCCGGAGCCGAGGATCAGCACATCTGTCGTCAGCGATTGCGAAGGCGCAGGCAAAGGTTTGCGGTCGCGCAGGAAGTGCCCTTCCTCCCGGCCCGGCGCATTCACGACCGGCGTGATCTCCTGCCAGCGCAGGTAGCCCGCCACGCTGGCCGCAGCGGTAGCGCCGCTGGCCGCGGCCCAGGCCAGGAAAGAACGACGCAGCATCAGCGAATCACCCTGCGCCAGTCCTGCTCAAATTCATGCACCAGCGACTGAGTGTTGAGGCGGTTCGGCGCCATCGGCAGCGGCTTCATGTCGGGCGGGAAGGCGAACATGGCGCGCGTTGTTTCCGCATTCAGGAATCGCATCGGCAGGCTGTACGACTCGGGCGGCCGGTAATCAAGCTGCGGCGAAGCCATGATGAAGCCCCACTCGCCAAACGACGGCACGTACAGGTGGTACGGCCAAGTACGCATGCCTACGTCGCGCAGCGTGGCGTCCACGGTCCAATAAGCGTGCGGTGCAAAGAACGGCGAGGTCGCCTGCACCACCACCAGTCCATTGGCCGCGATATGCTTTTTCAGCATGCCGTAGAACGGCACCGAGTACAGTTTGCCCAGCGCGAAGCTGGAAGGATCAGGGAAATCGACAATCGCTGCATCAAACATGTCCTGGTTCTGCTGCAGCCAGATCGCTGCATCGGCATTAACCACGGTCACGCGCTTGTCGCGGAATGAGCCCTTGTTCAGCGCCACCAGCTCGTCGCGCGTGGTAAAGGCGGCCGTCATGGCCGGGTCCAGGTCCACCAGCGTCACGTGTTCCACCTGTGGATAACGCAAGACTTCACGCAGCGCCAGCCCGTCGCCGCCACCCAGGATCAGCACCCGCTTGGCCCACGGCAGTGCGCCCATCACCGGATGCACCAGCGCTTCATGGTAGCGGTACTCATCGCGCGAGGAGAACTGCAGGTTGCCGTTGATGTACAACCGCAGGTCGTCCTTCCACTTGGTGATCACCAGGCGCTGGTACGGCGTGCTGGTCGAATACACGATTTCATCGCCAAACAACCCATGCTCGCCCCAGCCGGTCAGACGGTCAGCGGCGCTGAAACCGATCACCAGCGCCAGCATCACGGCACTGGCGCGCAGCAAACGGCCCGCCACGTTCGCCAGCTCCGTGCGAAACACGTAAATTGTCCACAGGGCCACCGCGATATTCAGCATCCCGAACAGGAAACCGGTGCGCACCAGCCCAAGCTGCGGCGCCAGCACCAGCGGGAACAGCAGCGA
Source organism: Pseudoduganella sp. (assembly GCA_039593775.1). Taxonomy (GTDB): domain Bacteria; phylum Pseudomonadota; class Gammaproteobacteria; order Burkholderiales; family Burkholderiaceae_D; genus Rugamonas. The sequence continues at coordinate 3,263 of JBCNOP010000036.1, forward strand.
CACTGCCAGGGCGCCGAGGTAGTCGAAGGTCAGCACCCGGCTGACCAGTTCACTGAACTCGGTCTGGCGCGAGTTCAAAGCGCGCATCACCAGCGGAATCTCCATCCCCACCATGGCCCCCACCAGGAATACCATCGTGTACAGCATGGTGCGGAAAGGTGCGGAAGCCCAGGCAAAGGTCATGAACAGCACGGCAGCCGACAGGCCGCCGATAAGGCCCACCGCCATTTCGATGTCGACGAAGCGCGCCAGCACGTCCTCGTCCTTCACATACTTGGAAAAATGCGCCCCGACGCCCATCGCGAACAGGTAACAGCCGATAATAGTGGAGAACTGCAGCACCGAATCGCCCAGCAGGTAGCTGGAAAGTGCGCCGGCGATTAATTCGTAGGCAAGTCCGCAGGAAGCGACGACGAAGACTGAAACAATGAGAATCTTTTTGGTCATTTGAATGCTTTTGTTCTAATATGTTTCTTTTGCTACAAGCTTGTCACTTTAACCGGGGATCGACGTGAACGCCATCCTAAATTATCTGGTCCATCTGGCGCTGGCCGCATTATTGTTGGTAGTCTTCTTCAAAGCCTATACATGGATGACGCCATATGACGAAGTAAAGCTGATCCGGCAGGGCAACCATGCCGCGGCCCTGTCGCTCGGCGGCGCCATGCTGGGCTTTTCGATGACCATCGCATCGAGCATCCTGCATACCAATAATTGGCAGCAGTTCCTGGCCTGGGCTTTTGGCGCGATGATTGTGCAAGCGCTGGGCTACGCAGTCACCACGCGCTGCCTGAAAATGTCGCAAGACCAGATTGAAGCCGACAACAGCGCCTTTGGCGGCCTGCTCGGCACTATTTCGCTTTCCATCGGTGGCATCAACGCCGCCTGCATTTCCTAAGAGGTCACATCATGGGTATCGGCAGCTTTATCAAGAAGCAGTTTATCGACGTACTGCAGTGGAACGAAGACACGGAAGGCGTGCTGTCCTGGCGCTACCCGATGCAGGACTTCGAAATCCAGAACGGCGGTGTGCTGATTGTGCGTGAATCGCAGATCGCGGTATTCGTCAACGAAGGCCAGATCGCCGACGTGTTCGGCCCCGGCACCCACAAGCTCACCACGCAAACCCTGCCGCTGCTGACCAACCTGAAGAACTGGGACAAGCTGTTCGACTCGCCGTTCAAGTCGGATGTCTATTTCTTCAGCACCCGCGTGCAGACCGGCCGTAAATGGGGCACCCCGCAGCCGATCACGATCCGCGACAAGGATTTCGACATGATCCGCGTGCGCGCCTTCGGCATGTATTCCTACCGCGTGACCGATCCACGCAAGTTCTTCACCGAATTGAGCGGCACCCGCAACGTCTACACCCGCGACGACGTGGAAGACCAGCTGCGCGGCATCCTGCTGGCCTCCATGGCCAATTCGCTGGGCGCTTCGCAGATCGCTTTCCTCGACATGGCGGCCAACCAGGCCCTGATGGCGCAGGAAGTCAAAGGCGGCCTGGCCGACGCATTCGCGCGCTACGGCATTGGCCTGGATGAATTCAATGTGGCCAGCGTCAGCCTGCCGGAAGAACTGCAGGCCGCGCTGGACGAGCGTATCTCCGCCGGCATGAAAGGCGGCATGAGCACCGACAAGATGGCCGGCTACACCAAATACCAGGTGGCGCAATCGATCCCGCTGGCAGCCGGCAACGAGGGCGGCCTGGCAGGCATGGGCGCCGGCCTGGGTGCTGGCCTGACCGTCGGCCAGGTGATGGGCCAGGCCATGGGCCAGGCGCTGAATCCTGGTGCAGCACCAGCGCCAGCCGCGGCTCCGGCGGCGGCAGCTCCTGCCGCACCGGCCGCGCCAGCACAGGAATCGATCGAAGACCGCCTCGGCAAGCTGAAAGCCCTGCTGGACAAGGGCCTGATCTCGCCAGCCGATTACGACGCCACCAAGGCCGAACTGCTCAAAAAACTGATCGGATAAGCCAGGCCGCATGCAAACAGTTTCCTGCCCTAGCTGCGGCGCAGAGGTTAACTTCCGTTCGCACGCCTCCGTCATGGCGGTGTGCGAGTACTGCAACACGCGTGTACTGAAGGAAGCGGGCGCGGTCAAAGACCTGGGCAAGATTTCCTCGGTGCTGGAGGATTACTCCCCGATCCAGATCGGTACCAGCGGTGTGCTGGGCGGCCGCAACTTCAATGTTGTGGGCCGCATCCAGTTGCGTTATGACGCCGGCATGTGGAACGAGTGGTTCATCGTTTTTGACGATGCCACCAGTGGCTGGCTGGGCGACGCCTCCGGCCAGTACACGGTAACCACGCTGCGCAAACCGGATTCGCAGCTGCCGGCTTTCGAGGACATCCTTCCCGGCAAACCCTACCAGCTGGTTGGCGCGCGTTATATGTCGGCCGACGTCAGGACCGCGCAATGCATCGGCGGCCAGGGCGAACTGCCGTTCAAGGTCGGTGACGGCTGGCAGGCGAAAGTCGCCGACTTCCGGCGCAACGAACACTTCATTACCCTAGACTATTCCGACGAAGGCCCGCCGCTGATGTACACCGGCGTCTCGGTCACGCTGGAAGGCATGCAGGCCCAGTTGCTGCGGGACGTAGATGAAATCAAGCGCACCAGCGGACGTTATCGCGGCAAGCTCGATGCCCTGGACTGCCCGAATTGCGGCACCCAGATCAAATACCTGCCGGGCCTGACGGCAAGCCTGGTTTGCCAGTCCTGCCAGACCCAGATCGACGCAGCCAGCCCGAAAGCGGAAGTCATCGCCATCGGCGAGCGGCAAGAGAAAGAGTATTTCACGCTGCCGCTGGGCGCCACCGGCAAGCTGGGCAACCAGGACTTCACCGTCATCGGCGTAATGCGCCGCGCCGACGACGAAGGCAGCGGCTGGACAGAGTACCTGCTGTACGGCAGCCGGAATGGCTTTACCTGGCTGGTCGAAACCGAAGACGGCTGGTCGCGCGCCAACGTCATGGACCAGTGGCCGGAAGCAAAGGTGCTGGACTCCCAAACCGTCACATTTGACAAGGCCGACTACAGCAAGCTGTATGACTACAATTCCGTCGTGACTTATGCGGCTGGCGCCTTCAACTGGCGTGTATCGGTAGGCGACCATACCCATGTCTACGAGTACAAACGCCAGCAGGTAACGCTGGCGGCCGAGCTCACAACCACAGAACTTGGCTGGTCGCGCTCCACTCCTGTCGCCTGGGACCAGCTCAAGGCCTGGTTCGGCGATGCGGTCAAAGGCACGGAAAAAGCCGGCAGCGTCGACACCCAGGATTTCAGCAAGGGCCGCTACGCGCGCTCTGCAAAGAACTGGATCATCGGCATGCTCGCGCTGAATGCGATTCCGCTGCTGTTCAACTTCGGCGGCAGCATTGGCGTCACCTTCATGGCTGCCCTTGCGCTCTACCTGCCAGCCCTGGTGCTGGATGCACTCGACGATCAACAGAAAAAATGAACAAATTCTTCGGCTACGCCCTGGTGGTAAGCATGTTCAGTGTCGGCACAAGCTGGATCAGGTTTATCGCCGAACCTTCTTCCAGCAGCAGCGGTGGCCACGGCAGCAGCTGGTCCTCCAGTTCCGGAAGCTGGGGCAGCGGTGGCGGCGATGGAGGCCACAAGTGAGCATTCACCAACCCAGCGGCACGCACCTGCTGGCTGACATGTCCGGCATCGAGCCAGGCTTGCTGGCGGACTGCACGAAAATTGAGCAATTGCTGCGCGGCGCAGCGGCTGCGGCTGGCGCACAGGTGCTGCATAGCCACTTCCACAGCTTCGGCAGCGGGATGGGCGTGACCGGCGTGGTTCTGCTGGCGGAGTCGCATATTTCCATCCACACCTGGCCGGAAAACGGCTTCGCCGCCGCCGACATCTTCATGTGCGGCGCCGCCCAGCCCCACCTGGCGCTGGAAGTGATTGAAGAAGCGCTGCAGCCCGAGTGCTCCGAAGTCCGCACCGTCGACCGCGAGCCACCGCATTGACTTGGCCCGCCGCCGGTGCGACACTGGCGGCTTTCCCACCAACCCACAGGAGATTTGCCATGCGTTCGTTTGATCTTGCCCTCCTGTCGGCTGCCTGACCTTCAGCGTTTGAGCTAGAGCGCCCGGCCGGGCGCCGACTTTTCCAGACTATTCCTGCTTGCCACGCCGCGCGTGGCTGGCCGTGTTCACCTATGGAAAACGCTCATCATGATCGACTTCGACTACGAAGCACTGCGCAGTATCGGACTTAACAACACCATCATCTCGCGCCTGGCAGAAGCCAGCGCCGAAACGCCCGGCAGCCGCCTGTGCCGCATCACCGAATACCAGCGCGACCGCATCACCCTGCACGACGGCAGTGCCGAATTCCACGCGCGCGCCCTGCCGCGCCTGCTGGCCGAAACACCGCTTTGCGTTGGCGACTGGGTCATCGCCGCGGCTAACCCGCTGAACGAGGTGTGGATAAGCCAGCGCTTATCCCCAATGAACCAGTTCGCCCGCGCCGACGCGCCGCCGATTGCGAGCAATATCGACACCGCCCTGCTGGTGATGGGGCTGGACGGCGACTTCAATTTGCGCCGCATCGAACGCTACCTGGCACTGGCGGCTGCTGCCGAAGTCACGCCCCTGATTGTCCTCAGCAAGCCGGACCTCTGCGCCGACAAAGATGGCCTGGTGGCCGCGCTGACGGAACGCCTGCCGGCGCGTACGCAATTTGTACTGGTGAACGGCACCGACCCGGCATCCGTCGCGCAACTGGACCCATGGCTGGGCGCCGGCCAGACGATCTGCCTGCTGGGATCTTCCGGCGCCGGCAAGTCGACCCTGACCAATGCCCTGGCCGGCGCAGCGCAGGAAACCGGCGGCGTGCGCCGCACCGATCATCGCGGCCGCCACACGACGACTGCGCGGTCGATGCACTTATGCCCCTCCGGCGCCTGCATCATCGATACGCCGGGCTTGCGCAGCCTGAGCCCGGAATCCTTATCGTCGGCCTTTGACGATATCGAGTCGCTGGCGGCAGGATGCCAGTTCCGCGATTGCCGGCACGAAGGCGAACCCGGCTGCGCTGTGGTCGGCCATGTGGACGACGACCGCCTGCGCAACTTTCACAAGCTGCAGCGCGAAGTACGCCGCAACCAGCAGACCGCGCTGGAACGGATCGCTGAACGGCAGAAATGGAAATCCCTGATGAAGTCGGCCGCTGTGCGCAGCCGGCTGAAGCGAGGCTAGGTTTCCTGTACGGTGGCCTCGATGTTGTTGCCGTCGAGGTCAATAATGAAGGCGCTGTAGAAATTTGCATCGCTGACGCGAGGACCTGGCGGGCCGTTATCTTCGGCCCCCAGGTCGATCGCCGCATGGTAGAACGCATTCACCGCATCCCGGTCCGGGGCCGAAAAAGCCAAATGGATGGGACTACGCGAAGCTTCGTGCCCGCTCTCCCAATAGCTGGGAATCTCCGACCCCACCCACAGGAATGGATGGCCGGAAGCAGCGGCATAAATGGCCCAGTCCAGGTCGGTCACCGCGCGCCGGATCCCGAGCGGCGCCAGGCAAGCATCATAGAGTGCCGCGCTGCGCACAAAGTCCGAAACCACAATGCCCAGATGGTGGATCATGGGTGCCTCCATCGCTACTTTTAGTTCAAGACTAACACTGGGGCTGGGCGGGCGGCGCACCACTCCGCTAGCCGGTCAGGTAAACTGTCACAACTAAAAACAAGAGGTTCACACTATGCGCAAAGCCGCGCCACTCGTCCTGTTGCTCGCCCTTGCCGGCTGCGGCGATACCTACACGCCAGCGGCGCTGTACCAGGCCACGTCCCCCGACTGCAGCACCCCGGTTGACGCCGACACCTTCGAGTTTCCGCGCGGGATTACGGTGTCTGCCACCACAGTCCTGCCGCAGCCAGCCGAAGGGGGCATGGAGATCGGGATCAACTACATGCTGCCCCGCACGACCCAGGTTCACTTTGCCACCGCCCATTTCCAGGTCACCGAGCCGAAAGGCCCACTGATTGAAAACGCCACGGTATTGAGCGTCTACCAGCGCCCGACCAACGGAAAGCCCGAAATCGTCGAAATCGTCCACGGCGTGCCGCTGGTCCTGTTTGCCGTCGGCACCAGCGACGCCACCCAGTTCCGCTACCGCCTGATCATCAAAGGCAAAATGCCGAAGCGCTTCGACCTGACCCCGCCCGACGTCATCATCGGCGAGAAGCGTTACGTTTCCCGCACCTTCACCTATCGCTGGTTCGAGGACAAGCAGGCCTACGGCATGTGCCATTGAAGGGACCCGCGCACGATTGAAATCTCGCTTGCTTGCAATTTATTTCTAAGATGTAATGGCGATCCGTACGCTTATTGAAAATGCAACGCCATGCTGGATCGCCTTACACAAGATACGCGGCTGCTGCGACTGACAGCGCCGTCCGACTTATTGGCCGAATGCGTGCGCGGTGAAGAGGCCATCGGCAAGCCCTACTCTTTCGACATTTCCGCCCTCTCCACTGACGCATCGATTCCGCTCAAGTCCTTGATTGGGCAGCCAATTTTGCTGGAACTGGTCACCGCCGCCGGCCCGCAAGCCCTGCGCCCCTTTCATGGCCACGTGACTGCCGTTGAACTGCTTGGCTCGAATGGAGGACTAGCACGATACAAGTTACGGATGGAGCCGTGGACCGCCTTCCTTGCCCAGAATCGTGACAGCCGCATCTTCCAGGACCTGTCCGTCTGCGACATCCTCGACGCCGTGCTGGGCAGCTGGCAAGGCCAGGGCAAGCTGGTACCGGAATGGCGCTTCGAGCTTGCTGATCGCAGCATTTATCCCAAGCGCAGCCTTTGCACCCAATACCAGGAAAGCGACTGGGCTTTCGCCGAGCGCCTGATGGCCGAAGAAGGCTTGTTCTACTACTACGAGCACCGCAGCGATGGCCACGTGCTGGTGATTGCCGACCACAATCCCGCCTTCCGCCCCAACGAACAGGCCATCGTACGCTTCACCCAGGCCGGCGCCGTCATGCGCGAAGACAGCATGGACCGCTGGCGCATGCAGGCAAGCTTGCTGACGACCGAAGTGTCCCTGCAAAGCTGGGACTATCGCACGCTGGACCAGCGCAAGGTCAGCGCCAGCGGCAAGGCCAGCGGCGATATCACCCTAGCTGCCCGCGACATACCCGGCGCCTACAACTACGCCAACCGTGAACATGGCCAGCGCCTGGCCGACCGCCGCCTGGAAGCACTCGACGTCGCCCGCAAATCCATGACCGGAGCGGGCACCGTGCGCACCATGGCGCCCGCCACAACCTTCGCCCTGCAAGGCGAGCCAGCCAGCGGCGGCAGCGGCGAATACATCGTGACCCGCGTGCTGCACCTGATGCACAACAACCTGGCGGCAGAAACCCGCTCGTCGATCCAGCAGCAGATTGGCATCGCGCCGCTGCAACTGCTGAACGACGCCGAACTGGCCGACAGCCTGCACGCCGTCGGCAAAACCATCGCCGAACGCCCGCTATACCGCAACCGCATCGACGCCATCGACGCCGCCCTGCCCTACCGCAGCAACGCCGAATGGAAGCGCCCCAGCGTGCAAGGACAGCAGACCGCCATCGTGGTCGGCGCGGCCGGCGCGCCAATCCATACGGACCGCGACCACCGCGTGAAAGTGCAGTTCCACTGGCAGCGCGGCCAGAACAGCCATAGCCGCCTGTCGCCCTCCCTGCAAGCCGGCGACACAGGCGCTCCCGCCGACGACAGCGCCGGCACCTGGGTGCGCGTCGCCACTCCGCTGGCACCGATCGCCGGCGCCAATTGGGGCAGCAACACCCTGCCGCGCGTAGGACAGGAAGTGCTGGTCGACTTCCTCGAAGGCGACATCAACCGCCCTGTGATCATCGGCGCCCTGTACAACGGCGACGGCCAAGCCGACGCACAGCACAACAAGATTGCCAGCGGCACCGGCGCAGCGACCGGCAACGCGCCCGCCTGGTTCCCGGGCGAAGCGGGCGGCCACGCCCATCCCGCAGCCCTGTCCGGCCTGAAAAGCCAGGCCATGCAGACCAGCCAATCCGGCTCCGGCGCCTACAGCCAGCTCGTGTTCGACGACACGCCCGGCCAGTCGCGCGTTGGCCTGCAACGCCACGCCAAACCGCACCAGGGCACGGCAGAACTGAACCTGGGCCACCTGCGCCACCAGACCGACAACCAGCGCCTGCAAACCACCGGCTTTGGCGCGGAGCTGAAGACCGAGCATGCCCTGGCATTGCGCGCTGGCCGCGGCATGCTGCTTACCAGCCACGCGGCCCGCGGAGCCAGCGGCCAGACGCTCGACTCGCGCCAGGCCAATAGCCAGGTGGACACAGCCCACCAGCGCCAGCAAGCGATCGCCGAACAGGCAAAAACCCACAAGGCAGACCTGCGAAACGAACTCCCGGCCGACCAGCTTCCGGCCATCGCCGGGATGAGCCAGACGTCCGAGACCCTGCAAGCACGTACTGACGGCGGCGTTACCGCTTTCGACAAGCCCCTGCTGCAACTGGACAGTCCTTCCGGCATTGTGGCGGCGACACCTGCCAACAGCCTGTTGGCTGCCAGCGCCACCAGCAGCATCTTCGCAGGCCAGGACATCAACCATGCCGCGCAAGCCAACCTGCAGCATGCAGCCGCCGCCGGCATCAGCCTGTTCACCTACGGCAAAGCAAATGCCAAGGAAAAGCCGAACCAGGAAACCGGCCTGCACCTGCACGCGGCGAGCGGTAAGTTCAGCAGCCAGAGCCAGGACGGCACCACTTTATTCACCGCCGACAAAGCGGTCACAGTCGCCAGTATCAACGCCGAGGTGAATGTCGCCGCCAAACAGCACGTCCTGCTGACGACGCAGGGCGCAGCGATTCACATCGAAGGCGGCAATATCACGCTGAACGCGCCTGGCAAGGTCGAGTTCAAAGCCAGCATGAAGGAGCTGAGCGGCTCCGGGAACAGCGACGTTTCCTTGCCAGCCTTGCCCAAGGCAGACCAGGCTAAAAATTTCCTGGAACTGAATTACCGCTGGGACGATATGCAACCAATGGTTGGCGCCCCCTACAAGGTCACGTTCGCCGACGGCACCAGCCGCGAAGGCAAGCTCGATTCGAAAGGCTTTGCGCGTCTCGAGGGCATCCCGAACAGCATGGCGACCGTGGTCTATGGCGAGGATGAGCGCGACGCGAAACCGCGCAAACAGCGCAAGCCGAACGCCGTGTTCGGCATGAAACCGACCACGCAAGAAGAAGCCGAAGCAATCCTCGCCAAATACATCGAGCAGGAAAACGCCTACCTGAAGGATAACTACTTCCCTGACGAGATCGAAGAGATGCTCGCAGCGGCCGAAAGCGACGGCGAAATCGACGCTGAATTCCACTACGACGATTACCGCTACGAAAACGAGGATGCCGAGGACGCGCCTCTGGAGCTTAGCTATCGGGACCTGCACGATAACGAGCAAAGCAGCGAACAAGACAACGAAGAAGGAGAAGAAGCATGAGCGGGGCTAGCCAAGCCACTCATCCGGGTGTCGCCCGCGTCGTCCGCAAAGTCGACGACGACATGGGAAACTGGTTAAAGGACCTGATCACAGGCGAAGGCTCATCGCCATCGCACATCATCGTCACGGGCATACTTGGCGTGGTCCCGGGCGTTGGCCAGGCAATGGACGCTCGCGACATGATCCTCGCCATTATCCAGATCGCCAAGACGCCGGCTGCCGTGGGCGGCTGGGTCGAACTGGTGATCACGCTGGTCGGCTGCGTGCCGGCAGTAGGCGACTCACTGAAGGTCGGCTTCAAGTTCATGACCAAAGGGCATAACTTTGGCCGAGTGCTGGAAACGGTATCCCCTAAATTGCGCGGCAATGTTGAAAAATACATGCGCAAAATCGACTGGGCCGACTTGGCGAAGGATAGCAAAGGCATTTTTAGCCAAACTATTGGCGCGTTCATCAACGGAATGGACAACTGGGTCGTCAAAACGATCGCTGGCCGCAAAGAAGTAAAGATCGTAATCGACGAACTGAATGCGCTGAAAAAGAACGGCGACAAGATGATCGACGCCGCCTTTACGGAACTGCGGGAGATGCACTCCAAAATGATGGGGCATGAACTGGCAGGCAGCACCGCCGCTGTGGGAGCTACCAGCAGCCGCGCCGTGAAGCACGAAGTTCAGGAGACAGTTGCGTCAACCGCAGCCAAGAAAACCACCGCCCAAACACAGAAGAAGGAAGCCAAGGTCGTGGCGAAGAAAAGCCAGGACGTTAAGAGCAATTCCACGCCAGCGAACACCAGTAAAGTCGATCAGAAGAAGGCAGCCAAACCCAAGAAGCAAAAACCGAAATCGGGCATACCTGCCGAGCACATCACGGATTATTTCGTAAAGCAGAAGCACCTCACGCTTGAAAAGGTCAACAATAGTGGCAAGTTGACTGAAGAGTACAGCTTGCCACACAACGGCATTGATCATTTGTGGTCGAACCGGCCAAACATGAGCAAACCATTCGTCGTGGGCGAGACCAAGTCAAGCGTCTTTGACTCTCTGCGTCTGATTGCTGCGCTGCCACCAGACCTCAAAACAAAGTTCGAGGCGTTACGCGAGGACGATGCGAAGACGCTTACTAAATCTAATAAGAAGCCAAATATCTTCGACAACAAAGGGCGCGATGCCTACGCGAACCAATCTGTCCAGATTGGCGATGGCGATGATGATGCTAAAGCAGTTCGCCAAGGTGTTAACAAACCAGGTGTCGGCAAAGATGGGAAACCAACTGGGTTAGCGACACAAATGAGCCATAAATGGATCGCTAAGTCACTGGAAACAGAGGAATTGACTTCCGATGGGCTTAAACTAAGAAAGTTAGTGAAGCAGTATCGTAGCGGCATAATTGACTGCCCTTATCAGCGCTGGATCTCACTAGTGACTGGTAGACAAATGCGCAAGCATCAGCAGTCCAAAGGCTCTCTTCACGAGGTACAGCTAGTCCTCCATCTCCCCGATACTATTCTCGAGCAATAAGATGAACGAAATACTCACAGCAGAAGATTTTCAAACACAACGGCGTGAAATGCTTTTGGAGTACGACAACTATTACGAAGAAGCTGATGATCTGCTTACGTCGTACACAGCGGCACAAAAAAATTTGTCCAATCCAGAATGGATGGCAAAAAGCGATGCTGCCAAGAAGGTCATGGTGGCAGCAGCAGCAGCCGAATTTTCAGCTGATCTGCTAACCCTAAGCTACTCAGCAGGAGTAAATTTGGGGGAACTTCGCGCTTTCTTTCCGCCAATTATTGAGGCCTGGATAACTCATGAAAAGTATCAAGTCGAATACGATCGGAGCCCCTCCGGCGAATCTTCTACTGCGGCAACGTATGCGCTTCTTGGAGATGATTTCGAAATAGTAAATCGGGTTGTTTCTCTTGGAATTTTGCTCGGTTGGGGTGAGCTGCTGCATCATGTAGCGCGCATTATTGACTATAAGAACCCTAGAATGGACGGCATGCTAGAGCGCATGCTGTCAAACTATGCCCCAAATCGCGATAGTTCACTTTCCGAATGTACGCGACATCTTCCATACTTTAAGACGCTGAAGATATTCAATGCCAGCCCAGATTTGCGACCCGCTATGATGGCCGAGTATCTCCAAGATTGGTACGTAGCAAGTCGTCGTGAGCCTTATTACGATTCACATAAACGTGGTCCGGGCTTCAAAGGATATTGGTCTTGGGAAGCGGCCGCTATCACGTTCCTTCTTGACATCGACGACAGGAGCTATCGAACAGCAGAGTTCTATCCAGCGGATTTGGTCGACTTTGCACGTCGCGCCAAACTTGACGAGGCATCCGCAGACAAACTTAGCGTTCAAGCTAGCGAACTTAGGATGAAGGCAGGAGACACTTGCCCGAAAGCGGGTACATGGCAGTCTATCGATGTTCCCTCAACAACCAAAGCGTTTGCTGTAGGTGAGATCGCTCCAGACCTGGCCTCACGCTACGGCCTGACTGTATGGCGCTATGCCGATTGAGATAAATGATTGAAGTACTGTCGGCAGAAGGCTTTCAGGCACGAGCCCGCGAAAAACTCTTAGCGTATGAGTTTTACCAAGACGAAGCAGAACATCTCGTTTCAGTGCTTCCGCGCGGGCGACGAAATCTGTCCGATGCAGCTTGGTTAGCGAGTAAAGACGAGGGGCAAAAGGTGCTTGCCGCAGCTACCCTCGCCAGGTTATCAGTTGACCTGCTTACGTTGGCCTATTCAGGAGGATCAAACCTAACTGAACTTCGTGCGTTCTATCCGTCGCTCACAGAAGCATGGCTCATTCACGAAAAGTTCCATGTAGAATATGGCCGGAGTCCTTTAGGTGCAACCTCAACGGCTGCCACGTATGCGCTTCTGGGCGATGCATTCCATTATGTAAACCGCATGGTCTGCTTTGGAGTTTTGCTCGGATGGGGAGAGCATTTGTCGCATGTCGCTCGCATCATCGAACATAACAATCCGCGAATGGATGCAATGTTGGAGCGTATGCTCTCGTTCTATGTTCCGGGACGAGACATTAATCTCACAAAGTGCACGCGTCACCTGCCTTACTTCAAAACGCTAAAGATATTCAATGCGTCCCCTGAAGCGCGGCCTGGGCTAATGGCGGAATACCTCGAAGATTGGTATGCCGCGAGCCGCCGCGAATCTTATTATGACTCGCATACCCGCGACACGTCCTTTAAAGGCTACTGGTCGTGGGAAGCTGCTGCGATCACATTCCTTCTAGACATCGATGACAGCAGTTATCGAAGCGCTGAGTTCTACCCCGCTGACCTCGTCGACTTTGCTCGCCGTATAGAGCTCGATGAGAAATCACATGACCAAGTTTTTGATGAGGCAAAGTGACAGTTTCGGACATTCAGATCAAGTCTATTGATGTGCTTTCAGCAGAGGCTTTTCAGAACCGCAGGCGTGAAACGCTGCTGGACTATGAATACTATTCCGAAAGAGTTCCCGACCTGGCATCAATGATCCTTGCCGCTCAGCGCAATTTAAGGGACCCGGCTTGGCTCGCCACGAAAGACGAAGGCAGAAGGATGCTTGCAGCGTCGGGAAGCGCTGACCTTGCAATCGACTTGCTTACCCTGAGCTATTCTGGAGGTGCAGCTCTCTCGGCTCTTCGCGACTTTTATCCCTACGTCGTCGAATTGTGGCTCGTGAATGAGCGCTTTCACATCGCATATCATCAGAGCCCTAAAGGAGCTTCTTCCACAACTGCCACCTACGCCCTCCTTGGAGATGACTTTGAAGCCGTAAATCGGATGATCTGTTTTGGAATTTTGCTCGGCTGGGGCAAACTACTTCCTGAGATCGCGCGAATAATCGAATACAAGAATCCCTATATGGACGGGATGCTTGAACGCTTGCTGTCTTATTACGTCCCGAATCGCGATACTTCGGTCGACAAATGCACGCGTCACCTGCCCTACTTTAAGACGCTAAAGATATTCGAAGCATCCCCTGATGAGCGACCAAGGCTAATGGCTAAATACCTTGACGATTGGTACGAAGCGAGCCGCCGCGAGCCGTATTACAACTCACACACGCGTGACACCTCGTTCAAAGGCTACTGGTCGTGGGAAGCTGCCGCGAACACCTTACTGCTGGACATCGATGACAGCGGGTATCGAGCTTCAGAGTTTTACCCTGCAGACCTGGTCGACTTCGCTCGTCACAACAGAACGGCCGCGCCGACCCAGCTCGAGTGATTCAGATGCAGGGAATTGCCGCTCCGTGAATAGCGCGGGCCGCGGGACTGCACAAGTACAGGATCACATCGGCCAGTGCTTCGGGCGTGACCCATTTGCTGCGGTCTGCTTTAGGCATTGAAGCGCGATTGTCTGGCGTGTCGATGGTGCCGGGCAGGATGCAGTTCACATTGATGCCCTGCCCACGCAGCTCGGCGGACATCGATTCCGTCAGGCGAATCACCACGTCCTTGCTAGCGCAGTATGCGCCCATGTTCGGCAAGCCCTGGCGCGCGGAACCGGAGGCGATGTTGACGATCTTGCCGCCTTGTCCGTCAAGCATGCCGGGCACCACGGCCGCCACTACATTGCGCAAGCTGCGCACATTCAGGTCGAACAGTTCATCCCATTGCGCATCAGTGGTCGAATGAACCGGTGTGCCCATCGCAAAGCCGCCGGCGATATTGCACAAGGCATCGATACGGCCGAAGCGCTCGGCGCCGGCGCGAGCAGCGGCGGCGACCGAGGCCGCGTCGCGCAGGTCCGCCACGGCCAGCATGCGGCGCTCGCTGGCGGGTCCGCAAGCCGCTTCCAGGCGTGCAGTATCACGGCCAATGAGTACAGTGTTGGCGCCGGCGGCGTCGAACGCTTTTGCGACTGCGCTTCCAAGCGCACCTGCTGCGCCGGTAATGAAGATTGTGGTCATTTCAATCCCTCTTTTTGATATGCCAGGCATGTGCAGCCAGCTGCGGTCTGCCAATAGCAGCTCGGTACGGGCATGCGGGTCAGTTTCGATCTGCCGTGAATCTAATTGGAAGGCAGCCCTGTTTGCATTTGGCGTACCGTGCTGCGAATCAGGTCATGCACCGGCTCGCATTTCATATTAGCCAGCGTGACAAGATCGCGCGTCTTGCCGGCTTCTTTGGCGACGAGATATCCCAGATAGTAGCCGCGCCGGGAAGGCAACGACGAATTCCCCGCTTTGGTGCTGAACAACTCAAGTGACGTAGCACTATCGGATACATCCAACACCTTTGCAAGATGGTCCCAGGATTCGGGCAGACGGGCCCGGGTAGCCGTTGCCATTCCTTTTGGGAAGTCCAGCAGCAGTTCGCTCTCGCTGGCATTCGGATGCATTACCTGCGAGACGTAGGTCGCCAGCCCTTCTCTCCAAAGGCTGGTCCACATGGCGTCGGATGCGCAATCGAACCGCTCGCCATGGTAGACGTGGAATAGTTCGTGATGGAATAGCGGCGCCAGATCTTCCTTGTGATGCAGCTTGACCATCATGTCCGCGCCGAAAATCAGGTCCGTCCTGTTGCCGTAATCGCGCGTGCCACCGTCCATCTCGCCGAAGGAGTGCACCAGCCAGGTTGGCGTCGTCAGGCGGAAATCGGGAAACGTCTTGCTGAAGGAAGCCATGTGGCGCGGCATCTCATCGCCAAAGTTCTTGGCGACATCGAGATAGTCTTTGCGAATGGGGCCAAAGCGTTCGATGAACTTGGCAATGTGCTCGTCGTAAACTTGCTCGGTCACATTCAGGCGGCTGGCGGAATAAAATTCCGGATATTTTGACGCAACGTTCTTGCGGAATGCCGCTACGCGTTCAGCCATCGGCAGGTTCTGGGTGGCGTCCCAAGTGGCCGCAAAATCGCCGGCGATGTTATGGACAGGCGGCGCCTCGTGGGCGGAGGCGGAACAGCAGATCAAGGCGGCTAGCAGGAGTCGGCGCATGGCTTATGGTTGCATAAAACACAAATCGTAGCACGATGCCGCACCAAAAGGAAAAGGCAGCCGAAGCTGCCTCTCCATTGCGACGAGATAAAGGATTTAGCCCTTGATCTTGCGCAGTTTTGCGATTGCTGCCAGCTGGCCGATAGCCGCTGCCAGTTCCGCTTGTGCTTTCGCGTAGTCGATGCCGGTCTGCTTGTTGGCCAGGCTTTCTTCCGCCAGTTTCTTGGCAGCTTCTGCTTTGGCTTCATCCAGGTCATGACCACGGATCGCGGTGTCAGCCAGGACCGTCACGGCGTTTGGCTGCACTTCCAGCAGGCCGCCGGCGACGAAGACGAACTCTTCTTCAGCCTGGCCTGGAACCTGGATGCGCACCGCGCCTGGACGGATACGGGTGATCAGCGGGGTGTGCTTAGGGTAGATACCCAGCTCGCCCTGCTCGCCCGGCAACGCCACGAAAGTCGCTTCGCCCGAGAAGATCTGCTCTTCGGCCGAAACCACATCAACGTGAATAGTGTTTGCCATGTTTATCCTCTGTGCGCAGTCCCGGCGAGCGGGACTGCTTCAACAACGAATTAGCCCAGTTTCTTGGCTTTTTCGATGGCTTCTTCGATGGTACCAACCATGTAGAAGGCCTGTTCTGGCAGGTGGTCCAGTTCGCCGGAAGCGATCATCTTGAAGCCCTTGATCGTGTCTTTCAGCGAAACGTACTTACCTGGGGAACCGGTAAACACTTCAGCAACGTGGAACGGCTGGGACAGGAAACGCTGCATCTTACGTGCGCGAGCAACGACCAGCTTGTCTTCCGGAGCCAGTTCGTCCATACCCAGAATCGCGATAATGTCACGCAGTTCTTTGTAGCGCTGCAGGGTGCCCTGTACGGCACGTGCGGTGTTGTAGTGCTCTTCGCCCACAACCAGCGGGTCCAGCTGGCGGGAGGTCGAATCCAGTGGGTCCACTGCAGGGTAGATACCCAGTGCAGCGATGTCACGGGACAGAACGACGGTCGAGTCCAGGTGGCCGAAGGTGGTTGCTGGGGATGGGTCGGTCAAGTCGTCCGCTGGAACGTAGACGGCCTGGATCGAGGTGATCGAACCGGTCTTGGTGGAGGTAATACGCTCCTGCAGACGGCCCATCTCTTCAGCCAGGGTAGGCTGGTAACCCACTGCGGAAGGCATACGGCCCAGCAGTGCGGAAACTTCGGTACCGGCCAGGGTGAAGCGGTAGATGTTGTCCACGAAGAACAGAACGTCACGGCCTTCGTCACGGAACGATTCAGCGATGGTCAGACCGGTCAGCGCGACGCGCAGACGGTTGCCAGGTGGTTCGTTCATCTGACCGTAAACCATCGCCACTTTGGAGTTGGCTGGGTTTTCCAGGTCAACCACTTTGGCGTCAGCCATTTCGTGGTAGAAGTCGTTACCTTCACGGGTACGCTCACCAACACCGGCGAACACGGACAGACCCGAGTGCGCTTTAGCGATGTTGTTGATCAGTTCCATCATGTTCACGGTCTTGCCCACACCTGCACCGCCGAACAGACCAACCTTACCACCCTTAGCGAATGGGCAGACCAGGTCAATAACCTTGATGCCGGTTTCCAGCAGGTCTTGGGATGGGGACAGTTCGTCGTAAGCAGGAGCCACGCGGTGGATCGAAGCAGTCTGCTCGTGGGAGACAGGACCGCATTCGTCGATCGGGTTGCCCAGCACGTCCATAATACGGCCCAGGGTAGCTTTACCCACTGGAACCATGATTGGTTTGCCGGTGTTCTGGATGGTCATGCCGCGACGCAGACCGTCGGAAGAGCCCAGTGCAATGGTACGGACCACGCCGTCACCCAACTGCTGTTGCACTTCCAGGGTCAGCTCGGAGCCTTCCATTTTCAGCGCGTCAAAAACCTTAGGCATCGCGTTGCGTGGGAACTCAACGTCCACCACAGCGCCGATACACTGAACGATTTTGCCATCAGCCATGTTCGTTCCTTCAAATATAGTTAAATTCGTTTAAACCGCTGCCGCACCGGCGACGATTTCAGACAGTTCTTTGGTAATTGCAGCCTGGCGGGTCTTGTTATAAACCAGCTTCAGCTCGCCGATCACATTACCGGCGTTATCCGATGCGGCTTTCATCGCCACCATACGGGCCGATTGCTCGGACGCCAGGTTTTCTGCAACGGCCTGGTACACCAGCGCTTCAATGTAGCGCTCGAGCAGTTCGTCGATCACGGAAGCTGCGTCCGGCTCGTAGATGTAATCCCAGTTGTGGGACTTGTCATCGGCCTTCATCTTGTCCGCGGTCAGCGGCAGCAGCTGCTCGACCATCGGCTCTTGCTTCATCGTGTTGATGAACTTGGTGTAGCACAGGTAAACGGCGTCCAGTTTGCCTTCCTGGAATTTCTCCAGCATCACTTGCACTGGGCCGATCAGCTTTTCCAGGTGCGGCGTATCGCCGATCTGGGTAGCTTGTGCGACCACTGGTACACCGATGCGGTTCAGGAAGCCCAAACCTTTGTTACCAATTGCGACTGCTTCAATCTTGTTGCCCGCAGCTTCCAGCTCTTTGGTCTTGTTGGTCACCATACGCAGAACGTTGGTGTTCATACCACCGCACAGACCCTTGTCGGTCGTCACGATGATAAAGCCCACAGCCTTGGCTTCCGTACCGGCTTCAGCCAGGAACGGGTGCGTGTACTCGGGGTTGGCATTAGCCAGGTTCGCAGCGATGTTACGAATCTTGTCACTGTAGGGACGGGCGGCGCGCATACGATCCTGCGCTTTACGCATTTTCGATGCGGCGACCATTTCCATCGCCTTGGTGATCTTCTTCGTATTCTCTACGCTCTTGATCTTGCCACGTATCTCTTTTCCTACTGCCATGATCCTTCTCCTTTGCGGGGTGGCCCGTTACCGGGCCACCGTGTATTAGTTTGCGAAGGATTTCTTGAACTCAGCAATGGCGGCCGACAGCGCAGCTTCGCCGTCTTTGTCCAGTTGCTTGGTTTCTTCGATCTTGGCCAGCAGTGCGGAGTGCTTGGTCTTCAGGAACGAGTGCAGTTCGGCTTCGAAAGCCAGCACGCGCTTGACAGCGACGTCGTCCAGGAAGCCCTTGTTCACTGCGAACAGCGAAGCGCCCATCAGGGAAATCGACAGTGGCGAGTACTGAGCCTGCTTCAGCAGTTCGGTCACGCGGGCACCGCGGTCCAGCTGCTTACGGGTCGATTCGTCCAGGTCGGAAGCGAACTGCGCGAACGCAGCCAGTTCACGGTACTGTGCCAGGTCGGTACGGATACCGCCGGACAGGTTCTTGATGACCTTGGTCTGAGCAGCGCCACCAACGCGGGACACCGAGATACCTGCGTTAATCGCAGGACGGATACCGGAGTTGAACAGCGAGGTTTCCAGGAAGATCTGGCCGTCGGTAATCGAAATCACGTTGGTTGGAACGAACGCGGAAACGTCGCCAGCCTGGGTTTCGATGATCGGCAGCGCGGTCAGGGAACCGGTCTTGCCCTTGACTTCACCCTTGGTGAAGGCTTCGACGTAGTCGGCGTTCACGCGAGCAGCGCGTTCCAGCAGACGGGAGTGCAGGTAGAACACGTCGCCTGGGTATGCTTCGCGGCCAGGTGGGCGGCGCAGCAGCAGGGAGATCTGACGGTAGGCAACTGCTTGCTTGGACAGGTCGTCGTACACGATCAGGGCGTCTTCACCGCGGTCGCGGAAGTATTCGCCCATGGTGCAACCGGAGTAAGCCGAGATGTACTGCATTGCTGCCGATTCCGAAGCGGAAGCTGCCACAACAATGGTGTACTCCATCGCGCCGTGCTGTTCCAGGGAACGCACGATGTTCTTGATGGTCGATGCTTTCTGGCCGATAGCAACGTAGATACAGGTCATGCCCTGGCCTTTTTGGTTGATGATCGCATCAACCGCAACAGCGGACTTACCGGTTTGACGGTCGCCAATGATCAGCTCACGCTGGCCACGGCCGATTGGTACCATCGCGTCGATCGACTTCAGGCCGGTCTGCATAGGCTGGCCGACGGACTCACGGGCGATAACGCCTGGAGCGATCTTCTCGATTGGGGAGGTCATCTTGGCGTTGACAGGACCTTTGCCGTCGATCGGCTGGCCCAGCGCGTTGACAACGCGGCCGCGCAGTTCAGGACCGACTGGAACTTCCAGGATGCGGCCGGTGCACTTTACGGTGTCGCCTTCGGAGATGTGCTCGTAGGCGCCCAGAATAACGGCACCAACGGAGTCACGCTCCAGGTTCATTGCCAGGCCAAAGGTGTTGCCTGGGAATTCCAGCATCTCACCTTGCATCACGTCGGACAGGCCGTGGATGCGGCAGATACCGTCTGCTACGGAAATTACGGTGCCTTGATTGCGCACTTCAGCGCCGCCGTCAATGCCTTGGATCCGGCTCTTGATCAGCTCGCTGATTTCGGATGGGTTGAGTTGCATACTAACTCCTAAATGTTTTCTCTCTAGCTGTCGCGAAAGGCGGCCTGATTAGGCGACCAGCGCGGAACGCAGCTGCTGCAGCTTGGCGTTGACCGAAGTGTCCAGCACTTCGTCGCCAACCACGACGCGAACGCCACCGATCAGCGAAGGATCGACGGTCACGACTGGTTTGAGCTTGCGGCTGAATTTCTTTTCCAGCGTCTTGATCAGCTCGGCCACTTGGGCTTCGCTCATGTCGAATGCGCTCGTGATTTCGGCGTCTGCCGCACCTTCGGCTGCGTTCTTCAGCAGCGCGAACTGGGCACCGATTTCCGGCAGCAGTGCGATACGACCGTTTTCGATCAGCATCGAGAGGAAGTTGTTCGCTTCCGCGTTGAGCGGCGATTTCAGCAAGGCCTTGATGGCTGCGATGACATCGCTATCCAGAACTTTTGGATTGCGGGCATATGCCAGCACCTCTTCATGCGAACCGATCTGGGCCAGTTCGGACACCAGATCGGACCACTGCGCGAGGTTGCCAGCCTGGGCTACGCGGAAGAGGGCTTCCGCGTAAGGACGGGCGACGGTTGCGAGCTCTGCCATAATCAGAGCTCGGTAGCCAGGCGAGACAGCAGGTCAGCGTGAGCCGACGCGTTGACTTCGCGCTTCAGGATTTGCTCGGCGCCCTTCACAGCCAGGTCAGCCACTTGACCACGCAGAGCTTCGCGGGCCTGGGTTACTTGCTGCTCGGCTTCAGCTTTAGCTTGTGCCACGATGCGGGCAGCTTCGGCTTGTGCGTTTGCTTTGATTTCTTCAGCGACCAGTTGAGCACGCTTTTCAGCGTCCGCAACGAGCGAAGACGCATCGTTACGGGCAGCGGTCATGGCTTCAGCAGCGGCTTTTTCAGCACGCTGCATGGAAGCTTGACCTTGGTCGGCAGCAGCCAGACCATCTGCAATTCGCTTGGCACGCTCATCCAGCGCATTGTTCAGCGCTGGGAATACGAACTTCATCGAGAACCAGACGAGCACCGCGAAGGTGATCATCTGACCGATGAGAGACATATTGATGTTCATACCTTGCTCCTAAAAGTTTTCTCCAGATTCAGGAGAAAGATTACTGAGCAGCAGCGGCGGTCAGGGCGGTCAGGAATGGGTTGTTGAAGGTGAACAGCAGAGCAACACCAACGCCGATCATGGAGATCGCGTCCAGCAGACCAGCGATAACGAACAGTTTGGTTTGCAGTTGTGGCATCAGTTCAGGCTGACGTGCCGAAGCTTCCAGGAACTTGCCGCCCAGGATAGCGAAGCCGAGTGCGGTGCCGATGGCGCCCAGGCCAACGATGATTGCTACGGCCAGAACGGTCATGCTTTGTACTTGTGCGATCAGAGCTTGCATTAGATTTCTCCTAATTTAAAAAAACGAAAATACCAAAAAACTAAAACCAAATACTACGAATAAGTTGCTGATTAGTGCTTCTCGACCGCCAGGGCCAGGTACACAACCGTCAACGCCATAAACACAAACGCTTGCAGAGTCACAATCAGAATGTGGAAGATTGCCCATGGACCGCCCAGCAGCCACTGTGCCCACCATGGCAGCAGCGCGATCAGGATGAAGATCAGTTCGCCGGCGTACATATTGCCGAACAGTCGCAGCGACAGGGAAATCGGCTTGGCGAACAGTTCCAGCATCTGGAAGATGAAGTTGATCGGTGCCAGGATGATGGTGCCGACGGTGCCGTGTGCGTGGAACGGTGCAGTGAACAGTTCTTTGGTCCAGCCGCCAGCGCCTTTGGCTTTGATCGAGAAACCGATGATGCAGATCAGCACGCCGATCGACATGCCGAAGGTGTGGTTCACGTCGGCGGTTGGCACTACGCGCAGCTTGTGCACGCCGAACCAGCTCAGCACTTTAGGCAACAGGTCGACAGGCAGGAAGTCCATTGCGTTCATCAGCCAAACCCATACGAAGATGGTGATGGCCAGTGGAGCGATAACCTTGGATTTGGCGTGGAATGCAGAATTGACGGTCTCGTTGACCATCTCCATGACCCACTCAACGAAGTTCTGCAGCTTGCCTGGCACGCCAGCGGTGGCGCGGCGGGAAGCCATGTAGAACATACCCAGGAACACGAAGCCCAGGATCAGGGAGATCCAGAAGGTGTCCAGGTTGATGGAGTTAGGGGATACGACATCACCAGCGCTGTTCAGGTGGGACAGGTGGTGCTGGATATACTCGGTGGCGTTAGCCGGGCCGGCGTGACCGCCCGTTGCGTGTTCAGTAGTCATAGGTCCGAATTTTTAATGATTAAATCTTGAGCAGCGACAGCCAGTAAGCCAGGGTTGCCACTACGAATCCCAGGATCAGCCATAACCAGGCGGCTGACTTAAACAGCACCAGTGCGCAAATAAACAGCACTGCCGTTACAAATACCTTCAGCATCTCGGCGCGGAAGTGCGTCCGAAATGCTTTCTTTGCATCATCGGTGCCGCGCATCACCATCAGCGCATAAACCAGGCTACCGATCACTGCCATACCGCCGCCCACGGCTGCGGACCAGCCTTTTTCCACCCCGGCGATAAGCGCCACGGTGGCGGAAAAGAGGACGGCGATTGTTAATTGCAGGGCAACTACTCGGAAAACTGGCCAGGCGATACTTCTTGAAGAATCACTCACTTGCCGCACTTCCTTTAGACCCAAAGACACGGGATTATAGTTTGTTTACGTTGCCAAGGTCAAACGTGGTGCATCGCCAAAAGCCCCTCTAACAACAACTTATTCTGCTGAAAAAGTGGGCATCTGGCGATTACTTCGGGGGTAATCGAAACCGGTAAACCGATGTCTGACCCGCAGGGTCAGACACCATACACGCGGCCGCCGCAGACCAGTGTCTGACCCTGCGGGTCAGACACTGCTTTACCGGTTTTAGCCGCGCAGGCGCGCAATCACGCCATCGAGGATGTCGAGGTCGGCGAAATCAATGATCATCTGACCGCGACCTTTAGCCCCCATCTTGAACACCACCGAGGTAGCCAAGGTATCCGACAGCTCTTCCTCCAGCCGCTTGATATCCCCCGACTTCTCCTTGGCCCGAGGAGCCGGCTTGGACTTGGCCTCCTCCATATGGTTGTGGACAAGTTTCTCCGTCTCACGCACCGACAGTCGTTTCGCTACAACAACATTCGCCAAAGCAATTTGTGATGCCGCATCGACAGCCAACAGGGCACGAGCATGCCCCATATCAATATCACCCGCCATCAGCATGGTCTGCACGGGCTCCGCCAGGTTCAGCAAACGCAGCAAATTGGAAACCGCCGAACGCGACCGTCCAACAGCCTGCGCCGCCTGCTCATGGGTAAACGAGAAATCAGTAATCAGCCGATGGATACCCTGCGCCTCTTCAAGCGGGTTCAGGTCTTCACGCTGGATATTCTCGATCAGGGCCATGGCGGCCGCTGTCGTGTCGTCCACATCCTTCACCAGGACCGGCACAGTTTCCAAACCTGCAAGCTGCGCGGCACGGAAACGACGCTCACCAGCGATGATTTCATATTTGACATGGCCGGTAGCCTTGTCCACGCCAACCGGGCGGACCAGCAAAGGCTGGATGATGCCCTGGGTCTTGATCGACGAAGCCAGCTCGGCCAGGCCACCCTCGTCCATCTGGGTACGCGGCTGGTATTTACCAGCTTGCAAGAATTGCACTGCCATCTCCGACGGAGTCGGGTGCGAGGTTGGATTGGACGGATCTTCGTCGCCACCGAGCAGCGCGTCGAGACCGCGGCCGAGGCCTTTCATTTTTTTAGTAGCCATTGTGGATATGTCGCTTACATTTTCTTGATACGTTTAACCATCTCGGCGCCGAAGGCGATATACGCCTGTGCGCCCTTCGAGGTCGGGTCGAAAGTCACGCCCGGCATGCCGTAGGACGGCGCCTCGGCCAGTCGCACATTGCGTGGGATGATGGTCTTGAATACTTTGTCGCCGAAGTGCTGCTCGAGCTGGGCCGAGACTTGCTGCGACAGCGTCATGCGCGGATCGAACATCACACGCAGCAGGCCGATAATCTTCAGGTCCGGGTTCAGGTTGGCGTGCACCTTCTTGATGGTGTTGACCAGGTCGGACAAACCTTCCAGCGCGTAGTACTCGCACTGCATCGGAATGATCACGCCATGCGCCGCGCACAAACCGTTCAGCGTCAGCATCGACAGCGCAGGAGGGCAATCGATCAGCATGAAGTCATAGTCTTTGGCTACCAGGCCCAGCGCATCGCGCAGGCGGCGCTCGCGGTTCTCGAGCTGCACCATCTCGACCTCGGCACCAGCCAGTTCACGGTTGGCAGGCAGCACATCAAAGCCGCCAGCTTCCGAACGCACGCGTGCCGTCGCCACATCGGCAGTGCCGAGCAAGACTTCATAAGTGGAAGCTTGCAGCGTCGCCTTATTGATCCCCGCGCCCATTGTCGCGTTACCCTGAGGATCGAGGTCAACAAGCAACACTCGTTGATTAAGTTTGGCCAGGCCGGCGGCCAGGTTCACAGTCGTGGTAGTCTTACCTACGCCGCCCTTTTGATTTGCTACGCAGAAAATTTTGGCCATCGAGTTTTCTTATATGGTCTAAATCGTTTATTCGGTATAAACCGTTTATACTATTTATTTCGTATAAACGATTAAAATTATTTATACTGTTTAGCCAGTTACACCCTGCCGATGAAAACCAGGTGGCGCTGTGCATCCAGTCCCGGTACTTGCAAAGGCTGTAGCTCGTTCACTTTCCATGGGTCTGGCAGTCGCTCTCGCTCCTCTGCCGGCGCCGTGCCTTTCAGGGCTATGAATCGCCCGCCCTCTGCCAGCAGATGCCCGGACCAGTTCACAAAATCGCTGAGGTCCGCAAAAGCCCGCGAGGTAATGACGTCGTAAGGCGTCTTGACCTGCAGCTCCTGCACCTTCTTCGTGTACACCGTTACGTTGGCTAGTTCCAGCTCTGCTTTCACCTGGTTCAGGAAGGCCGTCTTCTTGTGGACGATGTCGATCATCGACACTTTCATGTCCGGCCTGGCGATCGCCAACACTACACCCGGCAATCCGCCCCCTGCCCCAACATCCAGCACATTCTGCGCATCCTTGAACGCCGGCACTGCTGCCAGCGAATCGAGGACGTGCAGGGTCATCATTTCCATCGGGTCGCGCACGGCCGTCAGGTTGTACACCTTGTTCCACTTGTTCAGCAGGGCCAGGTAGTCCAGCAGTTTTTCCTGCTGTGCTTCGCTCAGGCCCAGGTTCAGCTTTTCGACACCGTTCTTCAGTACGTGCGCCAATGCGACGCGATCAAACACCGCCATCAAGCCGCCTCGTCTTTCAGCGTAACGAAGCCACCGTAGCCGGCTTTCTTCAGGTGCACCAGCAGCAGCGAAATCGCCGCCGGCGTCACGCCCGAAATACGCGAAGCCTGGCCCAGGGTTTCCGGACGATGCTTCTGCAGTTTCTGGCGCACTTCCATCGACAGCGCCGTGATCTCGGCGTAGTTGAAGCCTTCCGGCAGCTTCAGGTTCTCGTAGTGCTCGTGACGCTCGACTTCGCGCAGCTGGCGATCGATATAGCCCGAGTACTTCAGGGTGATCTCGATCTGCTCCATCACTGCTTCGTCGGTGACGCCTGGACCTGCCAGCGGCTGGCCTTCATTGCCGGTCATGGTCATCAACTTTTCATAGCCGACACCCGGACGGCGCAGCAGGTCTGCCAGCGAATATTCGCGTTCGATGGCCTGGCCAATCACACGCTCCGATTCGGCTGCCGCCAGGATGCGCGGGTTGACCCAGGTCGATTTCAGGCGCTCGAGTTCCTGCGCCACAGCCTCGCGTTTGCGGTCGAAAGCTTCCCACTGCGCATCACCAACGACACCGAGCTTACGCCCGATTTCTGTCAGGCGCATGTCAGCGTTATCTTCACGCAGACTCAGGCGATACTCCGCGCGGCTGGTGAACATGCGGTATGGCTCTTGCACGCCCTGGGTCACCAGGTCGTCGACCAGCACGCCGAGGTAGGCTTCGGAACGGGCTGGCGTCCAGGCTTCCTCACCCTTGGTTTGCAGCGCGGCGTTGATACCGGCCAGCATGCCCTGGGCCGCGGCCTCTTCGTAACCTGTGGTGCCGTTGATCTGTCCGGCGAAGAACAGGCCGTTGATCGCCTTGGTCTCCAGCGAAGCTTTCAGGCCGCGCGGGTCGAAGTAGTCGTACTCGATGGCGTAACCCGGGCGCAAAATGTGCGCGTTTTCCAGGCCCTTCATCGAACGCACCAGCTCGATCTGCACATCGAATGGCAGGCTGGTCGAGATGCCGTTCGGGTAGAACTCGTGGGTCGTCAGGCCTTCCGGTTCCAGGAAAATCTGGTGCGATTCCTTGGCCGAGAAGCGGTGAATCTTGTCTTCAATGGACGGGCAATAGCGCGGGCCGACACCTTCGATCACACCGGTGTACATCGGGCTGCGGTCCAGGCCGCCACGAATAATGTCGTGGGTTTTCTGGTTAGTGTGGGTCACCCAGCACGGCAATTGTTGCGGGTGCATGGAGGCGTTGCCCATCACCGAGAACACTGGCACTGGGTCCAGGTCGCCCGGTTGCTCGGTCATTTGCGAGAAGTCAATGCTGCGGCCATCGATGCGCGGTGGCGTGCCAGTCTTCAGGCGGCCCTGTGGCAGTTTCAATTCTTTCAGGCGTGCGGACAGCGAAATCGCTGGCGGATCGCCGGCGCGGCCAGCGGAAAAGTTCTGCAGGCCGACGTGGATCTTGCCGTCCAGGAAGGTACCGGCCGTCAGCACGACTGCACGGCCCAGGAACTTCAAACCAATCTGGGTCACGGCGCCGACAACGCGGTCGCCCTCCACCATCAGGTCGTCCACCGCCTGCTGGAACAGCCACAGGTTCGGCTGGTTTTCCAGGCGATGACGGATAGCGGCCTTGTACAGGATACGGTCGGCCTGGGCGCGAGTCGCGCGCACAGCGGGGCCTTTAGACGAATTCAGGATACGGAACTGGATGCCCGACTCATCGGTTGCGATGGCCATGGCGCCGCCCATTGCGTCGACCTCTTTTACGAGGTGGCCTTTGCCAATGCCGCCAATGGATGGGTTGCACGACATCTGTCCCAGCGTCTCAATGTTGTGAGTCAACAGGAGAGTCTTCTGGCCCATGCGGGCAGAAGCGAGGGCCGCTTCGGTACCGGCGTGACCACCGCCGACAACGATAACGTCGAATTCAGTAGGAAATAACATGGTAAAAATGGGGGAAAGCTGGGGATCGAACTGAATTATAAAGTTTTTTCGACCGTGCGAATTTTTTGGGCAGGATTTTTTTGATCGCAATGTTTCACGTGAAACAAAAGAGGGCGCCGATTAGCGCCCTCTTCAACATTGTTCCACGTGAAACACTATCACTTAAACCATGCGTCATAGCCTGTTTTGATGATCAACAGGACCACGACCACCAGGAACAAGCGGCGGACAAACTCACTGCCGTGCTTCAGCGCCAGCTTTGTACCGAGCACTGAACCGACAACCTGGCAGACCGCCATCATGAGGCCCAATTGCCAGATGATATGGCCCGTGAGACCGAACAGCATAATCGCCGCCACGTTGCACGCGACGTTCACCACCTTCGCTGCCGCCGAGGCGCCCAGGAAATCAAAACCGAAACTGCGCACAAACAGGAAGACCAGGAAGCTTCCGGTACCCGGACCGAAGAAGCCATCGTAGAAACCAATGCCCGCCCCCACCAGAATTGCGAGCACCTTTTCCTTCGTGCCCGTGTGCAGTGGAGCATGTACGCTGCCGAGATCTTTGCGGTAGAAGGTGTATCCCGCCACTGCAATCAACACGAATGGCAGCAAGCCGCGCAGGAAGTCCGGGGGAATTTTCGTGACGGTGTATGCGCCGATGAAGGCAAAGAGGAAGGCGGCAATTGCCGCTGGTGCGACGGTAGTCCAGGCAATCTGGGTGCGGCGCGCGTAGTTCACTGCCGCAGCGCCAGTCCCGAACACACTGGCCACCTTATTCGTTCCCAGCAGCGTCGCCGGTGCCGTACCACCCATTGCCGAGAACAGGGCTGGGATCTGGATCAGTCCGCCGCCGCCCACCACCGCATCCACAAAGCCAGCCGCGAATGCAGCGCCCGCCAACAAACCATACTCGACCATCACACTGCCCCAGCCATATTCGGAAACGTAATATTGTAAGTCGGAACTGAGCAGGACGCTGGAGGGTGGTGTAAGCTTTCCCGATGAACCCGATGACCTCCTTCAGCTTCGCGACCGTTCCCACCATCCTCTCCGCTCCCGGCGCGACCGGGGAGTTGGGCCAGGAGCTACGCAGCCGGTTCCCAGACGCCCGCCGTGTGCTGCTGGTGACCGATCAGGGCTTCCTGCGTACCGGCCTGGCCAACGCCCCAATCGCAAGCTTGCGCGCGGCAATGTTTCACGTGGAACAATTTGCGGACGTGATAGCTGATCCACCTGAACATGTTGTCCAAGAAGCGATCGCCGCCGCGCGCCAACATGAGACCGAACTCGTTATCGGCCTCGGTGGCGGGAGCTCAATGGATGTCGCCAAGCTCGTCTCAGTCCTCGCTGCCAGCACCCAGGCGCTCGCCGAAATCTACGGCATCGGCAACGTTCGCCGGACGCGCCTGCCACTGGTTCAAATCCCGACTACCGCCGGCACTGGGTCCGAAGTTACGAACATCTCCATTGTCACCACAGGCGCCACCAGCAAGATGGGCATTGTCGCGCCCCAGCTTTACGCCGACATCGCCATCCTCGACGCCGAGCTCACCATTGGGCTGCCCGCAGCGGTGACCGCAGCAACCGGCATCGACGCCATGGTTCACGCCATCGAGGCCTATACCAGCAAGCACAAAAAGAACCCACTTTCGGATGGCTTGGCGCGCCAGGCGCTGAGCCTGCTGTCCCGGCACCTGATCCGGGCGTGCGAAAACGGCCACGACCTGGCAGCCCGCCAGGCCATGCTGCTTGGCGCGATGCTGGCTGGCCAAGCCTTCGCCAACGCACCTGTCGCTGCAGTCCACGCGCTTGCCTATCCCATCGGCGGCATCTTCCATGTCCCGCATGGCCTATCAAACTCGCTGGTGCTGCCCCATGTCCTGCGCTACAACGCCGAGGCATGTGCCGAGCAATATGCCGAACTGGCGACGATTGTCGTTCCACACGCAGAGGGCAGCGCTGAAGCACGAGCCGAGGTACTCGCTGTTGCAATGCAACAATTCGCCACCATCACCGGCCTGCCGCGCACCTTGCGCCAGGTCGGCATTGCCGCAAGCGACCTCGACCTTTTGGCCGATGACGCCATGAAGCAGACTCGCCTGCTCGGTAACAACCCTCGTCCAGTCACACGCGAAGACGCCTACGCACTGTACAAACTGGCCCTCTGAAGCATCACCGCGGGCGGCGATATAATCCGCGTTCCCTAACACGCGGATACTCGAATGGCCGGTCGGTCAGCCCCACTACTTCTCTTCTTGCTGATGGCCGAAACAGCCGCTGCAGGTGACGGAATTGATGGGCGCTTCGGCCGTACGGAACTTCGTTACATCGCCGCCAAGCCGGCAATCTTCCATAACGGGCAGCATGCATCCACCATCGAAGATGCTCAAGAAGCGGCAATCCTCCGGCTCATGCCAGAAGCCACAAAAGACTTCGTCCTCGTCCAGACCTGGAAGCCAACACAGGCGTGCCCAGCCAGCTTCCGCTTGCTCGCCATCCGGGCCAAAG
>JBCNOP010000360.1:0-3319 GCA_039593775.1 Pseudoduganella sp.
AGGTAATACCTTAGTTGGCTTCATCATCGGCCTGGTCATCGGCCTGGTCATCGCCGTCGTCGTCGCCCTGAGCATCACCAAGGGCCAGACGCCGTTCACCGACAAGGCGCCGAAGAACGGCAAGCCGACCGATGAAGCATCCGGCCAGATCGCCGATCCGAACAAGCCGATGTACGGCAATAAGGAAGCGGTGAAGAAGGCGAACAGCGAATTCGAGCGCGAAGCCGCGAAACAAGCTCCGGCAGACCAACTGCAGAAGGTCGTGGACAACATCCAGGCGCAGGGCCAGGCACCGGCCAAGGCTCCGGCGGCACCTGCAGCCCCCGCACCGGCACCTGCCGCGACCTCGCCTGCTGCGCCGCCGCCAGTCAACAGCGCAGCGCCGCCGGCGCAGGCAGCCGCTCCGGCGCCTGCCCTGCCAGGCGAAGACAAGTTCGTTTATTACCTGCAGGCTGGGGCCTTCCGCGAAGTGGGCGATGCCGAGAACACCCGCGCCAAACTGGCCCTGCTGGGCTTCGAGGCTACGGTGTCCGACCGCGCCACTGACGCCGGCGTCCTGCACCGCGTGCGCATGGGTCCTTTCACCCAGGTGGAAGCCATGAACAAAGTGCGCGCCAAGCTGTCTGAAAACGGCATTGATGTTGCCGTCGTCCGCAATCAAAAATAAGGGAAGCCCGAGCAATGAAACTGTTTAAGCAAATCCTGGCCGTGGTCCTGTGCGGCGTAGCGTTTGGCGCCTTTGCTTCGCCGGCTGCCCCGGTTGCCGGCACCGATTACGTTGTGCTGCCAGAACCGCAGCCGGTCGATACCGGCAAGAAGGTCGAAGTGATCGAGTTCTTCGCTTACTACTGCCCTCACTGCTATGCGCTGGAGCCGGCCATGGCTGCCTGGGTCAAGAAACAGGGCGACAACGTGGTCTTCAAGCGTGTCCACGTGAGCCGCGGCCCGTCCGTGCTGCCGCAGCAGAAGCTGTTCTTCGCGCTGGAAGCCCTGGGCCTGGTGGAACAGAACCACGCGAAAGTGTTCAACGCCATGCACGAACAGGGCAACTCCCTGCGCAATGACACTGCGGTGATCGACTGGGCGGCCACCAACGGCATCGACAAGGCCAAATTCACCGAAGCCTATAACAGCTTCGGTGTGGCCGCCAAAGTGCGCCGCACGGAACGCATGATGGGCGATTACCGGGTCGACTACTGGCCGATGCTGGTGGTTGATGGCAAATACATGACCTCCCCTGCCGAAGCAAACAAGAGCATCAAGCCAGTGCCGAACGAGGCCCAGCAGCACGCCAATGCGCTGACGGTGCTGGACTTCCTGGTTGCCAAGGCAAAGGCGGAGAAGAAGTAAGGCTTTGAAGCGCGTTTTCATCACCGGCGCCTCCAGTGGCATCGGGGCAGCACTGGCAGCGCATTACGCTGCGCAAGGCTGCACCCTCGGCCTGCTCGGGCGCCGCGCCAATGCGTTGCAGGCGCTTGCCGCCACCCTTCCCAATGCTGAACGCCACCGCTGCTATGTGGCCGACGTAACCGACCATGCGGCGCTGCGCAGCGCTGCCGAAGCTTTTCTTGCCCATGCCGGCGGCTGCGATATCGTCATCGCCAGCGCGGGCATCTCGCACGGCAACATCACCGAACTGGCGGAAGACTTGCCGGTCTTCGAATCGATTATCGCCACCAACGTCACGTCTACCGTGGCGACGTTTTCGCCGTTCATAGCGGCGATGCGGGCGCAGGGATCGCCGGCACGCCTGGTGGGCATCGGCAGCGTTGCCGGCGTGCGCGGACTGCCGGGCGGCGGCGCCTACAGCGCTTCCAAGGCGGCAGTGCGCGTGTATTGCGAATCGCTGCGGGTGGAATTGCGCGGCAGCGGGATCAAGGTCGTCACCATTGCGCCGGGTTATATCGATACGCCGATGACGCAGCAGAACAAATATCCGATGCCGTTCCTGATGCAGCCAGCCGATTTCGCGGCCGCCGCGGCGCGCAGCATTGAACGGGGCGACAGCTACCGCGTCATCCCGTTTGGAGCGAGCATGATCGCGCGCCTGCTGCGCGCGCTGCCGAACTGGCTGTATGACCGGGCTTTCGCCAAGGCGCCGCATAAGGCGCGCAAGGGCACAATATGAATGCAACACCTCTCGCCGCTGCTGCGATTCGCGCGCTGGTTGCCGACAGTGCATCCCACGTTGCCATTGAAGTGGTGGACGAAACCGGCTCTACCAATGCCGATCTGCTGGCACGCGTGCCATCCGCAGTCCAGCCGGCGATGACCGCTGCCGGTCCTGCGCTGCGCGGCCCGGTGCTGCGCGTGGCCGAGCGCCAGACGGCCGGCCGTGGCCGCGCTGGCCGTAGCTGGCTTTCCGCGCCCGGCGCATCGCTGACGTTCTCCGTCGCCTGGCCGTTCCGCGCGCCGCTGCACCGCATGGTGGGCTTGCCATTGGCCGTTGGCGTGGCGCTGGCCGAGACCGTGAATGGTTTGGGCGTGCCGGTCCAGCTCAAATGGCCCAACGATATGCTGAAGGATGGCGCCAAGCTGGCGGGCATCCTGGTTGAAACCCAGGCGGCGGCGGATGGCACGATCTGGGCCGTCATCGGCTGCGGCATGAACCTGCTGATGCCGGACGAGATGGAGGCAGCCATCGGCCGCGAAGTATCCTCCGCGCCGTGGCTGGCCCAGATGGACCGCAACACCTTGCTGGCGCAACTGCTTAGCCGCCTGTGCGCCGTGCTGGCGGAATTCGACGATACCGGGTTTGCCGCCTTTACCGAGCGCTGGAACGCGCTGCAGGCGTGGCGCGGACAGCCGGTGCGGCTGCTCGACCAGGGTGAAATTCAGCAGGAAGGCCTGGCTGCCGGCGTCGACGACCAGGGGCGCCTGCTGCTCGACACCCCGGCTGGCCGCGTGGCCGTGCTGTCGGGCGATGTTTCGCTGAGGCTCGCGCGATGACATACGACCTGCTGATCGATGCCGGCAACACCCGCATCAAGTGGGCCCTTGCCGCCCGTGGCGCCACCCTCGGCGACTGGCTTGCGCAAGGCGCGCACATGCACGCCGACGCCGCCGGCTTCCCGGCGGCGCTCAACGCAGCCCTTGCCGCAGCCCAGCCCGGCGCCGCCGCAATCATCGGCCGCGTACTGGTCGCCAACGTGGCCGGCCAATCCGTGCGCGACATGCTGGCAAGCTGGCTGGCCGCGCCGCAGCTTCAGGTCCCGCCGCAAGCCATCGAATGGTTCGCCTCCGTCCCTGAACGCGCCGGCGTCCGCAATGCCTACCGCAATCCGGCGCAGCTGGGCTGCGACCGTTTCGCCGCCGCCAT
>JBCNOP010000361.1:0-3197 GCA_039593775.1 Pseudoduganella sp.
CACATCGGCGCAGCACTGAAACACCAATTCATCGACAAGGACGGCCTGCTCAAGCGCATGCTGCCATAACCTGGAGCCACACCCATGAAGAAAAGCGTATTACTGGCCTCCCTGCTGGCCGTGGCGGCTGCAGCCAGCGCCGCAGTCCTGAAAACCGATCCTGCCAAGAGCAGCGTCTCGGCCGTGTTCAAGCAAATGAACGTGCCGATCGAATCGAAGTTCAAGAAGCACAATATTGTCATCGACTATAACGCCGCCGCACCTGACACCTCCAAGGCCACGGTCGAAATCGAGACCGCCAGCCTGGATTTGGGCGAAGCAGAAATGAACGCCGAAGTGGCCAAGAAAGACTGGTTCAACTCCGCCCAGTACCCGAAAGCCACCTTCGTCTCCACCGCGATCAAGAGCGCCGGCCCGGGCAAGCTGAATGTCAGCGGCAAGCTGACCATCAAAGGCAAGGCCGCGGATGTAACCTTCCCGATCACCGTCAAAGCCGACGGCGGCAAGCAAGTGTTCGACGGCGCGCTGCCGATCAAGCGCCTGGCCTTCAATGTTGGTGAAGGCGAATGGAAAGACACCGGCATGGTTGCTGACGAAGTGACCATCAAGTTCCACGTAGTAGCTCAATAAACCCTGGAGACACCATGAAACTGAAGTTCCTGACCGCCGCACTGCTGGCCGTATCCGCCGTTGCCGCCAACGCAGCGACCTACAAGATCGACCCGACCCACACCTTCCCGAGCTTCGAGGCGGACCACATGGGCCTGTCGGTATGGCGCGGCAAGTTCGACAAGACCAGCGGCAGCATCCAGATGGACCTGGCAGCCAAGACCGGCAGCATGGACATCACCATTGACGCAGATTCGATCGACTTCGGCCTGGACAAGATGAACGCGCACGCCAAAGGCGCCGAGATGTTCAACGTCGAAAAATTCCCGAAAGTGACCTACAAAGGCAAGAGCTTCAAATTCGAAGGTGACCAACTGGTAGCCGTGGAAGGCGAACTGACCCTGCTCGGCGTGACCAAGCCGGTTACCCTGAAGGTCAACAAATTCAAGTGCATCATGCACCCACGCTACAAGCGCGAAGTCTGCGGCGCCGACGCCTCGGCTGAGTTCAAGCGCACCGACTTCGGCCTGAGCTACGCCACCCCAGCCTTCGCTCCCGAAGTGAAGCTGGCGATCCAGGTCGAAGCCATCAAGGAAGACTAATACTCCAGCCCGTGTCCCACCGTGGGGTCACACCCCAAGTGGGACACGAGCGCGGCTGTTACGGCAGTTCTTTCTCGTAAGCCGCGCGCACCGCATCCTTGGCATGCTCCCATGCCATGCGCGATTTGCCCTTCACTGTTTCCCAATCCCGTTCCAGCTGGTCTTTCAGCTCGTCCCACGTGCCACGATAACGCTGGCGTGCGGTATAGCCGAGCATGTAGGCCGGCTCATAGTCGTCGTAATCGAAGGTCGGGTTGAAGTAAGCCTCGTTGCGGTAATGGTCCTGCCAATAGACCCGTTCTTCGCTCGGGTTGAGCAAGGTGCCGATGCCCTGGCCCGCCATGCCGCCAGCCAAGGCGCCAATTGCACCACCCGCCGCCATGCCAACCGGTCCCGCGGCTGCGCCGGCTGCGATACCGGCCGCCGCGCCACCACCCGCACCAATGCCGGTGGCCAGGTTGTGATCGTCCTCATCATCCTCCAGTTTCGGATTGACGATTTCGGCCGTGCCTTTGCCGACGAAGGCGCCCGCCACGCCACCGATCACGGCACCGGCCACCATGCCCGGCACGCCGGCCGGTGAGCCGGCAGCAGCGCCAGCCAGTGCACCGCCAGTGGTGCCGACGCCGACACCAACGACGTGCTCACCTTCGCTGTCCTTCCAGGCGCTCTCGATATCGGCCGCATCGACCGAATCGCGCGTCTGCACGCCCATCAGGATGCCGCCGGAGCGAATGCCTTCTTCATAATGCTTGATGCGTTCCTCCGGGATGCCGGCGCCGATCAGCGCGCCCACCAGGCCGCCTGCCACGCCGCCAGCGCCAGCACCAGCCAGCGCAGCCGCCAGCGGCCCCGCTACCACGATGCCCAGGCCCGGCAGCACCAGGGTGGTGCCCATTGCCGCCACTGCAGCGAGGGCGGCGCCGATTGCACCGCCAACGCTGGCGCCAATACCTGCGCCTTCCCCTGCTTTCGAACCCAGTTCCGTATCCGCCTTGCCGCTGAAATAGCGCTTGCGGGTATCGTCGCTCATGACGACGTTGATGTCGTCCTTGCCGTAACCGCGGGACGTGGCGTGCTGCCAGGCACGCTCGGCACTGTTGCGATCACGAAACAGGCCGGTCACCATACGGGATTGCTTGTCTGCAGTGTTCATGGGTATTCCCCCTTTATTTGCATGAGTCCCGGACACGATAGGCCCCGGCGTCCGCCATATCTGTACGTTCGCGCACGGAATATCGGCTCGCGCGTGGCCTACACTGGAATCATCAACAATAAGGGGGGCGGATATGAACTTCATTATCTGGATTGTGATTGGCGGCATCCTGGGCTGGCTCGCCAGCCTGGTCATGAAAACGGACGCGCAACAGGGCATGTTCCTCAACGTGGTGGTCGGTATCGTCGGCGCGCTCTTGGGCGGCTGGCTGCTATCGCCGCTATTCGGGACAGGCACCATCAATACGGACGATTTCAGCGTACTGTCGCTGGGCGTGTCATTCCTTGGTGCGGTGATCCTGCTGGCGATTGTGAACCTGGTCTTCCGTGGACGCGTCAGGTAGAGCGCAAAGTTTCCTCACAGGCCAGCGCTGCGGCGCTGGCTTTTTTTCGCCGTTGCGGAACTCCCGGTCTCCGGCGTTGTCCAAGGCACACCATACAAGGGAGGCTGCCATGGCACAGGGACCGATGGATCACGACCGCATCAGCAACGTCGAAAAAGCGCCCGATGAGCACAAAGAACTTACTCGAGAGCAATTCCGAGAAATCCTGCGTCGCATGGACGCCGAGCAAGCCAAGCGCGACCACGAGGCCGCAGAGCAACGTGCAGCGCTGGCGGAAGAACGAAAACGCAGCGATGCCCTGCACGCCGAGGCACGCCGCCGCCACGACGAACTCGTGGCGCGGATGGATCGCAAATTCGACCGCCAGACCGCCCTGATCCTGACGTCCTGGCTATCCACCATTGCCACCCTGCTTTACCTCAACTTG
>JBCNOP010000362.1:0-3147 GCA_039593775.1 Pseudoduganella sp.
GCCAGCATGGCATCGACCACCGTGTAGCCAGGCAGGGTGGTGGTGTTGCCCGGGTTGGCGAAGCGGTCGCCCTGGTAGTTCACGCCGGCGCCGGTGAACCAGCCGCCGCCCAGTGCCTTGTTCAGCCACACGTTGGCGCTGCGCTTCGGCGTGAGCGTTGGACGCTTGCCTTGCACGTTCTGGCCGTCGTCGCGGGCGATGGACTTGATGATTTCCGCATCCAGCAGCGCCAGGCCGGAAGCCACTTGCCAGCCCTGGCCCAGCTCACCGGCGAAGGTCAGTTCCAGGCCATCGGTACGCTGGGTGCCGACCGGCATGACGATGCTGGTGACCGGATCGGTGGCCTTGATGCCGGTACGCTGCAGGCGGAACAGCGATGCGCCAACGGTGGCCTGGCCGCCGAACAGGTCGATCTTCGCGCCGACTTCCTTGTTGGTGGTTTCTTCCGGCTCGATGGCGGCGTTGCTGGCGGCCAGCGCGAAGGTTTCACCCGAAGGCTGGAAGGACTTGCTGAACGAGGCGTAGTAGGAAACGCTGCCGCTTGGCTGGTACACCAGGCCTGCACGCGGGCTCCACGCGCGATCGGTGCGCTCCAGGTCTTTCTGGCCTGCGCGGTGCTCACGTGTCTCCTGGCTGAAGTCATCGTAACGCACGCCTGCCAGCAGCTTCCACTGCGGCGTCAAGGTCGCCAGGTCTTGCACGTAGACGCTCCTGGTCTTCATGATGCCCAGGTTGTCCGTGCCTGGCGCGACATTGGCTTGCAACTGCAGCACAGGCAGCACTGGCTTGAACAGGTTGACCGTGGCCACATTGGTCTTGGAGCGGTTGACCTGGTCCTTGTCCTGCTTGCCGACCTCCACGCCGTACAGCAGCTGGTGCTGCATGCCGAAGAATTCTGCGCGCTGGGTCAATTCGGTCTGGTTGAAGTAGCCGTCTTCTTCGCGGCGCACATTGCCGTGGGTGAGGGAGGCGGTTTGCGCCGCTTCATTCACGCTGCCCACCAGGGTGTTATTGCGGTTCAGCGAGTAGTCGTAGCGGCGGAAGGCATTGCGCAGCGACCAGTTGGCGTTGATGCGATGGACCAGCACTGCGGCCAGCGATTTCACGCGCGCCTGGCTGAAGTCCACGTCGCGCGCATTGGCGGCGCCGAAGTAGGTGCCCGGGTCGACGTCGACCGGCAGACCCTTGTATGAAGGGATGCCGAAGTCGGTCAGGCGGCGGTCGGACAGGTAGTCAGCCTGCAGCAGCAGGGAGGTATCGGCGTTCAGCTTCCACAACAGGGAAGGCGACAGCGCTTCACGCTTGAGGAATTGCTGGTCGCGGTAGCTGTCCGAATCTTCCTTGGCGCCGGTAACGCGGAAAGCCACGCCGCTTTCCTTCAGGTTGCGCGCGACGTCGAATTCGCCGCGCTTTTTGCTCCAGCTGCCGAAGGTCACGCTGGCTTCAGTGCGGTCAATGCCTGGTTTCTTGGTAATGCGGTTGATCATGCCGCCGGAAGAACCGCGGCCATACAGCACCGAGGCCGGGCCTTTGATCACTTCGATCTGTTCGATATTGGACAGGTCGCGGAAATACAGCGCGTCGTCGCGCATGCCATCGATGAACTGGTCGGCGATTGCGGTAAAGCCGCGGATAGTCACCTGGTCGCGCTGGCCGTCGCCGTGCGACAGGCCGACGCCCGGAATGCCCTTCATCGCGTCTTCCATCGAACTTGCGCCCTGGTCGCGCAGCAGCTCTTGCGGCACGACGTTCACGGTTTGCGGGATGTCGCGCAGCGGCGCATCGATCTTGGTGGCGCTGGTGGCGGTGCTCGGGTTGTACGCGGCTTCGCGGGCGGCGGTGACGGTAACGGAGGGGAGGGTGGCTTCTTCGGCGAAAACTGCGAAATGCGGCAACGCCAACGCAATGGCAAGCGCCAGCGGGGTCTTGTTCAACGACATGCTATTTCCTAAGTGGCTACGTAATGAGAATCGTTATCATTCGCAATTATGCGCCACCCAGGAAATTTGTTCAACGATAGTACTTGTCCCAGATCAAGAATTAGCGCTCGCTGCGCCGCACGGTATCGGGCCCCGTTTCCCGCTGCCCGCCCTGGCGATACTGAGGGCCGGTCTGGAAACCGTGCTCGCGCTCCTCTTCGTCGACACATCCCGACAGCAAGTCGTCGGTACGGCCAGCCGAATCTGCCGATTGCTGGTTGCCTTCCTGCGATTGGGACAGGTTGCGGCGGCCGGTGCATCCGGCGCCCATGGTCGCGATGCTGCTGGTGCCATCGTGAGTTTGTTGCTCCAGGCTGCGTCCCTTGTTGAGTGTGGACATGATTGCCTCCTTGTAGCTACGGCCAATAGTCCATTTTAGGCCTGTCGGGAGGAATCTCCTAGTTCTCGGTGTACTTGCGGAGTAGCTGATTGAAGCGTTTATTGCCCTCGGCGCCGAGCCAGTTCCACAGGGTATCGACCTCGTGGCGGTGCGCTTCGTAATAGGCGGAGTTGGTCGCGATCCAGTTATAGGATTTCAGCACCGGCTTCTCCAGCCGGACCAGTTGCCCCTTATAGCGCTCGGCCACGAATTTGTCCATGTCCGACGCCGCGATCATCGGCACCACAAAGGCGTCGATCCTGCCCAGCAGGAGCTTGTCGAAGTTGGTCGGTGCAGTGGGCGCTCCCTGGTCGAGGATCGCACCGGCCTTTTCCAGCCGCACGCCGTAGGACGAGCCGTACATCACGCCAACCCGCTTGCCGCGCACCATTTCCATTGGATCGAGGTCGGGCGCATAGCCATCCTTGGCGCGCACAAACGCCACCACCACCAGGCTGATGGCGCGCCTGGTATCGGGCTTGCCTTGCGCATCGCGCGGGATCACGATGCCGGGCTGTCCATCGGCGGTGATGTCGACAGGTACGAATTCCACCGCGCCGCTGGCCAGGGCAATGCGCAAACGCATCACAGGCAAACGCACCAGCTCAATTGCGCAGCCACCACTGGCAGCAAATTCGCGGATCCATTCAACGCTGGCGCCTGCAGGTTCGGGCACGGACGGGCCATTGCCCAGCCAATATGGCGGGCGATGCTGGTCGGGGTAGGCGAAGCGGATCGTGCCGCAGGCGGCATGCAGGTTGTTGGCTGCGAACGCGAAAAGGGCCGTCG
>JBCNOP010000363.1:0-3094 GCA_039593775.1 Pseudoduganella sp.
GAACACAACCTGACCCCGCTGGCCAAGTTCTCCTCGTTCGCCGTACGCGGCGTGCCGCCAGAGATCATGGGCATTGGTCCTAAGGTCGCCATCCCAGCTGCCTGCGCCGCTGCCGGCATCACCCAGGACCAGCTTGACTGGATCGAACTGAACGAAGCGTTCGCCGCACAGGCCCTGGCCGTGATCCGCGACCTGAACCTGGACACCAGCAAAGTGAACCCGATGGGCGGCGCAATCGCCCTGGGCCACCCACTGGGCGCAACCGGAGCGATCCGCGCTGCGACCGTAGTGCACGCACTGCGCCGCAACAGCCTGAAGTACGGCATGGTCACGATGTGCGTGGGCGCCGGCATGGGCGCAGCAGGCATCATCGAGCGCGTATAATCCGCGCAAGACATAGCTAGCAAGGCGGGTCGGTTGGCCCGCCTTTTTTACATCCACAGGCCGGCGAGCAGCGGGTGTCAGACCCTGTGGGTCTGACACCGGTTTACCGGTTTTAAGTACGGAGACAACGAACAATGGCAATCCTGACCAGCAAAGCCGCCGGCATCCTGACCATCGAATTCGACCGCCTGGACCGCAAGAACGCGATCACCTCCGCCATGTACCAGACCATGGCCGACACCATCAACGCCGCCGAAGGCGACACCGAAGTGCGCGCCATCCTGATCACCGGCAAACCGGAGATTTTTACCGCCGGTAACGACCTGGTCGACTTCGCGACCACCACCGCCGCCAACGACGGCGTGGCGTTCTCCGATCGTCCGGTAATCAAGTTCATGAAGGCCCTGTTCAACAGTACCAAGCCAGTCGTGGCAGCCGTGAACGGCGCTGCCATCGGTATCGGCACCACCATGCTGATGCACTGCGACCTGGTCTACGCCGCCGACAACGCCAAGTTCTCCGTGCCTTTCGCGGCACTGGGCCTGTGCCCTGAATTCGGCTCCAGCATGCTGCTGCCTGCCAACGGCGGCCACGCCCGCGCGGCCGAAAAGTTGATGCTGGGCGAGCCGTTCAGCGCGCAGGAAGCCTACGACATGGGCCTGATCTCCAAGTTGCTGCCAGCCGACCAGGTGCTGTCCCACGCGCAGGCGCAAGCCGCCAAGCTGGTCGCCCTGCCGGCAGAATCAATCCGACAGACCAAGCGCCTGATGAAAGCCGGCCGCGAAGCGCTGAAAGCCCACATCGACGTCGAAAGCGCGCAGTTCGGCGCCATGCTGACCGGTGCCGAAGCCAAGGAAGCCTTCACCGCCTTCTTCGAAAAGCGCAAGCCGGACTTCTCCAAGTTCGCCTAACCCACCTTGAGCCCGCCCATTGCGGGCTTTAGTCTGGCTTCAAATCTCGACGATGCAGTCTGGGCGGAACCCTTCATTCTCGTGGCTTCCGTTCTTCGACATATATCCGAACGGGTTGCACACCACTCGGCACGCGCCAACCTGGTAGTCAAAGGATTCGTGCATGTGCCCGTGCACCCAAAGATCTGCCTTTGCCACGATTTCGTCCAGGTTCGAGGCATAGGCGGATGACGTCAGGTCGTTCGCATACTGGCTGGGAACTGATCGCATCGACGGAGCCATGTGGGTGACTACGACGGTTTTGCCCTCGTGCGGGTCGGTCAGCCTGCTGGCGATCCACGACTTGTGCTTTTCATGGAAGAGGGCAGTATCCCTTGCGCGTAGCCTGCCGTAGCTCTTGCTGGCGAGCCGTATGCGCCGGTAGTCCGACATCACCTCCTCGGCCCTGGTCATGGCGAAGTACCGTCGGTCATCGCCAAACAGCTTGAAGTCGGTCCATAGCGCGGCGCCCAGGAAGCGTACGTTTCCGATGACGCATTCGTCGCAATTCAAAAACTTTACATTCGCTGTTGCCGCACTGGCTGCACGAATTTTTTCGATTTCGCTGTCCAGGTTGTGACCGTAACCTTCGTGGTTGCCGTGCACGTAGATGACCGGGATGCCCTCAAAGGCGGTTTCGGCCCACTGAACAGAACGCACTCCGCTGGTGTCGATGTCGCCAGCCAGGACGACCGCATCAGGCTTCGAGGCTGCGAGGTCAAACGAGACCTGGTGCCCATTCCAGAATTCACGATGCAGGTCGGAGAGAATTAACAAGCGCATTGAAGACTTCAAATTTTCGGTTGGACTATGGAGCGTCATTTGTTCTTGCTGATATTAGCAAAAAGCATATGATGCGGTTCTCCAAACTCTCCGGATAGAAAAAATGCACCTGATTTCCGTGCCGGCCTGGCTGCCATTCGGCTTGCTGGGCCTTTCGATTGTAAGCACCGGCCTGGCAGCTGCGAACGAACAGCGGCCGGCTTATCTGCGCCATCTCTGGCTAATCTTGCTTGGCCTGGCGATCGGCGCAGGCCTGGCGGTTGGGATGCTGCGTCCTGTCGCTTTGGCCAGCATCGCCGCCTTGCTGGCTTTCTCCTGGCTGGCGACCCGTCATGGCAAGGCTGCTGTGCGCGTGCCATTCACGCTCTTGACGCTGCTTCTGGCCCTGGCGCTTGCAATGCATGCCGTTCCCGGCTACGACAATCCCTTGTTGTTGAAGGATGTCCGGCTATCGGCAGCTTCTGCGCCATATACCATGTATGCGAACTTCGACAAGGGAGTGGTCGGGCTTGTGCTGCTGGTCTTCTTCTGCCAGCGCGCCAGTTCCTGGCGGGACTTTGGCGCTGCATTGAAATCACAGGCTATTGTGCTGGCGGCGCTATTGATTGCGGTATTGGGCGCCGGCTGGGCAACTGGATTCGTCCATCCTGATTTCAAGCTGTCGCCTTACTTGCCGCTGTTCGCGGTCGTCAACCTGCTGTTTGTCTGCGTGGCGGAGGAAACCTTCTTCCGTGGCGTCATCCAGGGCCAGCTCGCACGCTTCGGCGACACTTTGGCTGTCGTGGTTTCAGGCTTGCTGTTCGGCGCAGCCCACCTGGGCGGCGGCTGGCAGTTTGGTGTGCTCGCCAGCCTGGCCGGACTGGGTTACGCGCTGCTGTATTCGAAGACGCGGCGCATCGAGGTTCCGATCGCCGCCCACTTCCTGCTCAACCTGACGCACTTTGTGGTGTTCACTTATCCGCGCGCTGGCTAAATGC
>JBCNOP010000364.1:0-3073 GCA_039593775.1 Pseudoduganella sp.
TTGTGGCGCCGCCTTAACGGCCATGCCGCCGCGACCGAGCAGGATGGAGGTGTGCGATGAGCGGCATGGGCAGCCGTGAGCGCATCCTGGGCGCTTTGCGCACGTCTGCGCCAGCTCCTGCGCCGGACAGCCGCGAGCTCGAGGCGCGCATCAACAAGCATCATGCACGTGGCGCCTTGCGAGCCGCCCTGCCGAAACAGCGGGCGGACGAGATGGAGCGCGTCATGACATCGGTGCGCACGGAAGTCATTCGTAGCGACGCTGCGAGCTGGCCAGCGCTCTTGGCCGCCAGACTAGGCCAGGCTGGCGTACAGCGCTTGCTGCTGGATCCCGTTACTGCGGAAGGTGCTGCGCTGGTAGCGGCACTGCCGGGCGGCATGCAAGCGCTCTCGTTCTCGCAGCCCTTGGAGGCATGGAAGAACTCCCTGTTCTCCACCGTGGATGCTGGCTTCACGCTGGCACGATCCGGTATTGCCGCCACTGGCACCCTGGTGCTGGCACCCGATGCAGGCACGCCTCGTACTGTGTCGCTGGTGCCTCCGTTGCACGTTGCGCTGGTTTACGCGAGCACGCTGCATGCCGACCTGCACGCAGCCATGCACTCCGAGCGTTGGAGCGCCGGCATGCCGAGCAACCTGGTGCTGGTTTCGGGGCCCTCAAAAACATCGGATATCCAGCAAACGCTGGCCTATGGGGCGCACGGGCCAGCCGCACTGTGGGTTGTGATCGTGGATGACGGCATGGAGGCGCAGGCATGAACGCGCGACCAATGCATTTTGTCTCGCCAGCCGACTTTCGCGAACGCGTCAGCGGCGCCTTGCAGGACCAGGCGCTGCGCTCCAGCATGCGCGGCGCGATGGAGTTCCTGCAAGCCAAGCGCAGCACCCAATTCCCGGATGCCGACGAACTGGAAC
Source organism: Pseudoduganella sp. (assembly GCA_039593775.1). Lineage (GTDB taxonomy): Bacteria > Pseudomonadota > Gammaproteobacteria > Burkholderiales > Burkholderiaceae_D > Rugamonas. The sequence continues at coordinate 915 of JBCNOP010000364.1, forward strand.
AGCTACGCGACCTGGGCGAGGCAATACGCCAGCATGCGCTGGCGAATCTACCGGACTTGCTGGTGCAGTTCGAAGCCAGCCTGCAGGCGCTGGGCGTACAAGTTCACTGGGCATCCAACGCGGACGAAGCCAACGCCATCATTTACGAAATCGCACAGCGCCGCGGCGCCCGCAGCATCGTCAAGGGCAAGTCGATGGCGAGCGAAGAAGTGGAACTGAATCACTACATGTCCGAACGCGGCATCGACTGCGTCGAATCCGACATGGGTGAATACATCGTGCAACTGGCAGAGGAAAAACCCTCGCATATCGTCATGCCGGCCCTGCACAAAACGCGCGCCGAGATTGGCGCCCTGTTCGAGCGCCACCTGCCTGGCACGCCTTACACCGAAGACGTTGATGCGCTGATCCTGGCCGGCCGGCGCGCCCTGCGCCAGAAATTCGCCGATGCGGATATTGGCCTGTCCGGCGTCAATTTCGCAGCGGCCGATACCGGCACGCTGTGGCTGGTGGAGAATGAAGGCAACGGCCGTTTGTCGACCACCGTGCCGGATGTGCACATCGCCTTGATGGGCGTGGAGAAGGTGGTGGCAAAGCTGGAGCATATCGTGCCGCTGGCGAGCCTGTTGACGCGTTCGGCCACAGGCCAGGCCATCACCACCTACTTCAACCTGATCACCGGTCCACGCCGAGCTGGTGAACTCGACGGCCCGCGTGAAATGCATGTGGTGCTGCTCGATAACGGCCGCACGCAGGCCTATGCCGACCAGCAGCTGCGCGCGACCTTGCAGTGCATTCGCTGCGGCGCCTGCATGAATCATTGCCCGGTCTACGAGCGGGTGGGCGGCCATGCCTATGGCACCACCTATCCGGGACCAATCGGCAAGATCATTTCACCGCATTTGCTGGGGCTCGAGGAAACCGCCGACCTGGTGACGGCCTCCAGCTTGTGCGGTGCTTGCGCCGAAGTGTGCCCGGTGCGCATACCCATTCCATCGCTGCTGGTGCGGCTGCGCACCGAGGCTAACCGCGATCCGGCGCAGCAGGTCGACCAGCCGTTGCGTGGCCAGGGCGCCAGTTTCAGTCGTGGTGAACGCCTGGTGTGGCGTTTCTGGAGCGGCGCGTTCGCACGCCCTTCGGTCTATCGCTGGTTCCGCTGGCTGGCGACCCGGATGCGAGCTTTCGCCCCGTCCTCCCAGCTGGGTTGGACGCGCCATCGTGCACCGCTGGTCCCGGCTCGCCGCAGCCTGTCCGACCTGCTGCGGGAAAGGGGGCAAGCGGAATAAGGATTGTTGTGCCCATTACGGCGCTCGTCGCCGGAATAAGAAAAAGATTTCATACCCTTGGAGGAGTACAAAATGCAAACCTGGAACCAGATTTATGCCCCATTGGGCAGCCTGTGGCTATCGGCCCTGGCCGCCGCCATTCCCATTCTTTTCTTCTTTGTCGCGCTGGCAGTCTGGCGCCTCAAAGGCCATATTGCCGCCGCAGTGACGCTGGCACTGTCGCTGGCGGTCGCGATCTTCTTTTATGGCATGCCGGTGCCGCAAGCGCTGGCCGCTGCAGGCTATGGCTTTGCGTATGGCATGTGGCCCATCGCCTGGATCATCATCAGTGCAGTATTCCTGTACAAGGTCGTCGAACGCACGGGCCAACTCGATATCATCCGCGCCTCGGTGGTCTCGATTACGGACGACCAGCGCCTGCAGATGCTGTTGATCGGCTTTTCCTTCGGCGCCTTCCTGGAAGGCGCGGCAGGATTTGGAGCACCTGTGGCGATCACCTCCGCGCTGCTTGTTGGCTTGGGCTTCAATCCGCTGTATGCGGCTGGCCTGTGCCTGATTGCGAATACCGCGCCGGTGGCTTTCGGCGCCATGGGCATTCCAATTATCGTGGCGGGCCAGGTCACTGGACTGGACGCGATGAACATCGGCGCCATGGCCGGGCGCCAGTTGCCGCTGCTGTCGCTGCTGGTGCCATTCTGGCTGGTGTTCATGATGGACGGTAAGCGCGGCATCAAGGAAACGTGGCCCGCAGCGCTGGTGGCTGGCGGCAGTTTCGCCGTCACGCAGTACATCACTTCCAACTACATTGGCCCGGAACTGCCGGACATCACCTCTGCCCTGGTGAGCCTCGGCGCCCTGACCGGCTTCCTGAAG
>JBCNOP010000365.1:0-3033 GCA_039593775.1 Pseudoduganella sp.
GCCGCCGCCGTTGCCGCCGCCGCCCGGATTGCTGCCGCGGTTTTTGCCGCCGCCAAACAGGCCGTTCAGGCGCTGGTTGAAATCACGCCAGAGTTGATCGAGGTCCGGCGGTCCTTCGCCGGGCTTTTTGCCTTCCTGGGCAATATAGTTGCCGAGTCTTTTCTTGAGAGAGGAAAAAGGCATATTTTTCTTTTAGTGAGATCCTACTTGGGTAAAGTTGAGAATACTGTCTGGCGCCACCTCCTCCTTGGGGTTGGCGAGCGCCTCCTGCTCATCCCGTGCTGCCTCACAGATTGCATCGCGCAGCAAGTCCAGGCCTTGGCCCGTGCGTGCGCTGATGAATACGCGGGAAATCTTATCATACTCATTACGTTCGACCGCCGGCTCAAGGCCCGCCGCATCGATCTTGTTCCACACCAGGATCTGCGGAATATGGTCGGCGCCGATTTCGCGCAGCACCATGTTGACCTGCTCGATCTGCTCCATGCGCACCGGCGACGAACCGTCGACCACGTGCAGCAGCAGGTCGGCATGAATGGTTTCCTCCAGCGTGGCGCGGAAAGCGGCCACCAGCTGGTGCGGCAATTCGCGCACGAAGCCGACCGTGTCGGACACCACCACGTTGCCGATCTCCTCGCCCATGTAGACCCGGCGCGAGGTGGTGTCCAACGTAGCGAACAGCTGGTCCGCCACGTAGACGCCGGCCTTGGTCATGGTATTGAACAGGGTCGATTTGCCGGCGTTGGTATAGCCGACCAGGGACACCGAGAACGTATGGCTGCGGCCACGGGCACGGCGCTGGGTCTCGTGCTGCTTGCGCAGCTTGGCCAGCCGGGCGCGCAGCATCTTCACGCGCTCGCCAATCAGGCGGCGGTCGGTTTCGAGCTGGGTTTCGCCAGGGCCGCGCAGGCCGATACCGCCCTTCTGGCGCTCCAGGTGGGTCCAGCCGCGCACCAGGCGCGTGGCCAGGTGCTGCAACTGGGCCAGTTCGACCTGCAGCTTGCCCTCGTGGCTTTGCGCACGCTGCGCAAAGATGTCGAGGATCAGGCTGGTGCGGTCAAGCACCCGGACGTTCAGGCGTTTTTCCAGGTTGCGCTGCTGGGCTGGGGACAGCGCATGATTGAAGATGACGATTTCGAGTTGATGGTCCTGCACTGCATGACCGATTTCGTCGGCCTTGCCGCTGCCGACGAAATACGCGGCATCCGGCGAAGACCGTTTGCCGGTAATGGTGGTGACCGGCTCTGCGCCCGCGGAGCGGGCCAGTAGCATCAACTCCTCGATACTGGCAGCAAAGTCGCCCTGACCGAAATCTACCCCGACTAAAGCTGCACGCATACGAAGTGGCTTACTCCGCTGCCTCGGAGGAGTTATCCATGTTCAGGTTGACGGCGCGGGCAGGCACCACGGTGGAAATGGCGTGCTTGTAAACCATCTGGGTTACGGTGTTACGCAGCAGGACCACGTATTGGTCGAAAGACTCGATATGGCCTTGCAGCTTGATGCCGTTGACCAGGTAGATCGAGACTGGAACGTGCTCTTTGCGCAGCGCGTTCAGGAATGGGTCTTGTAACAATTGCCCTTTATTGCTCATAACAGCTCCGTTTTATGTTGTTGTGTACGAATTGGAGACGCTGCGCCTGTATTTCAAGTGCTGGGGATGCTGCTCCAAAGACACTGTACCTTGTTTTTTTAAATCTTGCAGCGTGATAAACCTTAAGGTGGGCTTATTTATGCCGATTACTTGCCTTCACGCTTGTCGAAAGGATTCTTGCCGTTACGCAATTCGATGCGCAGCGGGGTGCCGACCAGTTTGAAACTATCGCGGAAATGCTTCTCCAGATAGCGTTTGTACGGCTCGGACACCGCATCCAGCGAATTTCCGTGGATGACGATGATCGGCGGGTTCTGGCCGCCCTGGTGCGCATAGCGCATCTTCGGACGCACGCCTGCCTTGCGCTTCGGCTCCTGCTTTTCGATCGCTTCCTGCAAGGCGCGGGTCAGCTTAGGCGTCGGCAGGTTGGCCGTGGCAGCGGCATAGGCGCCGTTCACGGACTTCATCAGCGGGCCGATGCCGGTGCCGCGCAGGGCCGAGATGAAGTGGGTATTGGCAAAGGACAGGAAGTCCAGCTTGCGGTCCATGTCCATCTTCACCTGGTCGCGGTCGTCCGACTGCAGGCCGTCCCACTTGTTGACCGCCACCACCAGGGCGCGGCCCGATTCCAGGATGAAGCCCGCAATGTGCGCATCCTGTTCCGAGATGTCCTGCTGCGCATCGAGCATCAGGATCACGACGTTGGCTTCCGAAATCGACTGCAGCGTCTTCACCACCGAGAATTTCTCGATTGCTTCGAACACCTTGCCGCGGCGGCGGATACCGGCCGTGTCGATCAGGGTGTACTGCTTGCCATCGCGCTCGAACGGGATCTCGATCGAATCGCGGGTGGTGCCCGGCATGTCGAAGGCGATCACGCGCTCTTCGCCAACCAGGGTGTTGATCAGGGTCGATTTGCCCACGTTCGGGCGGCCCACCAGGGCGATCTTGATGCCGCGTTCCTGCGGCAGCAGTTCTTCCTCGTCGGCCGGACGCGAAGCAAACGCCTTGTCCAGCGCCTCGGCCACCAGGTCGTGCACGCCGTCGCCGTGGGCGCCGGAGATCGCATACGGATCGCCCAGGCCCAGTTCGTAGAAGTCCGATACGGCAGCGGTGTAGCGCATGCCTTCGGCCTTGTTCACCACCAGCAGCACCGGACGGCCGGATTTGCGCAGGAAATCGGTAATCGTCTTGTCGTGCGGGGTCATGCCCTGGCGGCCATCCACCAGGAACACGACCACGTCGGCTTCGGCCACGGCCTGCTTGGTCTGCAGGGCCATCTGGAACATGATGCCTTCCTTGGCAACCGGTTCGAAACCGCCGGTATCGATGACCAGGAACGGACGATTGCCGATGCGGCCCTCGCCGTAGTGACGATCGCGCGTCAGGCCAGGGAGGTCCGCCACCAGCGCATCGCGCGAGCGGGTCAGTCGATTGAA
>JBCNOP010000366.1:0-2945 GCA_039593775.1 Pseudoduganella sp.
TGGAAGGACATGGGCGGGAAGACGTGTTCGAGGGCATCGACCTGTCGCGCAGCGTGGGATGGTTCACGGCACGCTATCCGGTGTGCCTGGCGGCGCAGGCCGATGCTGGCGCTACGATCAAGGGCGTGAAGGAGGCGCTGCGCGCCGTGCCGAACAAGGGCATGGGCTGGGGCCTGATCGAGGCGCAGGCCGGGCAGGCTTTGCCGCGGCCGCAGGTCTGCTTCAACTACCTGGGACAGCTCGATGCCAGCTTCGGCGGCCTGTTTGGCTTGGCGCAGGAAGGTACGGGAGAGTCGTTCAGCCCCGACGCGGTGCGTAGCCACTGGCTCACCATCAACGGCCAGGTTGCCGGCGAAGCGCTGCGCATGGGCTTTACCTATAGCCCTGCCATCCACACGGCGGAGCAAGTCGAGAGCCTGGCGCAGGCCTACCGCGCGGCGCTGGATGCCGTGATCGCTCACTGCCTGGCGGCCGAAGGGGGCGTGACGCCATCCGACTTCGATATTGATATCGGCCAGGATGACCTCGACCGCTTCCTGGAGGAGATCCTGTAATGACGAACTTCCGCACCAAGCAGAATATCGAGGCGATCAGCTACCTGTCGCCGTTGCAGCAAGGCCTGCTGGCCCATTCGCTGCAGGAAGGCAGGGACGATCCCTATTTTTACCAGTCGACCTTCGATATCGAGGGTGAGCTCGATGTCGCGGCCTTCGGGCGTTCCTGGGAGGCGGTGGTCGCCAAGTATCCCGTCCTGCGCAGCGATTACCGCTGGGAGGAAATCGCCCGGCCGGTGCAGGTGGTTTACCGTTCCGGCGCAGCGCAATGCGCGCTTTCCGATTGGCGCGGCCAGCCTGAAGCCGAACAGGAGCAGATGATGGCCGCCTTGCTGGCAGCCGAGCGTGCGCAGGGGTTCGATTTCCGCCGTGCGGCGGACAACCGCCTGCGCCTGGTCCGCTTGGCCGACCGGCGTCATTGCCTGGTATGGAGCTACCATCACATCACGCTCGATGGCTGGAGCCTGGCGTTGATCCTGCGCGACGTACTGGCCGCCTACCGTGCGCTGGTGCAGGGTGCAGCGCCGCAACTGGCGGCGGCACGGCCTTACCGGGATTACCTGCAATGGCTACAGGGCCGGGACCTGGAGGCGGGCCGCGCTTACTGGCGCCATGCGCTGGCCGGCTGCGACGCAGCGACGCCGCTACCGCAATCGACTCCGGCCGAAGGTGCCGGCAAGTATGCCGAGCAGGCCCTCCATCTCTCAAGCAGCGAGACGGCGCAATTGCGCCGCTTCGCAGCGCAGCACCAACTCACGCTCAACACCATGGTGCAGGGCGCCTGGGCGATCCTGCTGGGACGCCATGCGCGCAGCGACGATGTGCTGTTCGGCTGTACCGTGTCCGGGCGCCCGCCGGAGCTGGCAGGCGTCGAGCAGATGGCGGGCCTGTTCATCAACACCCAGCCTTTGCGTGCCAGGATGCCGGCGGCGCAGTCCGTGGCGCCTTGGCTGCGCACATTGCAGGCGCAGGCTGCCGAACAGCGCCAGTACGAACACATGCCGCTGGCCGAGATCCAGGCGTCCTTCGACAGTATCGTCGTATTCGAGAATTATCCGGTCGATGCTTCCCTGATGGCGGGGCGCGGTGCGGTCCAACTGCACCACGTGCGGCGCGGCCGCCAGGCGCCGGACAGTGAAGGCGTGGTCCACACGTCTGGCCGCAACAATTATCCCCTGAGCTTGATCGTCAAGGATGGCGAACGCCTGGAACTGGTGTTGGCATACAGCTGCCAGCGCTTCTCGCATGGCGCCATCGGCGGCATGCTGCGCCAGTTGCAATCGTTGCTGGCAGCGTTCTGTGCACGACCGGAGGCCTTGCTGTCCGCGCTGTCGCTATGCAGCGAAGCAGAGCGCCGCGCGCTGGCCATGCAGGCAACGGGAACAAGCTTTGCGGGCGGCTACCGCAGCATCCAGGCGCAGTGGGCGGAACATGCCGCGCGCGAGCCCGGCGCCCCGGCGCTGCGCTACGAAGAGCGCGCGCTCACCCGCGCGGAATTGGAACGCAAGGCGAACCAGGTTGCGCACTACCTGGTCGCGCGCGGCGTCGGTCCCGAAGTCCGTGTTGCCCTGCGCCTGACCCGCTCGATCGAGCTGGTCGTGGGGCTGCTGGGCATCCTGAAAGCGGGCGGCGTGGCGGTGCCGCTCGATCCAAAAATGCCGGAAGAGCGCCTGGCATTTCAATTGACCGATGCCAAAGCCGCACTCACCATTGGTCCCGGCCTGCTGGAGGATCCAGAGCTGGCGCGCTGCGCCGAAACCGCGCTGCCGGAACGTGTGCGGCCGGGCAACGCGGCTTACGTCATCTACACCTCCGGCTCCACCGGCCAGCCGAAAGGGGTGGTGGTCAGCCACGGTGCCTTGGCCAATTACGTCGCCGCCGTGTGGCAGCAGCTGCCGGCAGAGATTGCCAGCATGGCCTGGGTGTCGACCGTGGCTGCGGACCTTGGCCATACCGTGTTGTTTGGCGCGCTGGCCGGCGGTAAATGCCTGCACGTCGTTGCCGACGAGCGCGCCTTCGATCCGGACCGCTTTGCCGAATACATGGCAGAGCACCGCATCGATGCGCTGAAAATCGTACCAAGCCACCTGGCTGGCCTGCTGCAGGCGGCCGATCCAGCGCGTGCGCTGCCGCGCCGTTGCCTCATCGTGGGTGGCGAGGCCAGCAGCTGGCAGTTGGTGCAACGCTTACAAACGCTGGCGCCGGATTGCCTGGTGCTCAATCATTACGGCCCGACCGAAACGACGGTCGGTGTCCTGACCTACGCCTACGAAGGTACTCCGCGCGCGGACAGCCGCATCCTGCCGCTGGGGCGTGCGCTGGCCAACAACCGCATCTACGTTCTTGATGCGCACCTGCAGCCGGTACCGCATGGTGTGGCGGGCGAGGTGT
>JBCNOP010000367.1:0-2931 GCA_039593775.1 Pseudoduganella sp.
TTGTTCCAGGCGCTGCCCGACCACTTGTACAGGAACAGGTCAAAGTCCGCGCCGGAAGGGCCGCTCAGCTGCAAGGAAAAGGTGCCAGCGCCAGCCTGCACATAGCCTGGCGAAGCGCTCGGCGCAATGGCGCTGCCGCCGTTGGCGAGAGTGCCAGTCTGCGTCACAGAGCCGGAGCCGGTGTACTTGGCAAACACCTTCTTCACCGCGCCTTCATTCACAGCATGCCACGGATAACCCAGCGTGCGCATGCGCGAGTTTTCGGTCGGACGGTATTTGCCCGAACCGCAGTACTGCGCGCCCACGAAGGTGCCCACCGTGCCGTTCGGATAGACGCCCAGGCCAGTCGGCACTGCGGTGCTGCCGGAAATCAGGTTGCCCCATTTGACCGAACGTGTGCCGTTCAGGGACACATTGACCTCGGTCGGCTCGCTGCTCGTGTTGCAAGTGCCGTACTCGTATTCATCGGCCAGCGCGAAAGCAGTGTGGCCGATTTCGTGCAGCGCCACCTCGATCGACTGCTCATGCATCGACAGCGTCGCCACAGCCCCACCCGAACCGCCATAACGCGTGGAATTGGCGATCACCACGATCACGTCGCGCGCATCGGGCGTCAGCACGGAGGCCGCGATATTGGTCGCCTTGGTATTGTTCACGCACAGCAGGCGCTCGATGTTGTAGCAGCCGAATTCCGCATCCATTGCGGTATCACGATAGATGCCCTTGTCGATTTCGTCCACGCCGGACTGGTTGCTGGCCACGTCAACGCGATGGATATTCATCGATGCGCGGTTGGCATTGAACAGCGGGTCAGCCAGGAAGCCGTTGATCACCTTCTGCGCATCGGCGCGCCACTTGTCCATTTCGGCCGCGGTATAGCCATCACCGATGAAGACGTAATCCATGTGTGTAGCCGAGCTGCCGTTGTTCAGGATCGTCGTTGCCGTCGCAGCCGGCGTAGCGGCCAACATAGCGGAGCGCGTAGTCTTGCCGCTGGCAGCCGCCTGCTCCAGCGTGCTGCGGTCAAAGCGCGCCAGCGGCCCCGCCGCAGCAACAGCCGACTTGGCGCTGCCCGCCGCGCCCTGCTTCGGCAACACCTCCACACTGGCGGTAGCCTTATCGAACGGCAGCGAAACCTCGAAACTGCCTTCACGCTGCTGCACAGTGGTCGACAGGTCAATCGCGCCCGAACGCGGATTGAAGGTCTCCACATGGCGGCGCAAGCCATTGTTCACGCTCACCTCATGCAGCACGCGTCCCTGGGCATCCTTCGCCACCACCACCCACTGGTCGCCTTCCGCGCCCTGGCGCACATTGGGTGTCACCGCAAACTTGCCCACCTCCGCATGCAGCGGCTTGAATTCCGCGCCAGTGCGGCCTTCGCTGAAGCCAATGCGCAGCGAGATATTGTCAGCCTGCGCCACGCCGGCCGCAGCCAGGGCAAGCAGCGCAAGGGAATTACGTAGTAAAGCCATGTTCTCTCTCCAATAATTGTGGTCTGGGACTGGAGATTCTGTGGCCGAGCGGCAGCGCAACGCGTGCACAAACGCGCGCAAATTGCACAATCCTGCTATTAACAATTGTTACAGCGGCTGGCGCGCCACGCAGCCGGCGACAGGCCGTAATGCGCCGTGAAGGTACGCGTGAAATGGCTCGCGCTATGGAAGCCGAACTCCTCCGCGATATCGACGATGCGCGCCTCCCTGCCAGCCAGCGCCACACAAGCCCGTTCCAGGCGGCGGGTCAGCACATAACGATGCGGCGGCAAGCCAACCGCACGATGGAACTCACGCGAAAAATGCGCCGCGCTCATGCCGCACAGCGCCGCCAGTTCGGCATTGGCCAGCGGCGCATCGAGATGTTCAGTGATATGGCGCAGCACACGGCGCAGGCGCGAACCGCCCAGCGAACTTTCCTCCGCCTGCGCCGGCCGCGAATAGTGTTCGATCAGGTAGCAAGCCAGGGCCATGGCAAGGTGGTCGCACATCTCCGCCGCCAGCGGACCGGCCAGCGCCTGCGCATCGAGCATCTTGCGCACCAGGTCGAACACCATGCCATCGGAGGTGAACTGGCTCGCCGCCAGCGTCGCATCGATCTCCTCCCCGCGCTGCGCCGCCAGGCGATCGACCAGTTGCACCGGCAGGAACACATTCACGATATCGCAGCCACTAAGCTGGCTCCAGCGCCCCTGCTCTCCCGGCGGACAAAGGCGGAAGCGATTAGCGCCGATGGTCCCACCCCAAACCGGGGTATTCCCCTGCCAGATGCGCGCATCGAGCGGCTCCATCATCAGCGCCAGGCGATAGGTGCCCGGATGCGGACTCACCGAACGGATGGCGTGTTCAGGCCCTTCGCTGGTCCACCGCCCCAACGCAGCCCGTGATCCGGGAAGCGGCCCGATGCAGGCATGCAGCGAATCCACGCCTGCCATCCTGAACCACCGCTCAAGCTCCTCGACGTTCTCCATCGAAACAATATACCCCAGCCACAGCCGAGCCCGTGTCACACCATGGGGTCACACCCCAAGTGTGACACGGGCTCAGCCGCAAACCGCACAGAGCGCGACGATTTCAGCACAGGGTTGTAGCTGAGGACCAACTTGGAATCCCTGGTGGATCGCCTATAACGATAAGTGGACGCCAGTTTCCCGCCAACCACAACAACAAGGAGCGCCACCATGAAAACAATGGCATTTGCGGTACTTGCGGTTTCCACCCTGCTGAGCGTCGGTGCTCAAGCCAAGGACAAGGCCAAAGAGGATGTCGTCTGGCCGGCAGAATCGGTGAAATGGGAACCGGGTCCTGTTGCCGGCACCAAGGTCGCCAAACTATGGGGTGACTGGATGAAGGGCGGGCCTTATGGCGTGCTGGTGAAGTTCGACGCCGGCCAGATCAACGCGCTGCATCATCACACGCATCCGCTGAAGATCGT
>JBCNOP010000368.1:0-2930 GCA_039593775.1 Pseudoduganella sp.
CATACAAATCAAAGGGTTACAGTTTTTGGACTGTAGCCCTTTTTTGTTATCGGCAGATCAAGCCTAGTGATGCTTGCCCCGATCGTGTCCACCTTCGTTATCTTCTTTCTTAGGCTTGTCGGGGTGGCCGCCATGTTCGGGCCTTGCGGTCCGGGCGAACTCGCGCTCCTCGACACGTCTATGCTGCGGCTCTGGAGGAGCGAATGCGGCGCCGCGTTGTGGCGCATGGCGCGGGGCGGGGACATTGTCATGTTCGACCGCATGCCGGCCATGGACGCGCGTTTCAAGGTCCTGCGTTCGCACGGGCTCTTTCCTGGTTTCGCGATGAGAGTTAGAGCGCGCTAGCGGTTGCACGGGGACTTCGCCGACGTGCGAATGCCAATGTTGGCGTGCTTGCTTGTCATGCGGCATGTATCTGTAGTGCTGTTGCGCGAGCTCTCGGCGCTGGGCGTCATCCGGGTAATTAGCTCGTGTAAAGCGCTGCTGATAGCGCGGTAGCGGAGCAGGGGCCGGCGTAGCGGCGCGATTCCAGTGCTGCCATTGCGGGTGGCGACGCGCCCAGTCGGGACCCCACACCCTATCCCATCGCGGAGGTGCATCCATTACCCATTCGCGGAATATCACTGGCGGATAGCCGTAATAGCGCACAGGAACCCGCAGTATGAACAAAGGCACGCTATCGATAGGTACGAAGTCCCAAGGGCCGTCATACCAGGGACTGACATACCAGCCATCGGGCGCATAAACCCAATACAGTCCGTCGTAGAAGAAGTAGTTGGCGTGCAGGCGTGGCACGTAATAAACCGGATAGCCAGGAATACGCCGCAGGGTTGGGTAGGCCGGCACGTTAATGCCAATGTCGACGCTGACTGTGGCGCGTGCCGGCAAGGAAGTCAGCACCGCTATCGCCAACATGATGAGGAGTTTGAGCATGTTATTCCCCTTTCCGTGGAGCTGGGGCCGGCATGGCAATAGTTGCCTATAGCCTTGGAAGTCAGTCTGGCTCGACTGCATTGTCGCGTCCGTACGGTGGCGCACTGATAAGCTTGTGCCGGCAGGCCTTCCGGCTCCATTGTAGCCGCACGAGTTCTTGAAAATCATGAAGCTTCATGGTGTTTTTTATAATTGACGGAAAATTATGCCGCAGGGATTATTCTGCGCATGATCGAACTGAGCAACATCCGCAAAACGTATCGCCAGGGCGGCAGCGATATCCATGCACTCGATGGCATTGATCTGCGGGTCCCGCCGGGCGAGTTCATTGCGGTCATGGGGCCTTCCGGCTCCGGCAAATCGACGTTGCTTAATGTGCTGGGTGGATTGGACCGGCCTGACAGTGGCCGCTATCGCCTTGCGCAAGACGAGATCAGCGCGCTCGATGATGACGCCGCCTCCGATGTCCGCAACCGTCGCATCGGCTTTGTATTTCAATCCTTCCACCTGCTGCCGCGCCTGACCGTGCTGGAAAACGTGCTTCTGCCGCAGCGCTATGCGCGCGAAGAGGATCCACAAGCACCAGCGCGCGCCCGCGAACTGCTCGAGCGCATCGGCCTTGGCAAACGGTTTGACCATCTGCCGGGCCAATTGTCCGGCGGGCAGTTGCAGCGCGCCGCGATTGCCCGCGCGCTGCTGAACCAGCCGGCCTTGCTGCTGGCCGATGAGCCTACGGGCAACCTGGATTCCAACAGCGCGGCAGATGTGATGTCGCTGCTGCGTGAACTGCATGCGGGCGGCCAGACCCTGGTGCTGGTTACGCACGATCCAGCCATCGCCGCCAGCGCGCAACGCACCATCCACCTGCGCGATGGCCGCATCGACGCTGACCACGCATGAAACGCCGAAATGTCTGCTTGTTGTGCGCAGTGCCCGTGCTGGCCTTGGCGATCGCTGGCGCGGTCGGCTACGCCAATACGTCGGCGTCGCCTGCGCCTGTCTTGGCCGCAGTGAAAGCAGAAGTGCGGCCTGTATTGTTGACCGGCGAAGTGGAGGCGCAGGACTCGCAGACCATCTTCGTTCCGCCCTCGAACAGTTCGCCGATCGTGCTGCGCAATTTCGTTTCCGAGGGAAGCCAGGTCAAGGCGGGTGACCTGGTACTGCGGATCGAAACTGCCGGTGCTCCCAATATCGATCAATTGAAGATCGAGCTGGTACGAACCCGCGCGCGCGCCGAGCGAGAGATTTCGAACCTTGAGGTTACCTCGGTCGATGCGGAAAAGGCCCTGGCCAGCGCCAAGGCAGCGCTGGACAAGGCCCGGATCGATGCTGCCTTGCCCAGGCAGCAGGTGGCGGGCTTGAATTATGACCGCTACCAGGCCGAATTGGACCGTGCCACACGCGATCTCGCGATCAAGCAGGAGAGCTTGCAAAACGCCCGCCAGGCCGTGGCGCGCCGCAGCGAGGACAGCGAACTTGAAGTGAAGAAGGAGCAGGTCAATATCGCTTTCCAGATTGCCCAACTGGCGCAAGCGGAAGTGCGCGCCACACGCGACGGCGTGGTGGTGCACGGCTTCAGCCCTTGGCGGGGTGAACGGCTGGACGAAGGAGCGAGCGCCAGGCCCGGCAATGTCGCAGGCAAGGTGCTGGGCCAAGGCCGCATGGGCGTTACGGCCAGGGTATTGGAAGCGGATCGCCCATACCTGCGCGAAGGCCAGGCAGTCAGCCTGCGCTTCGATGCCTTGCCAGGGACGGTGATGGACGGCAAAGTCGCCTCCATCACCAGTGCGCCGGAGTCCTATCCGCGCTGGGGGATGGGACGCTATTTCCGGGTCAAGATCGAACTGCCCGAGAACCAGGCCTTGCCGCTGGTGGCTGGAATGAGTGTGCTGGCCGAACCGCTGTCCGGCGCTGCGGCATCGGCGCCAACGGCCCGTCCCGCCGCTGCCGCGCTGACTGTCGAAGGTGAAATCGCCTCGCGCCGCACGATGCCGGTA
>JBCNOP010000369.1:0-2925 GCA_039593775.1 Pseudoduganella sp.
GCTGTGCCAGCCATTCGGCGTCGCGCCGCATCTGGCGCGCGTTGTCGCCTGGCCCCATGTGCGCCAGATCGGTGCCGAAGTGCGGCGTCGCCAGCGTGATGATGCGCGCCACCCGGGCCGCACCAAAACGCCGCAGCCAGGCGCGCGCCACCAGCCCGCCCATGCTGTGCGCCACGATGATGACCTTTTCACTGCCGCTGGCAGCCAACAGCGCTTGCACGCCCTGCTCCAGCTGTATGGCAAAGTCCTCGATATCGCCGAACACCGGCTCCAGGTCCACCGTGGCATGGCTATGGCCGTGCTCCTCCAGTTGCCCTGCAAGATGCACCCAGAAGCCGCCGTTGGCACCATAACCGTGCACCAGCAGCACCGGCAAGCCGCGCGGCGCACTTGCAATATGCATGCGCGGACGGTGGCGCAGCATATGCCAGGACGTCACCGCCATGGTCGACGCATACTCGTGGAAGAACAGCTGCATGCGTTGCAGCAGCCCCAGTTGCGCATCTTCCGGCACCGGTCGCAGCGTCATGCGGAAATTGTTGGCTGTGATCGCCATGCGTACCAACAGTACAACGATCACTGCCAGCAGCAAGGCTACATCGGCCGGCACCAGTCGCGAAAGCGCCCACGCGATGACGATCGCGACGGCCACTTGCATGGCCATGATCATCATCAGCATGCGTTTTACCATTGGTCAGGCCTTCCGTGACAAGCGTTGGGCCAGGCCGGTCGCCAGCCGGGCCGTGACGCCGTAAATCGACAACTGCGGGTTGGCGCCGAGCGAAGTCGGGAACAGCGAGCCGTCATGCACCGACAGGTTGCCGATGCCGCGATACAGGCCGTCCGGCGCCACTACGCCGCTGGCGGCGTCGCCGGTCATCGCGCAGCCGCCCATGACGTGGGCCGAAACGACGCGTGTCAGCAGCTTTTGCATCGGCAGCGCGGCGATGGCCTGGCGCGCCTCTTCCCAGTTCTTGTAGGGCTGGGTGACCAGTTCATGCACGGGACTTACGCCGTCGGCGCCGGCAGCGAACTGGATTTCCGCCATCGTCAGCAAGGCACGGCGGGCACCTTCCCAGAAGTACGGCGTCAGCGGATAGTCCAGTTGCGGCGAACCGTCGCTGCGCAGCGTGACACGGCCACCAGCCGCTTCCGGGTGGAAGCCGTCGCGCAGCAGCGCCAGCATGCCCTGCACATGGGCGAAGCGCTTCATCAGGTTGGCGTGGGACGCGCCGAAGGCCGACAAGGTGGTCGCGCCCAGCACCGGATGCAGCGGGGCGACTTCCAGCTTGTAGCCCATCGGGCCATCGGGCGCCTGGGTGTGCAGGAAATGGTCGGAATACACGGTCTGCGGCGCGCCGTTGAAGGCTTCGACCGGCTGCGGGTAAAGACCCATCGACACCACCACCGGGTGCAGGAAGGTGCGCTGGCCAAGCAATTGGTGCGGATCGGGCGCACCGGAACGCAGCAGCAGCGCCGGCGAGTTGATCGCGCCGCCGGCCACCACGAAATGGCGCGCCTTGAGGGTCAGGCGGCGGCCGGTCGGCTCCATGCCGTCCGCGGTCAAGGCCACGCACTCCAGCGAGGTAGCCTGGTCGCCCGCCAGCGTGAAGCGCTCGGCACGGGCCCGCGTCAGCAGCACGGCGCCCTTTTCCAGCGCACCAGGAATGGTCGTCACCAGCATGGACTGCTTGGCATTGGTCGGGCAGCCCATGCCACAGTAGCCCAGGTTCCAGCAGCCATTCACGTTGCGCCGGATCAGGGCAGTCTTGATGCCCAGCTTGTCGGCGCCGGTGCGCAGCAGGTCGTTGTTCGCATTTGGCGGGGTGGGCCAGTCGCTGATGTGCAGGCGCTCCTCCATTTTCTGGAACCAGGGCGCCATGTCTTCCACACCGTAGTCGCGCAGGCCGTATTTCGACTGCCACCAGCCCAGCGTATCGGCCGGGGTGCGGAAGCTGGAAGTCCAGTTGACCACCGTGGTGCCGCCGACGGTGCGGCCTTGCAGGATGTTGATCGCCTTGTCGACGGTCTTGCGGGCGGCGGATTCCTGGTACAGGGAGGGGTAGGCATCGGCCTCGCGCATTTTGAAATCCTTCGAGGATTTCAGCGCGCCCTCTTCCACCATCAGGACTTTCAAGCCGGCCTGCGCCAGGATTTCCGCCGTCACCCCGCCGCCGGCGCCGGTGCCAACGACGACCACGTCGGCGTCGAAGTTGCGGTCCTGCTGCAGGGTCGAGGCGTCGATAACTTGCCAGCCGGCGGCAATGCCAGCCTGGATCGGATCCGGGATCGGGCTGCTCATGCGCTCAGCTCCTTCATCGGACCGGGATAGCCAATGGCCGCCCAGCTTGAAGGTTCGGCATACCATCCGCCAATGACCAGGTCGTGCAGGCCGTGGTAAGCCGTTTGCAGCATTTCAGTACGGTGGGTGCGCCAGCTTTGCAGGAAGGCTGCCAGTTCGGCCGGTGTCGCCTCCGGCCAGGCCGGCACGCCGGCCAGCAAGCGGCGCGTCGGCGCCATCGACAGCAGGCCGAACAGGTCGCTGATCTCTTTCTGCACGCGCAGCGGCAGGCCGTTGATGGCCGCAGCAACGCGATCGATTGCCGCTTGCAGCGCTCGCGCGTCAGGAGTAATGCCGGTAATGGCAGGAATCAGCGCGGCCAGCATGATGCGGCCGTCAGCGTCGAGCGCGAAACGCTGCGCTACTGCCGGGCGGAGTTGCCGATACACGGCCCCGCCCGCGACAAGTGCCAGGCCGCCCAGCAGCCCAGCCTTCAAGAATGATCTGCGTTGCATCAAGTCCCCTCTTAATAGTTATAGGGGGATTCTAAGGACGCCGCTGCGCCCCGGCTAGAGAAAGGCCTCTAATCCTTGCGGCTGCGGACCTGCATCTGGCGCGCAATGCCGCGCAGGATGTTGACTTCT
>JBCNOP010000037.1:0-32274 GCA_039593775.1 Pseudoduganella sp.
CTGTAGTTTCATCGGTTCAGCGAGCCTGAACCGAAATTCCAATATAATTGACCGTCTACCGCGCCTGATGAGCGCGCGCCTTTACAACGGTCATCGTTGTCCCAGTTATCTATACAAGTAAGCATGACAGCAATCGAAATCAGCAACGTCCAGAAGCGCTACAAGGCGCTGCAGGCGCTTGGCGGCGTGTCCCTGAAAATCGAGGAAGGCGAGTTCTTTGGCTTGCTGGGACCGAACGGAGCGGGCAAGACCACTTTGATCTCCATCATTGCAGGCCTGATCCGCTCCGATGCCGGCAGCGTCAAGATCCATGGCCATGACGTGGTGTCCGATTTCCGCGCAGCGCGGCGCAAACTGGGCGTGGTGCCGCAGGAACTGGTGTTCGATCCCTTCTTTACGGTGCGCGAAACGCTGCGCCTGCAGTCCGGCTACTTCGGCCTGGGTAACAACGACAAGTGGATCGACGAGGTGATGGAGGAGCTGGGCCTGGCCAACAAGGCCGACACCAATATGCGCGCCCTGTCCGGCGGCATGAAGCGCCGTGTGCTGGTAGCGCAGGCGCTGGTGCACAAGCCGCCCGTCATCGTGCTGGACGAACCGACTGCCGGTGTCGACGTGGAACTGCGCCAGACGCTGTGGCAGTTCATCACGCGCCTGAACCGCGAAGGCCACACTATCGTGCTGACCACGCACTACCTGGAAGAAGCGCAAGCGATGTGCAAGCGCGTCGCCATGCTCAAGCTGGGCAAGGTAGTGGCGCTGGACACCATGTCGCAACTGATCCGCCGCATCTCCGGCTCGCAACTGGTGCTGCACCTGCCGCACAACTCCCTGCCGGATGAATTGCAGCCGCTGCTGAATCACCCGCCGGAAGACAACAAGTACAGCCTGCGCATCAACGATTACGCCGAAGTGGAAGGCATCCTCGCGCGCCTGCGCCAGGGCGGCATCAGCATCGACGAGATGCAGCTACAGCAGGCCGACCTGGAAGACATCTTCCTGCAAATCATGGACGAGAACATCGTATGATCACCACCGGCTTCCGCACCCTGGTCTACAAAGAGACGCTGCGCTTTTACAAGGTCGCGACGCAGACGATTGCTGCGCCGATCCTGACCGCCATGCTGTACCTGCTGATCTTCGGCCACGTGCTGTCGGGCCGCGTCGAGGTCTATCCCGGCGTGACCTACACCGCCTTCCTGATTCCGGGCCTGGTGATGATGAGCGTATTGCAGAATGCCTTCGCCAACTCATCGTCTTCGCTGATCCAGTCCAAGATCACCGGCAACCTGGTGTTCGTGCTGCTGACGCCTTTGTCGCACTGGGAGATCTTCTCCGCGTATGTGCTGGCATCGATGGTGCGCGGCATTACCGTCGGCTTCGGCGTATTCGCCATCACCGCCTGGTTCGCGCACCTGAGTTTCACCGCGCCGCTGTGGATCCTGGTGTTCGCCCTGCTCGGCGCGGCCATCCTGGGCACCATGGGCCTGATCGCCGGCATCTGGGCCGAGAAGTTCGACCAGCTGGCCGCCTTCCAGAATTTCCTGATCGTGCCGCTGACCTTCCTGGCCGGCGTGTTCTATTCGATCCATTCGCTGCCGCCGTTCTGGCTGGCCGTATCGCACGCCAATCCGTTCTTCTACATGATCGACGGTTTCCGCTACGGCTTCTTCGGGCAGTCCGACGTGAACCCATGGGTCAGCGTCGCCATCGTATCCGCCTTCCTGGTGGTGCTGGCGCTGCTCGCTATCAAACTCCTGCGCAGCGGCTACCGCCTGCGCCACTGATTTATTGAGGAATTCAAAGTGACCACAACTCCAGAAGCAATCCACGGCTATATCGCTGCCGGCCTCGAATGCACCCACCTGCAAGTGGAAGGCGACGGCCAGCACTTCCAGGCCGTGATCGTGTCGCCCGCCTTTGCCGGCAAGCGCCTGATCCAGCGCCACCAGCTGGTGTACGCCGCGCTGGGCGACCGCATGCGCGAAGAGATCCACGCACTGTCGATGAAAACCCTGACCCCTGAAGAATTCCAAGGATAAAAAGAGAATATGGACAAACTGCTCATCACCGGTGGCAAGCGCCTGGTCGGCGACATCAAGATTTCCGGCGCCAAGAACGCTGCCCTGCCTATCCTGTGCGCCGGCCTGCTGACCGCGGGCGACGTGGAGCTGGCCAATGTGCCGCTGCTGCACGACGTGGCTACCATGCTCAAGCTGCTGCGCCAGACCGGCCTGTCAGTCGAGCAGGATGGCGAGAAGGTTACGCTGAACGGCTCGAAGATCGACAAGTACGAAGCGCCGTATGAACTGGTGAAGACCATGCGTGCTTCGATCCTGGTCCTGGGCCCGCTGCTGGCCCGCTTCGGCGAAGCCAAGGTATCCCTGCCGGGCGGCTGCGCGATCGGTTCGCGTCCTGTCGACCAGCACATCAAGGGCTTGCAGGCGATGGGCGCCGAGATCAGCATCGACGGCGGCTACATCTACGCCAAGTGCAAGAAGCTGAAAGGCACCCGCATCGTCACCGACATGATCACAGTGACCGGCACCGAAAACCTGCTGATGGCAGCGACCCTGGCCGAAGGCGAGACCATCCTGGAAAACGCCGCGCGCGAGCCGGAAGTGACTGACCTGGCCAACTTGCTGGTGGCGATGGGCGCAAAGATCCAGGGCATCGGTACCGACCGCCTGGTGATCCAGGGCGTGCCTGAGCTGCATGGCGCCAAGCACGAAGTGATCTCCGATCGTATCGAAGCGGCGACCTTCCTGTGCGCAGTGGCTGCCGCCGGCGGCGACATCACCATCCGCAATACCCGCACCGACATCTTCGACGTGGCGCTGGACAAGCTGCGCGAGATGGGCGTGCAGCTGACCGTGGGCGACAACTGGATCCGCGCGCAGATGGACCAGCGCCCGAAGCCAGTCTCTTTCCGCACCACCGAATACCCGGGCTTCCCGACCGATATGCAGGCGCAGTTCATGGCGGTGAACCTGATCGCCAGCGGCAGCAGCAAGGTGACCGAGACCATTTTCGAGAACCGCTTCATGCATGTGCAGGAAATGAACCGCCTCGGCTCGAAGATTTCCATCGACGGCAACACCGCCTACATCGACGGTGTCGAGCAACTGATCGGCGCGCCGGTGATGGCAACCGACCTGCGCGCTTCCGCTTCGCTGGTGATCGCCGGCCTGGCCGCCAAAGGCGAAACCCTGGTGGACCGCATCTACCACCTGGACCGTGGCTATGACCGCATGGAAGACAAGCTGTCCGCCGTTGGCGCCAATATCACCCGTATCAAGTAAAACTCATGGAACTTATCCTCGCCCTGTCGAAAGGCCGGATCTTCGAAGACACGCTGCCGCTGCTGGAAGCAGCCGGCATCACCGTCACCGAAAATCCGGAAACCTCCCGCAAGCTGATCCTGCCTACTTCGGACCCTGGCATTCGCGTACTGATCGTGCGCGCATCCGACGTGCCGACCTATGTGCAGCATGGCGCGGCGGACTTCGGCGTGGCGGGCAAGGACGTTCTGCTGGAGCACGGCGGCGAAGGCCTGTACCAGCCGGTGGACCTGCATATTGCGAAGTGCCGCATGTCGGTGGCAACGCGTGCCGGTTTCGATTACGAGACCGCGGTGCGCCAGGGTGCGCGCCTGCGCGTGGCGACCAAGTTCACCTCGATTGCGCGCGAACACTTCGGCAAGAAGGGCGTGCACGTCGACCTGATCAAGCTGTATGGCTCGATGGAGCTGGCGCCGCTGGTTGGCCTGTCGGACGCGATTGTCGACGTGGTCTCCACCGGCAGCACGCTGCGCGCCAACAACCTGGTGGAAGTGGAAGAGATCATGGACATCTCTTCGCGCCTGGTGGTGAACCAGGCCGCGATGAAGCTGAAGCGCGCCCGCCTGCAACCGATTATCGAAGCATTTGAGCGCGCCTCGCTGGCGAAGGCATGACTATGATCCGCAAACTCGACTCCACCCAAGACGACTTCCAGGAAACGCTCGACGCGTTGCTGGCCTTTGAAGCTGAAACCGATGACGCCATCGAAGGCGCCGTCGCCAAAATCATTGCCGACGTGCGCGCGCGCGGCGACGAAGCCGTGCTGGAATACACCAACCGCTTCGACCGCATGAACGCCGCCAGCATGGCCGATTTCGACATCGGCCAGCCGGAGCTGGATTCAGCGCTGGCATCGCTCCCTGCCGCGCAACGCAGCGCGCTGCAGACCGCCGCCGACCGCATCCGCGCCTTCCATGAGCGCCAGAAGCAGGAGCTGCAAGGCTTTACCTACACCGAAGCCGACGGCACCATCCTCGGCCAGCGCATTACGCCGCTGGACCGCGTGGGCATCTACGTCCCGGGCGGCAAGGCTGCCTACCCATCGTCGGTGCTGATGAATGCCGTGCCGGCCAAGGTCGCGGGCGTCGAAGAAATCATCATGGTCGTCCCGACTCCGGACGGCGTGAAAAACCAGATGGTGCTGGCCGCTGCGGCAATTGCCGGCGTGACCCGCGTGATCGGCATCGGCGGCGCGCAAGCCGTGGCTGCGCTGGCGCACGGCACCGAAACCATCCAGCCGGTCGACAAGATTGTCGGCCCGGGCAATGCGTACGTCGCCTCGGCCAAGCGCCGCGTATTCGGCACCGTCGGCATCGACATGATCGCCGGACCGTCCGAGATCCTGGTGATCTGCGACGGCACCACCGACCCTGACTGGGTGGCAATGGACCTGTTCTCGCAGGCCGAGCACGACGAGTTGGCGCAAGCGATCCTGCTGTGCCCTGACGCCGGCTACATCGCCCGCGTCGAGGACAGCATCGCCAGGCTGCTGCCGACCATGCCGCGCAAGGCCGTCATCGAAACCTCGCTGCGCGACCGCGGCGCCCTGGTGAAGGTGCGCGACATGGCCGAAGCCTGCGCCATCGCCAACAGCATCGCTGCCGAACACCTGGAGATCTCGGCCGAGAACCCGCAGCAGTGGGCCGACCAGATCCGTCACGCCGGCGCCATGTTCCTGGGCCGCTTCTCGTCCGAATCGCTGGGCGACTACTGCTGCGGCCCGAACCACGTGCTGCCGACCTCGCGCACCGCGCGCTTCTCGTCGCCACTGGGCGTGTACGACTTCCAGAAGCGCTCCTCGGTGATCCAGGTCAGCGAAGCAGGCGCGCAGACACTGGGCAAGATCGCTGCCGAACTGGCATACGGCGAAGGCTTGCAAGCCCACGCGCGCAGTGCGGAGTTGCGCCTGAAATGACCGAATGGAAGAACCAGGTCTACTGTGAAGACGCGCTGGCCGGACTGGCCCGCGTGCCGGATGGTTCCGTCGACCTGATCCTGACCGATCCGCCCTATAACCTGGGCAAGGATTACGGCAATGCCTCCGACCAGCAATCGGTAGACGATTACCTGGCCTGGACGGAAGCCTGGATCGATGCCGCGCTGCCGAAGCTGAAGCCGAACGGCAGCCTGTACATCTTCCTGACCTGGCGTTATTCGCCGGAGATCTTCGTCATGCTGAAAAAGCGCATGACGATGATGAATGAAATTATCTGGGACCGCCGCGTGCCTTCCATGGGCGGCAGTACCCGCAGCTATTCGTCGGTGCACGACACCATTGGTTTCTTCGTGCGCCGCAAGGATTATTACTTTGACCTCGACGCCGTGCGTATCCCGTACGATGCCGAGACCAAGAAAGCCCGTTCGCGTTCGATCTTCGTCGGCGCGAAATGGCTGGAAGTGGGCTACAACCCCAAGGACCTGTGGAGCGTATCGCGCCTGCACCGGGAGCATGCGGAACGGGTCGACCACCCGACGCAAAAGCCTTTGGAAATTATCGAGCGCATGGTCAAGGCCAGCTGCCCGCCGGATGGCGTGGTGATGGACTTGTTCATGGGCAGCGGGACCACTGCGGTGGCTGCGCGCCGCTGCGGCCGGAATTTCGTGGGCTTTGAATTGAATCCCGAGTATTGCGACATAGCTCGGAAGCGCCTTGAAGCGCTTGCCGAAACCGGTAAACCGATGTCTGGCCCGCAGGGTCAGACACCTCCGCCACGCAAGGGGCGCAGGCCGAAAATGGCGCCTGTCCCGAACGAGGCTTTAGAACAGGAGTAAATGCAGATGTCCCTCGACAGCCTTATCGCCAATACGATCCGCCAGGATGTGCGCAATGACCACATCTACCATGTGCCGGATGCCAGCGGATTCATCAAGCTGGATGCGATGGAGAATCCCTATGTGCTGCCGAGCCACCTGCATCATGAACTGTCCCAACGCATCGCTGCCGTTGCGCTGAACCGCTACCCTGTCGCGAGCTACGAAACCATCAAGCAGCGCATCCGCGCCAAGCTGGGCGTACCGCAGGGCTATGACGTCATGCTGGGCAACGGCTCGGACGAGCTGATCGCCATCATGGCGCAGGCTTGCGCGCTGCAGCCGGCAGAAGGCCGCCGCGCCGTGATGATGGCGCCGGCACCTTCCTTCGTCATGTTCCAGCGCTCGGCCATGGTGGCCGGCATGGACTTCGTCGGTGTGCCGCTGAAAGCCGACCTGACGCTGGATCTGCCGGCCATGCTGGCGGCGATCAAGCAGCACAAGCCGGCGCTGGTTTTCCTGGCCTACCCGAACAACCCGACCGGCAACCTGTTCGACGCCGGCGATATCGAACAAGTGATCAGGGCGCTGGGCGACTCAGGCCTGTGCGTGGTCGACGAAGCTTATGAGCCATTTGCGCAACAAAGCTTCATGGGCCGCCTGCCCGAATTCCCCAACCTGATCGTCATGCGCACACTGTCGAAACTTGGCCTGGCGGGCATCCGCCTCGGCTATATGTCGTGCGCGCCAGCCCTGCTGGAACAATTCGACAAGATCCGCCCACCCTACAACGTCAACGTCCTGACCCAGGCCGCCGCCGAATTCTGCCTCGACCACCTCGAGGTGCTGAATGAGCAGGCCGCCCTGTTGCGCCAACAGCGCAGCGAATTGTCGGCGGCACTGGCGAAATTGCCGGGTGTCAACGTTTTCCCCTCGGCGGCAAACTTTATCCTCATTCGCGTACCGAACTCCGACCAGGTTCATGCCAAACTGTTGGAGCGCAAGGTATTGATCAAAAATGTGGGTAGAATGCACAATGTACTGGCCAACTGCCTGCGTATCACCGTCAGTACGCCCGAGGAAAACGCAATCATGCTGGACGGCCTGAAAGCCGCGCTGGCATCCTGAAGCGAAAACCAAGAGCTTTTCATGAACCGCACCGCAGAAATCACTCGCAACACCAGCGAGACCCAGGTCCGCGTTGCCATCAACCTCGATGGCACCGGCGCCCAGAAGCTGAACACGGGCGTGCCTTTCCTCGACCATATGCTGGACCAGATCGCCCGCCACGGGCTGATCGACCTCGATATCGAAGCCACCGGCGACACCCACATCGACAACCACCACACGGTGGAAGACGTGGGCATTACGCTCGGCATGGCAGTCGCCAAGGCTATTGGCGACAAGAAGGGCATCCGCCGCTATGGCCACGCCTACGTGCCGCTGGACGAAGCGCTGTCGCGTGTCGTCATCGACTTTTCCGGCCGCCCCGGCATCGAATACCACATCCCATTCACCCGCGCGATGATTGGCGCGTTCGACGTCGACCTGACGCTGGAATTCTTCCGCGGCTTCGTCAACCACGCCGGCGTCACGCTGCACATCGACAACCTGCGCGGCACCAATGCACACCACCAGTGCGAAACCGTGTTCAAGGCTTTCGGCCGCGCCCTGCGTATGGCCAGCGAGCTTGACCCGCGCGCTGCTGGCGCCATTCCGTCCACCAAAGGAAGCCTGTAACCACACACTGGCTGACTGACATGAAAAAAATCGTAGTAGTCGATTACGGCATGGGCAACCTGCGCTCCGTAGCGCAGGCATTGCGCGCAGTCGCGCCCGAAGCCGATGTGCAGATTTCCGGCGATCCCGCCGCCATCGATGCCGCAGACCGCATCGTGCTGCCCGGCCAGGGCGCCATGCGCGACTGCATGCGCAGCCTGAACGAATCCGGCGTGCGCGACGCCTTGCTGCGCGCTGCCGCCAGCAAGCCGATGATGGGCGTGTGCGTGGGCGAACAGATGCTGTTCGACGTCAGCGAAGAAGGCGGCAATACGCCTGGCCTGGGCCTGTTGCCCGGCAAGGTGGTGCGCTTCCAGCTCGACGGCATGCTGCAGGAAGATGGTTCGCGCTTCAAGGTGCCGCAGATGGGATGGAACCAGGTGCGCCAGCGTGCCCCGCATCCGATGTGGGACGGCATTCCGGACAACGCCTGGTTCTACTTCGTGCACAGCTACTTCGCGCAGCCCGCCCAGGCAGAGCATAGCGCTGCGGAAACCGTGTACGGCCAGCCATTCTGCTGCGCGGTCGCCCGCGACAATATTTTTGCCACACAGTTCCACCCTGAAAAGAGCGCGGCCACTGGCCTGCAACTGTACAAAAATTTCATCCACTGGAATCCTTAACCTCAAGAACAACATCATGCTGCTCATTCCTGCTATCGACCTCAAGGATGGTCACTGCGTTCGCCTGAAACAGGGCGATATGGAACTTGCCACCGTCTTCTCCGACGATCCGGGCAAAATGGCACGCCATTGGCTGGAACAAGGTGCGCGCCGCCTGCACCTGGTTGACTTGAACGGCGCTTTCGCCGGCAAGCCAAAGAACGAAGGCGCGGTGAAAGCCATCGTCAAGGCTGTGCAAGACTATGCCGAGGAATTCGACCTGCCTGAAATCCCGGTGCAGCTGGGTGGCGGCATCCGCGACCTCGACACCATCGAGCGCTACCTGGACGACGGCATCAGCTACATCATCATCGGCACTGCGGCCGTGAAGAGTCCCGGCTTCCTGCAGGACGCCTGCGGCGCCTTCCCCGGCCACATCATCGTTGGCCTGGATGCCAAGGACGGCAAGGTCGCGACCGATGGCTGGAGCAAGCTGTCCGGCCACGAAGTGATCGACCTGGCGCAGAAATTCGAAGGCTACGGCGTCGAATCGATCATCTACACCGACATCGGCCGCGACGGCATGATGGGGGGCGTGAACATCGAAGCTACCGTGCGCCTGGCGCAGGCGGTGCGCATCCCGGTCATCGCCTCCGGCGGCCTGCACAACATCAGCGACGTGGAAGCCCTGTGCGCAGTGCAGGACGAAGGCATCGAAGGCGTGATCTGCGGCCGTTCGATCTATGAAGGCACGCTGGACCTGGCTTCGGCACAGGAACGTGCCGACGAACTTTCAGAGTAAAGAATATGCTGGCTAAACGCATCATCCCCTGCCTCGACGTGACCGATGGCCGCGTCGTGAAAGGGGTCAACTTCACCGAGCTGCGCGACGCTGGCGACCCGGTGGAAATCGCACGCCGTTACGACGAGCAGGGTGCGGACGAACTGACCTTCCTCGACATTACCGCGTCGAGTGACAACCGCGACCTGATCCTGCACATCATCGAAGCCGTGGCCTCGCAGGTGTTCATTCCGCTGACCGTGGGCGGTGGCGTGCGCCAAGTGTCCGATGTTCGCCGCCTGCTGAACGCCGGCGCCGACAAGGTGAGCATGAACACCTCCGCCGTGACCAACCCGCAGCTGGTGTACGAAGCTTCGCAGAAGCACGGCAGCCAGTGCATCGTGGTGGCGATCGACGCCAAGAACGTGGCGCCCGGCAAGTGGGAAGTCTTTACCCACGGCGGCCGCAACGCGACCGGCCTCGATGCAGTCGAGTGGGCGCGCAAGATGGCCGAACTGGGCGCCGGCGAACTGCTGCTGACCAGCATGGACCGCGACGGCACCAAGTCCGGTTTCGACCTGGGCCTGACCCGCGCCGTGAGCGACGCGGTCAACATTCCGGTGATCGCCTCGGGCGGCGTGGGCGGCCTGCAAGACCTGGCCGACGGCGTCAAGCTGGGCCACGCCGACGCGGTGCTGGCAGCGAGCATCTTCCACTACGGCCAGCACACCGTGCAGGAAGCCAAGCAATTCATGGCGGCGCAAGGCATTCCAATGCGCCTTTCTTAAACTTCGGGGAACACACAATGGCTACCGCAATTGCAGCTAATGTCGCCAAAGCCAAATGGCTGAACAAGGTGAAGTGGGACGAGCATGGCCTGGTGCCTGTCATCGCACAGGAAGCCGGCAGCAATGATGTGCTGATGTTCGCGTGGATGAACCGGGACGCGCTCTACAAGACCGTGGAGCTGGGCGAGGCCGTCTACTGGAGCCGTTCGCGCAAGAAGCTGTGGCACAAGGGCGAAGAGTCCGGCCACGTGCAGAAAGTGCTGGAAATCCGCCTCGATTGCGACGAGGACGTGGTGCTGCTGAAGATTGAACAGGAAGGCGATATCGCCTGCCATACCGGCCGCCACTCCTGCTTCTTCAACAAGTTCGAGAATGGCGACTGGCAGAACACCGAGCCGGTGCTGAAAGACCCGGCCGAGATTTACGCGGAAGAGAAGAAATGAACAATGTACTGGACCGCGTCGCGGCCACCATCGAATCGCGCAAGGGCGGCGATCCGTCATCGTCCTACGTGGCCAAGCTGTTTTCCAAGGGCGACGATGCGATCCTGAAAAAGATCGGCGAGGAAGCCACCGAGACCGTGATGGCGGCGAAAGACGCCCGCGTGAGCGGCGATGCGTCGAAAGTGCTGTACGAATGCGCCGACCTGTGGTTCCATTCGCTGGTGCTGCTGGCGCAATTCGATTTGTCGCCACAGCAGGTACTCGATGAGCTGGCGCGCCGCGAAGGCTTGTCCGGCCTGGAAGAAAAAGCATCCCGTAAGGAATAAAAGTGGAAAATTGCCTGTTCTGCAAGATTGCAGCAAAACAGATCCCGTCGACCGTGGTGCACGAAGACGACGACTTGATGGTGTTCAAGGACATCCACCCGGCCGCGCCGGTACACTTGCTGATCATCCCGAAACTGCACCTGTCGACCTTGTCCGACTGCAAGCCGGAGCATACGGCCCTGCTGGGCAAGATGCTGGCGCTGGTGCCGCAACTGGCTGAGCAGCATGATATTGCCGTCACTTACGAGGCAGATGGCACCCCTTCCCGCGGCTACAAGACCCTGATCAACAGCGGTCCGGATGGCGGCCAGGAGGTGTACCACCTGCATATGCACCTGTACGGCGGCCCGCGTCCATGGCGCGGCATGCGGACTTGAGGTTATGACAAGCACATGACGGCGTGCGCTTCGCGTATACTGTCCAAACTAACGATTTTTTAGGGGTTTTGTAATGGGTTCCTTTAGCATTTGGCACTGGCTGATTGTCCTCGTCATCGTGATGCTGGTATTCGGCACCAAGAAACTGGGCAATATCGGCTCCGACCTGGGCAAAGCCGTCAAGGGCTTCAAGGATGGCGTCAAGGGCGCGGATGAAGACAAGCCTGCACCTCCACCAGCTCAGGTGACCGACAAAGGCACGATCGAAGTCGAAGCCAAGGAAAAGAACAAGCAGTAATCGGCAATGATCGACCTCGGTCTCACCAAAATCGCCGTCATCGGGGTAGTGGCCCTGGTCGTCATCGGTCCTGAAAAGCTGCCCAAGGTGGCGCGCATGGCCGGGACGCTGTACGGCCGTGCCCAGCGTTACCTGAACGACGTCAAATCCGAAGTCTCGCGCGAAATGGAGCTGGACGAGCTGAAGAACCTGCGCAAGCAGGCCGAGGAAGCTGCCAGCACTTTCAAGGACGAGATGGAAAACTCCATCGGCAAGGATATCGCGGAGGTGGAGTCGGTGTTGCGCGACGAGCCAATGACGACGCCATCGCTCGACCTGTACACCCCGACCAGCGAAGACATGGCGCGCAAGGCCAAGGACTTCCGCCGCAAGCGCGTGGTGCGCAGTTCGGCCGTGCCGCTGTGGTACAAGCAGCAGGCCGGCGTCCGCACCCACGTCATCTCCGGCGCGGCGCGCATGAAACGCCACCGCCCCGGCAGCCGCAAAACCGCATCGTTTTTCTAAATGAGTCAACAAGAACCCGTCGAAGAGACCTTCATCAGCCATCTGGTTGAGCTGCGCGATCGCCTGGTCAAGGCCAGCATCGGCATCGCGGTGGTGACGGCCCTGATCGGCTTCGGCATCGGCCCCTCCAGGATCTACGACCTGATCGCCGCACCGATGATCGCCGCCATGCCAGTGGGCTCGAAGATGATCGCCACCAGCGTGATCTCGCCCTTCCTGGTGCCGATGAAGGTGACGCTGCTGTTCGGCTTTATCCTGTCGCTGCCGTGGGTGCTGTACCAGATGTGGGCCTTCGTAGCGCCCGGCCTGTACACGCACGAGAAGCGCCTGGTGGCGCCGCTGGTAATTGCCTCTTCCACCTTGTTCATGGCGGGCGTGGCGTTCTGCTACTTCCTGGTGTTCGGCAAAGTGTTCGCCTTCATCAACCAGGTGTCGCCGTCCTCGATTGCGGTAATGCCGGATATCGAGAATTACCTCGACTTCGTCATGTCGATGTGCCTGGCCTTCGGCTGCGCGTTTGAAGTGCCGGTGGTGGTGGTGGTGCTGGTGCGTATGGGGCTGGTGTCTGTGGCGAAGCTGAAGGAGTGGCGCGGTTATGTGATCGTGGCTGCCTTCGTGATCGCTGCCATTGTGACTCCGCCTGATGTCGTCAGCCAATTCTCGCTGGCCATCCCGATGTGGCTGCTGTTCGAGATTGGCGTGATCCTGTCGCCGATGTTCGTCAAGGCAACCACCGCACCGGAAGAGAAAGCCGACTAAAGGAACAGTTTGGTCATCGTGATGGCTTGCATGACCGTCATGATGCCGAGCCAGATATAGACGGGGCGAAGCTTTGCGCTGAGCCGCTCGTCAATCAGCCTGATCATCTTTGCCTCATGCTCCGCAAACATCGCATGCAGTTCAGCACGATGTATCGCCAAGTCGGAGTCATTTGCCACGGGTTGGCTCAGCGTAGCCTTTAGCGCATCTGCGTGCGCCTCGGCCTGCTGGCGAGGTATTCCCGCATCAATCAACGTTTTGACGTATTGAGCTGTATCAAACTGGATCGGCATGGTCATGGCCACTCCTTCTTCATAGTAGCAGAAGCGCCCCGCGGTGGGCGCGGGGCATGGGAGCAGCCTAAACCGGTTACTGCATCAGCTCCTTGATCACGCGCACAGGTGCGCTGCCGTAGCTCAGGAAGTCTTCGTGGAAGTCTTTCAGCGAGAACTTGCTGCCCAAGGCAGCGCGGCGCTGTTCGCGCAGTTCCATGATTTCCGAGTAGCCGGAGAAGTAGCTGGTGAGCTGCACGGAGGTGAGCTGTGCACGGCGCCATTTCTCCTTCGCTTCGGCAGCGGTCTGGAAGGCCTGGCGCGTCAGCAGGTCAATTGCTTCCTGCTCCGTCATGCCCTGCACGTGCACGCTGTAATCGAGGATGGTGTTGGTGACGCTGCGCAGGTTCCACTTCGAGTACATCAGCCACATCTCAGGCTCGTTGTTGCCGTAGCCCGATTCCAGCATCATGCGTTCGCTGTAAACTGCCCATCCTTCCACCATTGCGCCATTGCCGAAGATCGACTTCACGATCGACGGTGACTTATTGGCGTACACAAGCTGCGCATAGTGGCCAGGAATCGCCTCGTGCATGTTCAGGATCTGCAGGATCCAGTGGTTGTACTCGCGCAGCGTGGATTCGGCCTGCTCGGGCGTGGCATCGTCCAGCGGTGTCACGTTGTAGTAGGTGCGGTCTTGCGGGCGGTAAGGGCCCGGCGCTTCGATGCTGGCGCCTGCCACGCCACGTTGGTAAGCAGGCGTTTCACGCACCACCAGCGGCTTGTTCGGGTCCAGTGTCAGCAAGTCGTTCTTCACGACCCAGTCCTGCAGCACAGGGATCTGGCGGCGGATTTCAGGGAAGAATTCCTCGCGCGCCACATGGTTGGCCGACAGCTTGTCGATCATCATGCCGATCTTGGCGAAGCGGTCCGACGGTTTGGCCTTGTCGGCCAGGTACTTCGGCCACAGGTCGTCCGAAATGCGGTCCATGTTCGACAGCAGTTGTTCGCGGGCCGCCAGCGCTTTCTGGTAAGTCTGCTCGGCATTGCTGCCGGACTGGATGTCGTAGCCGAACTTCGCTTCATACATCTCTTTGCCGATGCGGAAGGAACGCGCGCCGCTGACGGCCAGCGATTTATCCAGCTCGCCGAGCCAGGCGGCATAAGCCTCCACAGCCATCTTGGCTGCTGCAATGCGCTGTGCATAGAGGTTTTTTTCATTGGCGTTCAGGATCGAATCCTGCGCCTGCTTGTCCAGGTCGGACAGCACCGCAAGTACGCCCGGCGCCTGGTCGATAGCGAGCTTCACATGTTCGCGCGTCGGGTTCTTGATGTTGTTGCGCGCTGCTTCGTAATACGCCGGCACGCCGGCGATACGGCGCAGCAGCGTGCGCAGGCGCTGCGGCCGTGCCGCATATTCAGTGTTCAGCACGAAATCGATCGGGCTGGCGATGTTGTAGATGGCCGGGTTCCACTCCCATTCGCGGAAGGTGGTCAGGTACCAGCGGTCCGAGTTCAGCTTGTTCTGCAGCAGGACAAGGTCGCTGCGCTGTTTCGGCGATAGCTGCCTGGCGTCGATCTTGCCGAACTTTTCCAGCCATTCGTTGATAAAGGCAAGCTGCTGGTCGCGGTAAGCCTGGTCCGGAATGGTCAGTTGTGCCGCGGTGTCGTACTTGCCAACGGAGATAGCGGTCTCGGGATCGACGCGCCACAACGCGCCGAGGAACTGGTTGGCCTGGCTGTCGAAAGCCTTGTCCTGGCGGCGCTCAGCAGGCAGCGGCTTGCTGGCAACTGCCGGTTTGGCCTGATCCGCTTTCGATTTACCGGCCTTGCCGCCCTTGGTGGATTTGGACGACGATTTGCTCGTCTTGCCTTTGCTGCTGCTGGACTTCTTGCTGACGGCAGTCTTTGCCGGCGCATTGGATTTCTTGCTCTTCGTCGCGGCGTCGGCTGGCGACAGGGCCAGGCTCAACATCATCGCGGCGAGGGCGATCTTGGTCTTCATCATATTTCAACCTCTTGCTAGTGCAGCGTGGGAGATTATCACAAGCCGAGTGCCTCCCGCGCCCGGACGGGGTCAAGTCCGGTGGCCGCCGTGGCCGCATCGGGCGGCAACCATTGCGGGAAAGGGACTTCTTCGTTGACGTGCTTGCCGCTGGCAGTGTGTACCTGCCGTACCCGCGCTATTGCTTCCGCCGGCAGTTCGCCCGCCAGTGCTGCCACGGCAGGCCACAGGCGGCGGTGTACCAGCGTCAGCTTTCCTGCCAACAGGCGGCACACCAGGATGTCGTCATGCTCCTGCACTTCGCTTATCACAGCGAAAATGCGCTTTCCCTCGGGGTGGCCCCACCAGCTGCCCTTGATCGGTGCGCCGACGATGGCTTCCGTCAGCGTTGGCACGTTGCCGCGTGCGGACACCAGCACGACACCGTGATGCTCTACGAAGGCCGATGCCTGCTGTGCGTTCATGCGGCTGCCTGCTTCAATGCGCGCAGTACCAGGGGCTTGAGGCAGTTGCGCTGTGCTTCGTCTTTGCTTTCGCTGATGTTGATGTACAGCGGCTGCAGGAAGCCGTTCAGGTTGTTCTTGCGGGCCAGGATTGCCTGCTGCGTGCTGGCCGATGCGGGCGGCGCTGCCAGGCGGGCGAACCAGCGGTCCCAGTCACTGCATTCCAGCGTCTTGGCGCGCGACAGGTAGAAGATGGGGGCCATCAGGCGTTCGCCTTCGCCGTAGTGGTAGAAATGCTCGCCTTGCGGTGCGACCTGGCTGGCGATGGCTGCCAATATCTGCTCGTGCTCGGCGCGGCCGAGCGCCGGGTTGAGCGAGAGCTGCAGCATGATGTCGGCGGCGTGTGCCACACCGTGGCGCCAGCCTTGCTTTTCGTCGAAGCCGCGGTAGTCGTTCACGCTGCGCAGGTAATTTGTCGTGGCGCCGACCAGTTGCGCACGCTGTTCGGCCGAAAGATACGGTTTGATGCGGTCGACGCGCGCCACATCGGCCAGCACCAGCGCGGCGAAGGGGCGTGCGAAACCTTGAGGGTCAGGTGCTTGCAGTTGCGCTGCCAGGCGGGTGCGCAACTCCTGCACTGTGGCGGTTTCCAGCTTATCGGCACGCATCCAGGCTTGCAGGGCTTCGAAGGCCAGTTCGTCGCGCTCGGCGGGATCAGGCGAGGAGAGGCACGAAACCGCCTCCAGTGCCAGCGCCTGGCGCCGGGCGTTGTCGTCGACCTGCCATTTGCCCGCTTTGGCGTTTCGCAGCGCCGCGGCCGGACAGGCAGCAACGGCGGGCGCAGTTGCCGTTTCCGGCGTGGCTGCAGTTGCTTGGCGGGGCACACCCGCCAGGCTGAACGTCCCCAGCGCAGCGATCGCCGCGGCGCGGGACAAAAGTGATGTCAGTTGCATGGCGTCTCCTCTCAGAAGCGTCGCAGGCCTTCGTTCAGCATGGCCAGCATGTCCTCAGCCGTCATGCGCGCAGCGGTATCGCTGCCATCGAGCAGGCTGTCGGCCAGCTCGCGCTTATGGCCGTGCAGTTCGACGATGCCCTCCTCAATTGTATTGCGCGCCACCAGGCGGTAGATGGTGACCGGCCGCAGCTGCCCCATGCGGTGCGCGCGGTCGGACGCCTGATCCTCCACGGCGGGATTCCACCACGGGTCCATGTGGATGACGTAGTCGGCCGCGGTCAGGTTGATGCCAACACCCCCAGCCTTGAGGCTGATCAGGAACACATCGCCTTCGCCTGCCTGGAATGCGTCCACTGACTGTTTGCGCGCAGCCATCGGCGTGCTGCCGTCGAGGTATTGGTAGCGGATGCCATTGCGGTCCAGGTGGGCGCGGATCAGCGACAGGTGATCAACGAACTGGCTGAATACCAGCACCTTGTGGCGGTTCTCCAGCAAGCCTTCCAGCAGGCGCGCGAAGGCTGCCAGCTTGCTCGACTCGAGCCGCAGCGAAGGCGCCACCAGGTTGGGATTACAGCAGGCGCGGCGCAGTTTCATGATCTCCGCCAGGATCTGCATCGACTTCCTGTCCGCAGGCCCTTCGATCGAGGCCAGGTTTTCCAGCGCCTCGCGGCGCAGCGATTCGTACAGCGCGGTTTCTTCCGGCGACAGGTCTACTTCCAGCACGATCTCCGTGCGTGCCGGCAGTTCGGTCAGCACTTGGGCCTTGGTCCGGCGCAGGACGAAAGGCCCGATCAGGCGGCGCAGGCGATTGCGCGCGCCGACTTCTGCGCGGTGGTCTTGCTGGCGTTCGATCGGGCCGGCAAAGCGCAGGTTGAACTGCTCATGGCTGCCCAGCAGGCCGGGATTAATGAAGCGGAACAGGTTCCACAGCTCGCCGAGGTGGTTTTCCAGCGGGGTGCCGGTGGCCACCATCTTGAAGTCGCCCTTCAGCGCCATGACGGCCTGCGAGCGTTTGGTCGCTGCATTCTTGATGTTCTGCGCCTCGTCCAGAACGATAGTGTGCCATTTCGGTTTGGTGAAGCGCTCGGATTCCAGTTGCAGCAGGCCGTAGCTGGTGATCACCAGGTCGAACGGGCCGGCATTGCTGACGATGTCGTCGCGGTCGCCGGTGGCGTACATTTTGACGTTTAGCGTTGGCGCGAAGCGTGCTGCCTCGCTGGCCCAGTTCAGGCAAACCGAGGTCGGGGCCACGACCAGCGTCGGTCCTTGGGGCGCGCGCAGCAGGACCAGGGCAAGGGACTGCAAGGTCTTGCCCAGGCCCATATCGTCGGCCAGGCAGGCGCCCACACCCCAGTGTGCGAGACGCGCCAGCCATTCGAAGCCGGCCAACTGGTAGTCGCGCAGTTCGGCCTGCAGGGTGCTTGGCAGTTGCGGCGTGTAGCTGGCGCTGGCTTCAATGCGTTGTAAATGCTCGCGCCACATCGCATCCGCCTCCACCATGCCGACGTCGTTGGCAAGTTCTTCCAGCACGAAGGCTGCCAGGCGGTGCACTTTCATGCCGGCGTCGTCATCCTCGCCGTAGGTGGCCAGTTCGGACAGGCGGCGGTGCAGTTCTTCCGACAGCGCGAGGAATTCCTTGTCGCCCAGTGCGATGAAGCGGCTCTTGCTGGCGCGGATCATGTCCAGAAGCGAGCGCAGGTCCAGCACGCGGTCTTCGTCGACCACCAGTTGGCCGCTGGCGGCAAACCAGTCCTTCTTGCTCTTGATGTTCAGGCGCAGCTGCTTGGTGTACACCGGTTTGGTGAGGCGGAAAGCTTCACCCTCCGGCCATGCCAGCACCACCTTGTCGGCGCCTTGCTCCTGCAATTCGGCCAGCAACTGCAGGCAAAGCGCGGGCTCGCCCAGCAGCCATTCGCCATGCTCCTCGGTGGCCTGCTCCAGTACTTCGCACTTGAGCACCAATTGGCGTTCCGCATCGCGTTCACCGGCCAGGCTGCGGCGCGCCTGCACGGAACGGCCATTGACGTCTGCAATCACGTTCTCGGCGCCGGCACCGGGCGCGTAGTAAGGCCCGGCATCGCGCAGCGGGCGCACCTGGATCTGCATCTTCAAGCCTTGCTGGTAAGGCAGCAGGTGGATGTGCAGGCGCGGATCGGCGTCGCATTGCTCGGTATTGGCTGCACCGCCGCCGATGTCCGATTGCACGGTGACCATCGAGGACACGGCGCCGATTGCCTTCAATACCTGGTCCTTGGCGTGTTCAGGCACGGTCAGCCCGTCACCGACAATGGCTGCGATGCGGCGGTGCTCGTCCTGCACGCTGACGACGCGCAGGCGGTTTGGCGCTTCACGCACCACAATCACATTGGCATTCAGGTTTTCGATCGCGGGGTGCAGCGCCAGGTGCAACTGGCCCTGGTGGGTGCGGATCAGCAGTTCCGGCGCGCCGGCCAGCAATTCGACGCGGGTATCCGGCGCATCCATCCAGAACACCAGCGGATGGCCCACCAGTGCCAGCACCGCCTGGTCAATGTCGATGTCGTAGCGCAGGCCGGAAGAATAGGCCTGGCGCGACGGCATGATGGCGCTGGCGACGCGCATGTCCTGCGGCGTCAGGAATTCCATCTGCGCCGCGTCGTCGCGCAGGCGCTTCAGAGCAACGGGGCGCGCCTTGCCCCAGGCGCCGCGTATGTCTCGCTTCTGTTCACGCGGTTCGATTTCGGCGATGCCTTGGCGCTCGCCATAACTGATCGCCCACACCAGGCGCATTTCGCCGCCGGTCTCGGTACTGCCCTGCTGCAGGTTGATCAGGGCCGCCAACTGGCGCTGCCAGGCTTCCTGGCGCTCGAACCAGGTAGCCATGTCGCTGAAACCAAGCTGCTCGCGCAAAGCTGCCGCGCGCCCTGCCGCTGCCTCGTCCCCAAGGTGCCCCAGCAGGCTCTCTGCGCCGCCTGCCAGCAGCATGAAGCCGGCTGCTTCCGCTGCCTGCGACAAGTCTTGCAGTTCGGCGCGGCGCTGCTTGAGTTGCGGCAGCGCGAGCCAGTAATACAGCATGCATTGGAACATTTGCGCCTGCAGCGGCGCTTCCCAGGCGCGCTGTGTGACCAGGTCGGCCTGCATGGTGCCGGCTCGGATTTGGCGCAGCATGCTCAATTGCTGGTAGACCGCGCTGTCGGCGTTGTGCTGGGCATGCACCGCCACGTCAAGATAGCTTTCCGCCGATTTCAGGTGCTTGGCGTCGCCGCTGCGGAGCAGGGCGAGCACGTACAGGTGGCCGGCGATGCCCTGGAACAGGTGCTTGCGCTTGCCCGACTCGCGGCGGATTGACTTCAGGGCGGCTTCAAAGCCCGTGATTGCCGCCGTCACGTCGCCGCGCAGCACCAGCACAGCGCTGGAGAAACACTGTGCCAGCGCACCGTCCATCCCTTCCAGGTAGCGCATGGCATCGGCCAGCCTGCCGCACAGGATCGCGTGTTCCGCCATCGCCAGGCGCAATGCCGGGCTGGCTTCCTGTTCCGCCGCCTGGCGCCGCTGCAGGTGGCGCTCCGCATAGCCGCGTACCAGTGGCGCCAGCCCTGGCTCGCGCTGCGTGTGCTGGACCAGCAGCATCAGCACGTCGTCCTGCAATGCCGGATGCACCAGCAGCAGCATCCCCGCCTCGAAAGGGCGAGAGAAGATGTCGACTATGGGATGCAGTTGCGCCGCCTCGTAGCACACCATGCAGGCGGCCAGCAGCGGCATGACGTCTTGTGGCGGGCGGCCGCGCAGCATGGCCATGCGCAAGCGCGCCACGCCGTGGCGGTAGCTGCGCGGCTCGTAGGCGCCGTTCCAGCTCTGGCGCATCGGGTTCAGCGACTCGTAGGCCTTGCAGATATCGTCCAGCAGGTGGGCGCCGATGGCGG
This sequence comes from Pseudoduganella sp., assembly GCA_039593775.1. Lineage (GTDB taxonomy): Bacteria > Pseudomonadota > Gammaproteobacteria > Burkholderiales > Burkholderiaceae_D > Rugamonas. The sequence continues at coordinate 20,327 of JBCNOP010000037.1, forward strand.
CGCGGATCGCGGGCCAGCGCAGGCGGGCGTTGCAGACGTAGCCGCGCCCCATTACGGCGGTGGTGAACGCGAGGCGCTCCAGCTTGAGCAGCGGGTCGTCCAGCGTCAGGGTGGTGAAAGGCTGGCCGTTCGTGTCATTGATGCCGGCAGCGACCATGTGGTCGAGGACGGCGGTGCGGCCGACCGGGTCGCCTACCAGTGCCAGCAGGGCGAGGATGGCTTTTTCGGGCTGTTCGAGGGCTTCGAATTCCGCCAGCAGGGTGTCGCTCATCCGCGCAAGCCAAACATGCGTTGGTAGAAGTCCAGTTCCGCCTGCAGTGTGCGCACGATGGTGTCGGCCTTGCGGAAGCCGTGGCCTTCGCCTTCCAGTTCAACGTATTCGACCGGAATGCCGCGCTGGCGCAAGGCGTTCACCATGGCTTCCGATTGCTGCGGCGGCACCACCTTGTCGTCCAGGCCCTGGAAAAAGATCATGGGGCGCGACAGGCGGCCGGTATGGTTGATCGGGGAGCGCTCAGCGTACACAGCCTCGGCTTGGGCCTTGGGCGCGATCAGGTATTCGTTGTAGTGCGACTCGAATTTGTGCGAATCGTCGTCCAGCCCTTTCAGGTCAGACACGCCGTAATAGCTGGCCCCAAGCTTGAACACATCGTGGAAGGTCAATGCGCACAGCGTCGTCAGGCCTCCTGCACTGCTGCCGCGGATGATCAGGCGTTCGCCGTCTGCCAGGCCTTGCGCCACCAGGTGGCGGGCGCCGGCGATGCAGTCTTCAACGTCGACGATGCCCCATTGGCCTTTCAGCGCGTCGCGGAAGGCGCGGCCGAAGCCGGTGCTGCCGCCGTAATTCACGTCCAGCACGCCGAAACCTCGGCTGGTCCAGAATTGCGTCTTCAGGCTCAGGGTGCTGGCTGCCATGCCGGTCGGGCCGCCGTGGCTGATCACGATGACTGGCGGCTTGTCGCCTGCCGGCGCGCGCGCGTCCTGGTTGGCGGGCGGGTAGAAGAAGGCGTAGGCGGTGCGGCCATTGGCGCTTGGGTAGCTGATGCTTTCGGGGACGGACAGGTAGCCCAGCGCTGGCAGCTCGCCAATCGAGCGCTCCAGCACTTCGCGCTCGCCGGTCGCCAGGTCGATGCGGGCAATCTCCGTCGCGATGGTCGGGCTGCCTGCCAGCACGACTACGCAGCCGTCGCCCACGCGCAGTTCGCGGATTTCCTGGTATGGCGTGGCGATCGGGTCCAGCACCGTGCTGCCAGCGCGCAGGCGCGCCAGCTTGCTGACGCCTTGTTCAATATAGCTGCACACGATCTCGCCGCCCGCGCCGAAGCCGTACAGCGAATTGCCGAAGGTCCAGTGCGGCGTCGCAAACTCCGCCGCCATCGGGCACAGCGCCTCGACTGCACTGGCCGAGTTGCCCGCGCCCTCGCGCAGGCAGTACAGGTTCCACCAGCCGCCGCGATCGGACACGAAGTGCAGCACGCCCTGCGGCGACCATTCCGGCTGGCAGATCGACTCCTGCGGCCCGCCGGCTACACGCACAGGCGTGCCAAGCCGGCCATCGGCCTCCACCTCCGCCACCCACAGCTCGGTGCCCTGCCACGGCATGCGCGGATGGTCCCACGACAGCCATGCCAGGCGGCGGCCATCCGGCGACAAGCGCGGCGACGAGTAAAAGTCGTTTCCCATGACGAGCACGCGCTCGCCGCCGTCAAAGCCTACCGCGCAAATGGTATTCACCGGCTGCTCATGCGAGGCTGCGTCTTCCGGGTGCTGCTCCCGTACTGCGATCAGCCGCTCGTGCGCGTGGTCAAACACGAAATCGGCAAAACGCTGCCGGCCCGGCGAGGTGAAGGCCTCTGCCGCGCCGCCGGGGGCAAGCCGGTACAGGCGGTTATCGGCATGGTGCGAGAACACCACCACGCCATTCGCCACCGCGTAGGCGCCGCCGCCATATTCATGGACGCGATTACGTACGTTGAAAGGCATCGGCGTTACTTCGGCGGCAGCCGCGGGGCCGGGCCGGCGCATCAGGGTGGTGCGCCCCGCCTCGGCCGCGCGGCCGGCCAGCCAGTAAATATCCGCTCCGTCCAGGACGACCGAAGACAGCGGCGTAGCGCCCGCAGCAACCATCTCGGCGCTGATCGGCGATGGCCAGGCGCCAAACGGCGCGGTGGAGGTGGATGTCATGAGCGCTCCAAAACGCATAAAAAACTGGGCAGGGATGCGATAATAACGCCTTTCTACCTGCTTTAGATTGTCTTTCATGCCACAATTTGCCCAGCTGAAGAACGACACCTTCCTGCGTGCGCTGCTGCGCCAGCCGACCGAATACACCCCGGTGTGGCTGATGCGCCAGGCAGGACGCTACCTGCCTGAATACCGCGCTACGCGCCAGAAGGCGGGCTCCTTCATGGGCCTGGCAACCAATCCTGACTTGGCAACCGAAGTCACGCTGCAGCCGATCGACCGTTATCCATTGGATGCGGCCATCCTGTTCTCCGACATCCTGACGGTGCCCGACGCAATGGGCCTGGGCCTGTACTTCGTGGAAGGCGAGGGCCCCAAGTTCGAGCGCCCGCTGAAAACTGAGGAAGACGTCAAAGCGCTGCAACTGCCGCCAGCCGGCTCGCTGGACTATGTATTCAAGGCCGTTACCCAGATCCGCACCGAGCTGAATGGCCGCGTGCCGCTGATCGGCTTCTCCGGCAGCCCATGGACGCTGGCCTGCTATATGGTAGAAGGCCAGGGTTCGCGCGAATTCCACACCATTAAGAAGATGATGTATTCGCGCCCGGACCTGATGCACCACATCCTGGATGTGAATGCCCGCGCGGTCGCCGAATACCTGAATGCCCAGATCGATGCCGGCGCGCAAGCTGTGATGATCTTCGACTCCTGGGGCGGTGCCTTGGCCGATGGCGCCTACCAGCAGTTCTCGCTGAAATACATGCAGCAGGTCGTAAGCCTGCTGAAGCGTGAAAAAGATGGCGTGAAAATCCCAGCCATTGTGTTCACCAAAGGCGGCGGCCACTGGGCTGAGGAAATCGCTGCGATCGGCGCCGACGCCATGGGCCTGGACTGGACCGCCAATATCGGCAAGATTCGCGAACTGGTGGGCCATAAAATGGCCCTGCAAGGCAATATTGACCCGGCCATCCTGTTCGCCAATCCGGAGCAGATCGCGGCCGAAGTGCGACGCGTGCTGGATTCCTACGGCCCGCACAATACAGGCCATGTATTCAACCTGGGCCACGGCATTTCCCAGTTCACCCCGCCGGAATCGGTGACGGTGCTGGTGGAAACTGTCCACAGCCATAGCCGCAAGCTGCGCGGCGGCTGAAATTGTAGTCCCGGTTCAAAGGGCGCTACGGCGCCCTTTTTTATTTCGTGCAGAAGCGACTTATACACAAAAATTTTTACTGCGGAAATAAGAGGCAGCAGCGAATGCTTCCCTCTCAGCGCATTCGCAACTAGTTGATTTTTAAAGGCTTATTTTTTACTGCTTTTGTCAATGTTTTGGCTTTTGTAAACCTTATCCCAAGGTGAAAGCGAGCTTGTTGGGTCATTCTCCACAAAGTTATCCACAAAAACTGTGGAAAAAAGTCAAAAGTACTTTGTAAACCGGCACTTAGTAGGAATTTGTAGGAATTGTCTTAGCGTTATGCTGCGTTGCATGATATTTCGATAAGACTTTAGGTGTCGAAAACGCTTGCGGAAACACAAACCTTGCAGCGCCTGCCTGTGTACAATGCTTGGCTTGATGTTGTGGCGCACCAGGCACGTTTTCCACTGAAAAAGCTGTAAAAAACGCTTGATTTCGGGGAAAAACTGCTCCTTAAATGGTGCACTTATGCACAGAGCGTGGAAAAATATGCGCTTTCTGGCTCTCCTAGGATGGCTCTTGTAAGTAGTTGAATTAAAAGGGGAAAAATCAAGCGCTTTTGCTGGGTTTCCCCAGATTGCAAGCTGGAGGTTAGTGCTTGCTCAGGATTCCAGCCCCTTTGTTCACAAAGTTATCCCCAGTTTCTGTGGATAGTTGAAAAACCCTCGATTGATGGCCCTGGATGGCGCACTGCATTCTCCGAATTGCCTTGGACACGCCGCTGAACGCGGTCTTTGACTACCGCTGGGTTTGCGAAATATCAGAGCGACCGCGTGTAGGACAATTGGCAATGGTCCCTTTTGGCCCGCGCGAAGTAGTTGGGCTCATTGTGGATATCCTTGAAGAAACGGATGTCCCCGAGGAGAAGCTGAAAGCGGCGCTGGCGGTGCGAACCCAGCTGGCTCCCTTGTCCCCGCAATGGCTGGCGCTGGCCGGCTTTGCTGCCGAGTACTACCAGCGCCCGCTGGGCGAGGTGGCCTTGCCCGGCCTGCCCAAGAACCTGCGCGTGACCAGCACCGTTGCACTGGATCGCTCGATCAAGAAGCTGGCCAAGCTGGCAGAACCGCATGACCCGGCGCCGGCCAATGTTCCGGCGCTGAATGCCGGCCAGCAGGCGGCGGCCGACGCCATCGTCGGCGCGCAGGGCTTCGCGCCCTTCCTGCTGTATGGCGTGACCGGCAGCGGCAAGACGGAGGTCTACCTGCAGGCCTGTGCACAAGTGCTGGCGCGCGAGCCGCAGGGCCAGGTGCTGGTGCTGGTTCCCGAGATTAACCTGACGCCGCAACTCGAAACGAATATCCGCAACCGCTTCCCCGGCGTGATGCTGTCCACCTTGCACAGCCGCCTGTCGGAAGGCGAGCGCATGCTGCACTGGCTGGCGGCGCATGAGGGCAAGGCGCGCATTGTGCTCGGCACACGCCTGTCCATCCTCGCGTCGATGCCAAACCTGAAGATGATCGTGATCGACGAAGAACACGATCCTTCGTACAAGCAGCAGGAAGGCTTGCGTTATTCCGCACGCGACCTGGCCGTGTGGCGCGCGCACCAGCTCCAGATACCGGTAGTGCTGGGTTCTGCTACGCCGTCGCTGGAAAGCTGGCACCACGCGCTGAAAGGCCGCTACCGCAAGCTGGAATTGCGTGAACGCGCGGTGCAGCAGGCGGTGCTGCCTTCCGTCAAGCTGATCGACACCTCGCGCCGTCGCGGGCAGGAAGGCTTGACCGAGCAGCTCGTGGAGGCGATCAGGCAGCGCATGGAGCGTGGCGAACAGTCCTTGCTGTTCCTGAACCGGCGTGGCTATTCGCCGGTGATTACGTGTGAGTCATGCGGCTGGGTCAGCGAGTGCAAACGCTGCACCGCGACGATGGTGCTGCATAAATCGGATTACCGCCTGCGCTGCCATCATTGCAGCCTTGAGATGCGCATCCCGCGCCATTGCCCGACGTGCGGAAATATTGACCTGCAGCCGCTGGGGCGCGGCACGCAGCGCATCGAAGAGAGCTTGCAGGAGTTGTTCCCGCAAGCGCGGATATTGCGCATCGATGCCGACAGCACGCGCCGCAAAGGCAGCGCGCAGGAAGCGTTTGACAGCGTGCACCGGCAGGAGGTGGATATCCTGGTCGGCACGCAGATGGTCGCCAAGGGCCACGACTTCAAGAACCTGACGCTGGTGGGCATCATGAATCCCGACAGTTCGCTGTTTTCGCAGGATTACCGCGCCAGCGAGCGGCTGTTCGCGCAATTGATGCAGGTGGCGGGCCGCGCCGGACGCCAGGGCGGCAGCGAGAGCGAGGTGCTGGTGCAGACCAGCTATCCGGAGCACCCGCTGTTCTCGGCGCTGGTGGCGCATGATTACGACTACTTTGCCAATTCGCTGCTTGGCGAGCGGGAAGTGGCGGGATTGCCGCCTTACCTGTATCAGGCGATCCTGCGCGCGGAGGCGCGCGAACTGGAGCTGGCACTGGAATTCCTGCGCGGTGCGCGCGACCTGGTGCAGCATGGGGGCATCACGATCAATGATCCGATTCCGATGAGCATGGCGCGTGTCCATAATATGGAGCGCGCGCAGCTGCTGGTGGAGTCGCCGTCACGGCCGGCTTTGCAGGCTTTCCTGAAAGAGTGGATGCAGGCGCTGCGCGAGCAGAAGACGCGCATCAAGTGGTCGCTTGAAGTGGATCCGGTTGATATTTGAGAACCGGTAAACCGGGGTCAGACCCAAGGGTCAGACCCCCAACGGTTTCGAAGCCGCGGGGTTGGTTCAAGGCCCTTGACCTTCGTAATAAGTCAAAAGCTCAGAACCAAGCCCGCGGCAGATGGTCAGACGGGGTCAGACCCTTGGGTCTGACCCAGGTTTACCGGTTTTCACGGCTGCACAAGACAGCGCCGCGCAGTACTGACAACCTGCTCATTAAGCGCATGCGTAAACGGCGTATCCAGTTCCCACGCATGCCACTCCAGCTCCACATCTATATAGCGCCCCGGCAGCAAATCCACCAGCGCCCCCTGCGACAAGCCCTGTGCCGCCTGCAGGTAAGGCAGCAAGCCATAAGCCATCCCGCCAAACACGGTATCGTTCATGGCCGTCGACAGCGGCAGCGTGTGATGCGGGAACGGCCGCACATACCCCGCCTCGCGCGCCAGGAAGCGTGCCATCAGGTCGCGGTCGTGCACTACGGCCGGCGCCAGTGCCAAGGCCTCCACGTTGAACCCATCGCCAAACCAATGCCCCGCAAAGGAAGGCGCAGCCACGCATACATACCTCATGGCTCCCAGCGGCGTAGCAGAAGAGCCAGCAGCGGCAGGCAAAGGCACCTCCGCCCGAGCCGCGACGCAGCCAAACACCGCCCCCTCGCGCATCAGGTGCAGCGCCACCTCGCGCTCCGCGCATTCCACATCGAGCTGGCAGCGCGGCGGCGACAGCAAGGGACGCAGGGCCGAAGGCAGCCAGGTTGCCAGGCTCGCAGCATCGACGGCAATCGCGATTTCAGGCATGCTGGTCTCGTGGCCAAGGTCGATGTCGAGCGCTGCCTCCATCAGTTTGACGTTGCGGTAATGCGAGATGAGGCGCTGGCCCAGGCCAGTCGCTTCGGCGGGGGAACCGCGCACAATGAGCAGCCTGCCTACCGCGTCCTCGAGCGCTTTGATACGCTGGGATACGGCCGGCTGGCTGATGCCCAGCGCGTTCGCCGCCTTTTCGAAGCTGCCATGGCTGGCAACGGCATCCAGCACCGCCAGCGCGCGGTAGTCCAGATTTTCCATAAGTTGGGCTTAATCAAAGGTCGAGAAGATAAGTCATACTAATGCATTACCAATGACGGAGGCAAGATGGAAACCATCCAGTGCGATGTGGCGGTGATTGGCGCCGGTACAGCCGGGCTAAGCGCCTACCGCGCGGCGCGCAACGCCGGCAAGCATGCGGTGCTGATCGAAGACGGCCCGCACGGCACTACCTGCGCGCGCGTCGGCTGCATGCCGAGCAAATTGCTCATCGCTGCGGCCGAAGCGGCGCATGCCGTGCGCGAAGCGCCGGGCTTCGGCATCCAGCCCGGTGGGCTGAAAGTTGACGGCAAGGCTGTAATGGCGCGTGTGCGCAGTGAGCGCGACCGCTTTGTCGGCTTCGTGCTGGGGAACGTGGCCGCAATGCCGGCGGAGGACAAGCTGCATGGGCGCGCACGGTTTACAGCTCCCAACCGGCTGCAGATCGGCGCCAACCTGGAGGTCGCCGCGAAAGCCGTCGTCATCGCTACCGGCTCGCATCCCGACATCCCGTCCGAATGGGCGGCAGCAGGCCCGCGCGTGATCAACAGCGATGCGGTGTTCGAATGGACCGATCTGCCGCGCTCCGTTGCCGTGATTGGCGCCGGCGTGATCGGCCTCGAACTGGGCCAGGCCCTGCACCGCCTCGGCGTGCGCGTGGCGATCATCGCGCGCAGCAGCAGTGTGGCGCAGATCAAGGATCCGCATGTGCTGGCGGCGGCCTCGCAGGCGCTGGGCGAAGAAATGGACATCCGTTTCCGCACGGAGGTTGCGGGCATTGCGCGCGCCGGCGACGGACTCGAACTGCGCACGCGCGATGCGGAGGGGGATGAACGTGCCGAACATTTCGACTACGTGCTGGTCACCACGGGCCGCACGCCAAATGTTTCCGGTCTCGGCCTCGACCATACCGGCCTGGCGCTGGACAAGAAAGGCGTACCGAAATTCGACCGCTACACCATGCAGTGCGGCGATAGCTGCATATTCATCGCCGGCGATGCCAGCGCCGAAATACCGTTGCTGCCGGAAGCCGCCGACCAGGGCAAGATCGCCGGCGCCAACGCCGCCAGCTATCCCGAAATAAAGCCCGGCCTGCGCCGCACGCCGCTCGCCATCACTTTCAGCGAACCGCAGATCGCCACCGTGGGCCCAGGCTACAAGGCCTTGTTGAACGGCCGTGAACACTTCGCGATTGGCTCCGTCAGTTTCGACGACCAGGGGCGCAGCCGTGTCATGCGGCAGAACAAAGGCATGCTGCGCGTGTATGCGGAGTATGGGAGCGGGCGCTTTCTCGGCGCCGAGATGGTGGGGCCGCGTGCAGAGCACATCGGCCACCTGCTGGCCTGGGCGCACCAGGCCAGGCTGACGGTATCGCAGATGCTGGACATGCCTTTCTACCACCCGGTAGTGGAAGAAGGCCTGCGCACCGCCTTGCGCGACCTGGCGCTGGAGCTGCAAAAACCGCCGCCCCCGCCCAAGCCGGTGCCGGACTGCACGCCCGGCTGCTAGCTCAGTTCAGGGTCGAATCCAGGCGGCCCTGGCTCGCCAGTTCGCGCAGCACGCGAATGGTGTCGAGGTCCGACTCCTGGTACGCGGAGCGGCGGAAATCGTCGTACATGGCGTTGGCGGCATCGGTCGCCGCGTCATGACCGTCGTCGTACTGGAAGCGCACGTACAGGCGCTCCGGCTGCGGCATCTCGATCGTCATCGTCAGGCTCGAAGCGCTGATGTCCTTTTGCGCAGGCACGTTGTAGCGCACCACATAAGGTTCGTGCAGCACGACGTTGTCTTCGATGACCACGTCGCCATAGCGCAGGCGGCGGCTGAAGCCTGCCGTGGTGCGGTCCGAGATTTCCGCCTCGTCCAGGTGCGGGACGAACAGCTTGGGCGACTCCGCGCGCAGCACCAGGCCGCGCCACAACTGCTGATGGGTGATGGTGTCCATCAGCGGGTTGAGGAGGTCGTTCACTTCTATCAAATGTTCAAATTTCATAACACTTCTGCCTGCTTTTTTCGAAGCTCATTTGGGGGATGGATACCACTATATTCTGTACAATGCCGGGATGTCCAATGCACCCCAGTTCGGCCTGAACGGCCCACAGAGCGAAGCCGTGCTCTATCTCGACGGCCCTGCCCTTGTACTGGCGGGGGCCGGCTCGGGCAAGACACGCGTTATTACGCAAAAAATTACCCATATGATCGAGGATCGCGGCTATGACCCGCGCACGATCGCCGCGCTCACCTTTACCAACAAGGCAGCGCTGGAAATGCAGGAGCGGGTCGGCAAGATGCTCAAGCAGCCGCGCCAGGCCAAGCTGCTGACCGTCTGTACTTTCCACTCCCTCGGCGTACGGATCCTGCGCCAGGAATGTAACCATCTGGGGCTGAAAGACCGTTTTTCAATCATGGACAGCGACGATTGCTATTCGCTGGTCCAGGACCTGGCCATCACCACGGACAAGAACCTGATCCGCAGCATCCAGAACGACATCTCGCTGTGGAAAAACGGCCTGGTGACGCCGGAGGAAGCGCTGAAGCAGGCCCAGACCGAAGACGAGGCGCAGTCGGCGCGCATCTACGCCAGCTACATCGCCACCCTGGCTGCCTACCAGGCAGTGGATTTCGATGACCTGATCCGCCTGCCGGTGGAATTGTTCCGCAACCACGACACGGTGCGCGACAAATGGCAGCGCCGCCTGCGCTACCTGATGATCGACGAGTACCAGGACACCAATACCTGCCAGTATGAATTGGTGAAACTGATGGTTACAGGCCTGGGCAAGAAGCCGATGTTCACCGCCGTCGGCGACGACGACCAGGCGATCTACGGCTGGCGCGGTGCGACCATGGAAAACCTGGCGCTGCTGCAAGTCGATTTCCCCGACCTGCGCCTGATCAAGCTGGAACAGAATTACCGCTCCACCACCCGCATCCTGCAGGCTGCCAATGCGGTAATCCAGAACAATCCCAAGCTGTTCGAGAAATCGCTGTGGTCCGAACTCGGTATCGGTGAACCGATCAAGGTGCACTCGATGCCGAACGAGGAGCAGGAAGCGGAGCAGGTGGCGATCATGATTTCGGCCGACCACTTCGAGCGCAAGAACAAGTGGACCGATTATGCGATCCTGTACCGCGGCAACCACCAGGCGCGCGTGATCGAGCAAGCCTTGCGCACACAGCGCATCCCGTACACGATTTCCGGCGGCCAGAGTTTCTTCGACAAGGCGGAAATCAAGGACATCATGGCCTACTTGCGCCTGATGGCGAACCCCGACGACGATCCTGCCTTCATCCGCGCCGCGACCACGCCGCGCAGGGGCATCGGCCAATCGACGCTGGAGGCGCTGGGCTCGTTCTCGGGCAAGTGGCAATGCTCGCTGTTCGAGGCCGTGTTCAAGGGCGGCATCGAGGCGGTGCTGAACGAACGCCAGCTGCGGCCGCTGCAGGACTTCTGCAACTTCATCCTGGAGCTGGAATCGCGCGCCACGCGTCCCGGCCCGTCGGGCAGCGGCGACAATGCGGCGCAGGTGCTGGACGACCTGATGGAAGGCATGCACTACGAGCACTACCTGTACGATACCTTCGAGGAGCGTGCTGCGCAGGGCAAATGGGACAACGTGATGGACTTCGTCAATTGGCTGAAGGACCGCGGCCGCGGCGGCAAGGACCGCGATGGCGAAGAAAAGAACGTGCTGGAGCTGACGCAGATGGTGGCCCTGATGTCCATGCTGGACGGGAAGGACGAAGAGCCCGATGCGGTCCGCATGTCGACGCTGCATGCGTCGAAAGGCCTCGAGTATCCGCACGTGTTCCTGGTTGGCGTGGAAGAAGGCATCCTGCCGCACAAGGGCGACCCTGATGCGCCGGTCGAATTGCTGGCGCAGCGCATCGAAGAAGAGCGGCGCCTGATGTACGTGGGGATCACGCGTGCGCAGCGCACCTTGCAGCTCACCTGGTGCAAGAAGCGCAAGCGCGGCGGCGAGCATGTGCAGTGCGACGTGTCGCGCTTCATTGCCGAAATGGCGCTCGATGTCGGCACCGCCCCGCCGACGGAATCGGAAGTGCTGTCTCCGCGCGAACGCCTGGCGCGCATGAAGGAATTGCTGTCGGCTCCGCGCGACATTAATCCCGCTTGATTGGTGCTAGCATGGGTGCTCTTCCTTTAGACAGGAGGCTCCCATGTTTATTCGCATTTGCCTGCTCGCCGCCCTGGCGGGCGCAGCGCCGCTCGTAAGCGCTGCGGATGTGGTGACCAAGCCTGAAGCCGAGGCGATGGTGAAGAAGGCCCTCGCTTACCTGAAAGCTAACGGGCGCGAAAAGACCTTCGCAGAAATCGACAAGAAGGATGGGCAGTTCGTCGACCGCGACCTGTACCTCACCGTTTATGGCCTTGATGGTGTCGTGCGTGCGCACGGCGCCAACGCCAAGATGATCGGCAAGAACCTGATGGAACTGAAAGACGTCGACGGCAAGGCTTTCGTGAAGGAGCGGGTCGAGATGGCGAAGAAGAAAGTGCCATTCTGGCAGGACTATAAATTCAACAACCCCGTGTCCGGCAAGATCGAACCGAAAACCATGTACTGCGTGCCGGAGGAAGACATCATCATTTGCGGTGGCGTCTACCTGAAGTAAGACTGATCTGCGTCAAACAAGCGTGCGTCCGTCCCTCTCAGAGGGGCGGGATAATGGCAGCTATGGGAGCTGTCATGCCGAATAATATTGATCCGTTCGCTTATGAGGAACACCTTATAAAGGTTGGTGTACCAACCGAGCAGGCACATGTACATGCCGAAGCGATCGGCAAGGTGAAGTG
>JBCNOP010000370.1:0-2898 GCA_039593775.1 Pseudoduganella sp.
GCCGCGCGACAAGCCGCTGCCGCTGTCGTTCGCCCAGCAGCGCCTGTGGTTCCTGCAACAGCTGGAGCCGGAAAGTGCCGCCTACAACATGCCGGCCGCCGTGCGGCTGGAAGGCGCGCTGGACGTGGCTGCCCTGAAGCAGACCTTCGTCATGCTGGCCGCACGCCACGAAACCCTGCGTACCACCTTCCGCGAGCAGGGCGGGGCGCCGGAGCAGGTGATTGCGGCCAAGGCGGACATCGCGCTGCCCCTGACCGACCTGTCGGCGCTGCCGCCGGCGCAGCGCGAAGCCGAAGCGCGCCGCATCGCTGCGGCTGAAGCAGCACGGCCTTTCGACCTGGCCGCTGGGCCACTGCTGCGCGCGCGCTTGCTCAAACTCGCCGCCGACGAGCATATGCTGCTGGTGAATATGCACCACATCATCTCCGATGGCTGGTCGATGAGCATCTTCACCCGCGAATTCGCCGCATGCTACAGGGCCGTGGCCGAGGGCCACGATGCCGGCCTGCCGCCGTTGGTGCTGCAATACGCCGATTTCGCCGCATGGCAGCGTCAATGGCTGGCCGACGGCGAACTGGACAAGCAACTGGCCTATTGGAAGGAACAGTTGGGCGGCGCGCAGCCGGTGCTGGAACTACCCGCCGACCGCGCACGGCCGCCGCTGCAAAGTGGACGGGGCGCAGTCCATCGCTGGGTGATCGGGGAATCGATGACGTCGGGCGTGCAGCAGCTCTGCCGCGCCCAAGGCAGCACGCTCTTCATGACCCTGCTGGCCGCCTTCCAGGTGTTGTTGCACCGTTTGTCCGGGCAGGGCGACATCCGCGTCGGTGTGCCAAATGCCAACCGCAACCGCATCGAGACGGAGAACATGATCGGCTTCTTCGTCAACACCCAGGTGATGCGCGCCCAGGTCGATACGCGACAACCGTTCGCGCACTTGCTGGTGCAAGTGAAGGACGCAGCCCTGGGTGCCCAGGCGCACCAGGATTTGCCGTTCGAACAACTGGTCGAGGCGCTGCAGCCGGAGCGCGACCTGTCGCATTCGCCACTGTTCCAGGCGATGTTCAACCTGATGCAGGATGACGGAGCGGCCCGTATCGAATTGCCCGGACTGGTCCTGAGTCCGGTGACCGGTGACGATGGCACGACGCATTTCGACCTGTCGCTTGACGTGGTTGAGCGCCAGGGCAGGCTGGAAGCGGCGCTCAGCTACAGCACGGATTTGTTCGACCCTGCCTCGGTGCAGCGCTTTGCGGCGTATTACACGAACCTATTGCAGGCCGTCGTCGCGGCACCAGGAACCAGTGTCGGTCACTTGCCGATGCTGGACGCGGACGAGTATCGCCTGCTGACGAAGGACTGGGCGAACGGCGAGGCAGTGCCAACTTCCCTGCCGCTGTTGCACCAGTCGTTCGAAGCGCAGGCCGTCGCTACGCCAGACGCCATCGCGTTGGTCTATGAAGACGAGGAAATCAGTTATGCCGCGCTGAACGTGCGCGCCAACCGCCTGGCACACCACCTGATTGCCAGTGGCATCGGCGCCGAGGCACGGGTCGGCATCCGCATGGAACGCGGGCCCGACATGATCGTCGCCATCCTGGCCACCCTGAAGGCGGGGGGCGCGTACGTTCCGCTAGACCCGAACTATCCGCAGGAACGTCTGGCTTTCATGATGGAGGATGCCAGCATCGCGTTGCTGCTGGATGGCCCGGTGGCGTGTCAGGGCCAGCCCGCGCACAACCCGGGCGTGGCGGTGCATGGCGCACAGTTGGCGTATGTGATGTATACCTCCGGCTCGACCGGCAAGCCGAAAGGCGTCGCGATGATCCACGCTGCCGTCGCTGCGCATGCAGCTGTGGCACGTGGCTTCAACAGCTTGCAGCCGCATGACCGGGTGCTGCAGTTCTCGACGTTCAGTTTCGACGGGTTCGTCGAACAACTGTTCCCGGCCCTCACTTGCGGCGCCGCTGTGGTGCTGCGTGGGCCCGTGCTGTGGGACAGCGAAGAACTGTACCAACGCATCCTGCGCCACCGGATCACGGCGGCCGATTTCACCACCGCCTATTGGTTCCAAGTGGTGCAGGACTGGGCGGTGCAAGGCGCCAGGGAATTTGGCGCCTTGCGCCAGGTCAGTATCGGCGGTGAAGCGATGCCGCCGGAAGGACTGAAAGCCTGGCGCGCAGCCGGACTGTCACACGTGGGTCTGCTGAACACCTACGGTCCGACCGAGGCGGCCGTGGCCGCGATGAGCCTCGACTGCGCGGCTTATGTTCAATACCGCTTGCCGCACCCGGTACAGATGCCGATTGGCCGCGCCCTGGGTGGCCGTGCGATCTACCTGCTTGATGCCGATAAGAATCCGGTGCCAATTGGTGCGGCGGGTGAGCTGTGCATCGGTGGCGCGCTGTTGGCGCGCGGCTACCACGGCCGGCCGGAGTTGACGGCCGAGCGCTTCATCCCCGATCCGTTCGGCGAGGAGGGCGCGCGTCTGTACCGCACCGGCGACCTGGCGCGCTGGAAAATCGACGGCGAGATCGAGTACCTGGGCCGCATCGACCACCAGGTCAAGATCCGCGGCTTCCGTATCGAATTGCCGGAGATCGAAGCGGCGCTGCTGGCGCATCCAGCGGTGCGCGAAGCCATCGTGCTGGTGCGCGAGGACCGTCCGGGCGACAAGCGACTGGTGGCCTACCTGACGGCCCAGGGCCAGGCGCCGGAGATGGACAATCTGCGCCGCCACCTGGCGTCGGGCCTGCCGGACTACATGGTGCCGTCGGCCTTTGTGTTGCTGGAAGTCATGCCGATGAACCCGAACGGCAAGCTGGACCGCAAGGCGCTGCCGGCGCCGGCGTATGGTAGCGGAGAAGAGCAGGTGGCGCCGCGCAATGACGCCGAAGC
>JBCNOP010000371.1:0-2888 GCA_039593775.1 Pseudoduganella sp.
GCCTCCGGCTGCCTACCCGGGCCCGGACGCCGGCCAGCATGCAGCGCCGGATGCCCAGCCGTATGGGCCGCCCGCCGCCGCGCCGTTCGACCCGCAGCCCGAGCCGCAGTTCGGGCCGCAGTTCGCGCCGCAGGCGGATGCGGCGGCAGGGGGCGTGACCGGGCCGGCGCTGGACGACACGGCGCTGCCGCTGCCGGGCGACCCCGGCGAGCAGGGCGGGGAAGGCAATGAGTTCGCCCCCTTCGGCTTCCGCAGCCGGCACGCCTACGCCTACCCGGCCATGGGGCAGCCATGATCATCGATGCCCATTGCCACGCGGGGCCGGGAGATGGCTTTACCGGCCCCTGGGACACTTGCGCCCCGCTCGGCGACTACAGCGCCAGGGCGCGCCGCGCCGGCATCACGCACACGATGATCTGGGCCGCCTTCCACACCGACTACGCCGTTGCCAATGAAGCCGTGGCCGGCATCGTCAAGCGCGAGCCGGAACGCTACAGCGCCCTGGCCTTTGTGCACGCGGCCCGCGACCGCGGGCGCATCGGCCAGATGGTGGAGCGGGCGGTGCGGGTGCACGGCTTTCGCGGCATCAAATGCCATCGCGCCGATGCCCGCATCACGCGCGAAGTGTGCGATGTCGCGGCCCGCCTGCAGGTCCCCATCCTGTACGACGTGTTCGGCGAAGTGGAGTCGGTGAGGCTGTTCGCCCCGGCCTACGGCAGCGTCAAGTTCATCATCCCGCACATGGGCAGCTATGCGGACGACTGGCGCCACCAGCGCAACCTGGTCGACATCCTGGCGCGTTACCCGAATGTGTACACCGACACCGCCGGCGTACGCAATTTCGACAACCTGGTCGAGGCCATCGAGCGCGCCGGCGTGCACAAGGTGCTGTTCGGCTCCGACGGGCCATGGATCCACCCCGGCGTGGAACTGGCCAAGGTGCGCGAGCTGATCGTGGAACTGAAGCTCGATGAACGGCGCGCCGCGCAGCTACTGGGCGGCAATGCGGCCGCAATATTCGGCCTCAATGCCGCACATCATGCCCGCGCGCGGCAGCCTTCCGCAGGTGTAGCGCACGCGGCGTGACACCCAGCCAATTGGCAGCGGCGGTGATGGATTCCGACTGGTCCAGCGCCAGTTGCACCGCTGCTGCCTCCACCATCTTTCCCAGCTCCTTCAGGCCAACGTTGGCCTGCAGCGCAGCGCGCACAAAGTCGTCGACATAGGCCGAATGCCACAGCGGAGCGTCCGGCTGCTGCGCATTCCCCGTCTCCGCTGCATCCGGCGCGCCGGCCGCATTGCTCCAGGCGGCGATCTCCTCGTCCGGCAGGCAAGCCAGCGACAGCGGCCCGGCGCCGGCGTAGCGCCGCATGCAGGCCAGCACCAGCTGGTACAGCTCGCGCACATTGCCGCTGTAGGCGCGGCGGACAAGATAGTCCTGCAGCGAGGGGGACACCTCGGGCGGCCCGCCGTCGCCGGCCACGCTGGCGACGAAATGCCGCACCAGCGCCGGAATATCCGAGCGGCGCTGCTCCAGCGACGGCGTGCGGCAAGTCATGGCCGCCACGCGGTAATACAGGTCCGCGCGGAAACGGCCCGCCTCCACCTCGTGCGCCAGGTCGCGGTTGGTGGCGCATACCAGGCGGAAGCTGGCGCGCTGCCACTGCGTGCTGCCGACGCGGCGGTAGGCTTTTTCCTGCAGCACGCGCAGGAACTGCGCCTGCAGCTCCAGCGGCAGCTCACCCACCTCATCGAGGAACAGCGTACCGCCATCGGCACAGGCGATGGCGCCGTTGTGCATGCCGACCGCGCCGGTAAACGCGCCGCGCTCATGGCCGAACAATTCGCTGCCCGCGATGTCGCGCGACAGGGTCGTGCAATCGACAATGATCATTTCGTGCCGGTGCGCCTGCGGGTCGAGCGAATGCAGCATGCGCGCCAGCAGCTCCTTGCCGGTCCCGGTCTGCCCTGTCAACAGCACCGCGGCGGAACTGAACAGGGCGCATTCCGCTATGGTGCGCAAGGCACCCTGCCACGCCGTGCTGCTGCCTATCAGGTTGTCCGCCACCAGCGGCAGGCACAGGGCTGAATCGACCTGCTCCCAGCGCTGCAAACGGCTGCGCACCACGTCGCAGGCCTGCGGGGAATATTCGATCACGTCGCCGATGCCCATGGCCACCAGGGCGCGCTCGGCGCCGGGGCAAGGGCCGCGGTGCACCAGGATGGTCCGCGATGGGGGCAGCACCTGGTCGTCCAGCAGGGCGAGCTGCACGCGGTGCAAAGCCTCGTGATCAAGGCCGTCGGCCACCAGGATCTTGCTGGTCCAGCGGTCGGCGGCGGCCGGCGCATCAAGTGCACGTGCCAGCCCGCGTCGCATGTCCTCCGCGGACTTTTGTAATGCAACGATATAAGGAACCGCCATCTTGCAAGCCCCGCCAACGAAAGGTCGAAGTTTCTGCCGAGACCGACCAGTGTAGCAATTTGAGATTGCTCAACGTTCACGCATTGTCACGTGCGTGCACAACCGTAAAACACGGTTGCGGGAATTTACAAGTGGGGGCGTATGCGCTGCCGGCAAAGCTTATCCCTGCTTGCTGCGCGGGCGGCAGTCATAGCATCAGCAGCCGCGCGCGCACCTGTTCGGCTTCGCGCGTAAGCACCTGCTCAGCCAACGCATCATTGGCCCGCTGCGCTGCCAGCACCTGCAATTCCCGCGTATAACGGTTCAGCAGAAAGCGCAGATAAGCCCGGTACAAAGCTTTGAACATCGTGAGTCTCCACGGAGGGCTGGACTTGCCATTCTGGAAGTTTCCTCAGGGAATATGTTGATCTAGATCAAATGTAAGCCAGGTAAGAATTTGTAAGGGACAAGGCAAGGTCGGGTCAGG
>JBCNOP010000372.1:0-2876 GCA_039593775.1 Pseudoduganella sp.
AACATTTTCAGCAGCAGGGACTCGAACGTTTGCAGTTCCTGCGCACTGAAAGTGCCGAAGTACTGGTCGATCACGGTGCCCGAAGCTTCCAGCAAGCTTGGGAAAAGGCGCCGGCCTTCTTCGGTCAGTTCCAGTTGCACGGTGCGCCGGTTATCTATGCTAGGCGCCTTCTGGATCATGCCTTTCTGCTCCAGCCGGTTCAGCATTCGGGTCATTGCGCCGGGGCTGTATGAAAGCTCCTTGCAGATCTGGGCGGCGATATTGGCGCGGCCGCCGTGCAGGGTAGACAGCACCACGTACTGCGCCGCAGTGATATCGAAAGCTGCGAGCTTGACGTCCAGTTCTTCCTCCAGCGCTTTCTGGGCGCGGCTGATCAAGCGGGCTACGCGGCGAGGGTCTGTGTGTTTGTTCATAAATGAACTATACGTTGCCTAGGCAACGGTTGTCAAGCGCATCGCGCACGCTTGCGCGATTCACAAGCTTGTCATCTTCGCTACCTACAATCCGCCACGTTTTCAACTTACACAGCGGGGCAACGATGAAAAAGGCAGTAGCAGGCGCGGTAGCAGCGGCGGTCTTGGCGGCTGAATTGGCGGCATGTGGTGGCAGTTCGGTGACGCCACTTCCCACTTTGGATGGCAAACCGGCCGTGGTGGTGGCGCACCGCGGCGCCAGTGGCTACCTGCCGGAAGAAACGGTGGAGGCTTACGCCAAGGCCATTGAGCTGGGCGCCGATGCGATCGAGCCGGACGTGGTCTCCACCAAGGACGGCGTGCTGATTGCGCGCCACGATCCGAACCTGGCCTTCAGCACCGACGTGGCGCAGCATCCTGAATTCGCTGCCCGCAAGCGCAAGCTGAGCGTCGATGGCGAAGTGCAGGAAGGCTGGTTCGCCAGCGATTTCACGCTGGCCGAGATCAAGACCCTGGGCGGTATTTCGACCGACGCCGAGCGCCCGCAGCAATTCAATGGCCAATACAAGATCGCGACCATCCAGGAAGTGATCGACATGATCAAGAAGAGCGGCCGCAATATCGCCATCTACCCTGAAACCAAGAACCCGACTTTCCACCGCCAGCAAGGCTTGCCGCTGGAAGACAAGCTGCTGGCAATGCTGGCCGCCGCCGGCTGGATCGAGCGTGATTCGCCAGTGTTCATCCAGTCCTTCGAACCGGGCAGCCTCAAATACATGCGCAGCAAAGGCTCCCGGCTGAAGATGGTGCAATTGATCGACGCCGATGACGTGGACCTGAAAACCGGCGCCCTGACTTACGCCGCACCCTACGACAAGCCGTTCGACTGGGCACAGGCCGGCGACAAGCGCCTGTTCAGCGATATGGTGACCCCGGCCGGCCTGGCCGAAATCAAGACCTATGCCGACGGCATCGGCCCATGGAAGCGCTACATAGTCAGCGTCAAGGGCGCCGTGGACATCAACGGCGACGGCAAGGTGAACGATGCCGACACCACCACCATGGAGCCAACCACGCTGGTGGCCGACGCGCACAAGGCGGGCCTGTTCGTGCACCCGTACACCTTCCGCAATGAGAAGCGCCGCCTGGCCAGCAACTACAAGGGCGATCCTGTGCTGGAGTACAAGCACTTCTTTGCCCTTGGCGTTGACGGCGTGTTCAGCGACTTCGCCGACACTGCATTGGCAGCCCGTGCAGAATACCTGAAGGAAGCAGGGCGCTGACTCAGAACTTGTGGTTGTATTCCGCTGCGAAGCGCACCTGGCGTTCGGGTGCGCGTCCCAGCACTTGGCCATAGTACGGGCTGACCGTGTTTGCGCCAGCGTTGTAGACCGGCTGGGTGGCCAGCGTGGTCTGGCGGTTCAGCAGGTTGAACACGTCTGCCTTCAAGGCCAGGCCCTTGAACATGCGCGGCATGTAAGTAGCGTTGATCGCGATGCGGAAGTCGGTTGGCATGCGGCCGAGGGAGCCGCGTGGCGCCGGCTTGTCGTCGCAATAGAACACGGCGGCACCGTAACCGGCGGCAGGGTTGGTGCCGTTCGGGTTGAGCGCAGCAGGCAGGTTGCCGATGCAGGACTTCGGCGCGCCTGTGACGATGTTGATATTGCCGCCCACCGTCCATTCCTGGCCAAACTGGTAATAGCCGAAGGCCTTCAGCACATGGGTATGGTCGTTTGGCAGTGGGCCGCTGGCGTAGTCCATCAGCTCCGGAAAATCGAAGGAGGTGGTAGCGGCGATGTCGGCCTGGCCGATATCGGACATGACCTGGCCTTCCATATTGCCCCTGGTGCGCGACAGCGTGTAGTTCAATTTTCCGTACCAGCCATTGCGCATCGGGTGCTCGATAAAGAGATCCAGTGCCGTATAGATGCGGCTTACTTTCGGCAGGCCGATATCTTCGGCCGTCAGCGGGATTGACACCAGCTTGCCGTCGCCGGCCAGGTCAAGCGTCAGGGTGTTGGCGCGGCCTGGATTGATCAGCAGGCATGGCATCTCGTATTTGCTGGTATCGACGTTATTGCGCTTGCCCCAGGCACGCAATGGCCGTGAATCGCACCAGTCTTCAATGGTATTGCGCAGCGTGCGGTAAGTGAACTTGCTGCCAACCGTGTACTCCTGCGTTAATGCTGCCTCGAAGCCAAATGCCAGTTCGTCCTGGTAGGTCGCGCCCAGGTTGCTCGACGCAACCTGGCGCGGGTCCTTGGGAGTGCCCCATTCGTTGCCGCCGGAGACCGGCGGGGAAATTTCGGTCAGGCCGGTTGGCGCGCCGGTTTTAGGGTCGATGCCGGTGTAGGTGTAGTAGTGGTCGATGTGCACCGGGTTGCCGGCCAGGCGCAATGCGACGCTGGTCGGGATCTGGAGATGGTAGCGGCCCAGGTTGGCGAAGGCTTTCAAGGTGCTGTC
>JBCNOP010000373.1:0-2869 GCA_039593775.1 Pseudoduganella sp.
TTGTACGAGTTGTTCGCGTGCAGGGTCGCCAGCACCAGGTGGCCCGACTGCGCATACGCCATCGCCGAAGCCATGGTTTCGCGGTCGCGGATCTCACCGATCAGGATGCAGTCCGGCGCCTGGCGCATCGAGTTGCGCAGTGCGGTGTAGAAGTCCTTGGCGTCGCTGCCGATCTCGCGCTGGTTGACGATCGACTTCTTGTTGCGGAACAGGTATTCGATCGGGTCTTCCAGCGTCAGGATATGGCCCGAGCGCAGTTCATTGCGGTGGTCCAGCATGGAGGCGATAGTGGTCGACTTGCCGGAGCCGGTAGCGCCGACCAGCAGCACCAGGCCGCGCTTTTCCATGATCAGGTCGGCCAGCACTGGCGGCAGGCCCAGTTCGCCCAGCGGCGGGATGGCGGCCGGGACAAAACGGAATACCGCGGAAATGCTGCCGCGCTGGCGGAAAGCCGACAGGCGGAAGCGGCCCAGGTTGGGCACGGAGATACCCATGTTCAGCTCATTGGACGTATCCAGCTCTTCCAGCTGCTCGGGCGAGCAAACCTCAGCCAGCAAGGCTTGCAGGTTCTCGGGCTCGAGTTTTTGCTGGTTGATCGGGATCAGAAGGCCGTTGATCTTCAGATGCACCGGCGAGCCTACGGCAAAAAACATGTCCGAGGCGTTTTTTTCCTTCATTAGCTGGAACAGGCGGTCCATAGCCATTTTTTGGGTATCTCCTTAATACGGTTATACGCCGCGCAGCAATTCGTTAATGCCTGTTTTGGCGCGGGTTTGTGCGTCAACGCGCTTGACGATGACGGCGCAGTACAGGCTGTACTTGCCATCAGCCGACGGCAGCGAGCCCGAAACCACGACCGAGCCAGCCGGCACACGGCCGTAGAATACCTCGCCGGTGGTGCGGTCGTAAATCTTGGTGGACTGGCCGATGTACACGCCCATCGAAATCACCGAGTTTTCTTCCACGATCACGCCTTCCACGATCTCGGAACGGGCGCCGATGAAGCAGTTGTCTTCGATGATGGTCGGATTGGCCTGCATTGGCTCCAGCACGCCGCCGATGCCTACGCCGCCGGACAGGTGCACGTTCTTGCCGATCTGGGCGCAGGAACCTACGGTGGCCCAGGTGTCGACCATGGCGCCTTCGTCAACGTAGGCGCCGATGTTCACGTAGGAAGGCATCAGCACCACGTTTTTGCCAATGAACGAGCCGCGGCGCGCCACAGCAGGCGGCACCACGCGGAAGCCGCCCTTGGCGAAATCTTCGGCCGAGTAGTTGGCGAACTTGGTAGGAACCTTGTCGTAGAACTGCATGGTGCCGTCGGAAGGCATGACCACGTTGTTCTCGAGGCGGAAGGACAGCAGCACGGCCTTCTTGATCCACTGGTTGACCACCCAGGCGCCGTTTTCTTTGTGGGCTACGCGCAGCGAGCCGTTGTCCAGGCCGGCCAGCACGTGGTTGACGGCATCGCGCACTTCGGCGGTGGCGTTGGACGGGTTGATCTCGGCGCGGTTATCCCACGCGGTTTCAATGATTTGCTGGATGCTCATGATTTCTTCAGTTGTTGGCAGAATTGGACGATGCGGCGCGCCGCTTCCAGGCCTTCCTCGGTTTCGGCAACCAGCGCCATGCGGATGCGGTTGCGGCCCGGGTTGATGCCATGGGCGTCGCGCGCCAGGTAGCTACCCGGCAGCACGGTAACATTGTACTCGGCGTGCAGGCGGCGGGCGAATTCAGTGTCGGACAGGCCGGTGCGGGTCACGTCGGCCCACAGGTAGAAGGCGGCGTCCGGCATTTGCACATCCAGCACTTCCTGGATAAGGGGTGTGATGGCGGCGAATTTGGCGCGGTATTGCGCGCGGTTTTCCTCGACATGGGTTTCGTCGGCCCAGGCAGCGACAGAGGCGGCCTGCACGTGCGGGCCCATGGCGCTGCCGTGGTAGGTGCGGTACAGCAGGAATTTCTTGAGTACTTGCGCATCGCCGGCGACGAAGCCGGAGCGCATGCCCGGCACGTTGGAGCGCTTGGACAGGCTGGAGAACACCACCAGGCGGGCGTAAGGTTCGCCCTCCCTGGACAGGCCCAGAATGTTGGCGGCTTGCATCGCGCCCAGCGGCGGCTCTTCACTATGGTAGATCTCGGAATAGCATTCGTCGGCGGCGATGATGAAGTTGTAACGTTCCGACAGCGCGAACAGGTGTTCCCAATCGGTCAGCGTCAGCACGGCGCCGGTCGGATTGCCCGGCGAGCAGATATACAGCAGGCGCACGCGCTGCCAGACTTCTTCCGGGACGCTGTCGTAGTCCGGCGCGAAATTGCGGGCCGGGTCGGAATTCACGAAGTACGGCTCGGCGCCGGCCAGGAAAGCCGCGCCTTCATAAATCTGGTAGAACGGGTTAGGGCACATCACCAGCGCGCCGGTATCGGGCGCGATCACGGTCTGTGCGAACGAGAACAGCGCCTCGCGCGAGCCGTTCACCGGCAGCACCTGGGTGGCGCGGTCCAGCGGCGGCAGGCCGTAGCGGCGCTCCAGCCAGGAGGCGATCGCATTGCGCAGCGCCTCGCTGCCGGCGGTGACCGGGTAATTGGCCAGGCCGTCCAGGTTGTCGATCAGCGCCTGGCGGATGAAGGCCGGGGTCGGATGCTTCGGCTCGCCCATGCCCAGGCTGATTGGCTTGAAGGCAGGATTGGGAGTGCTGCCGGCAAAGAGCTGGCGCAGTTTTTCAAACGGGTAGGACTGCAGCTTGTCGAGATGTGGATTCATGGGGCATACGGCTGGTTGAACCATCGATTATAGCCGTACTGCGCAACAGTGGCGTTGCTGCAAAATTGACAAGGGGCTATGATCGATACATGGAGGCCACAACAC
>JBCNOP010000374.1:0-2840 GCA_039593775.1 Pseudoduganella sp.
TTAATTCTTCCGTGCCGTACGGCGCGTCAGCGCGGGTCTTCGATTTGGCGCTGAACGCCGCAAACAACTTCTTGAACATCTTTTACCATCCAGTGAGTGCTTCTACTTCCGTAATGTGGCGCCAGCTCGGGCGGGTGCGCATCATGTCGGCATATGTTTGCAACGCCGGCCAGGCGGTTGCAGGACGCGGCATATTACGCGACCAGCGCATGTACATGGTCAGCATCAGGTCCGCGCCGGAAAACGTTTCGCCCAGCAGGTAAGGGCCATTATTGGCCAGGCGCGCATCGAGCGTCGCCCACATCGCCTCGATCCGCTGCTGGATTGCGCAGCGCAGCGCGCTGTCTTCCTTCGTGCTGGCGACGTCGGACGGATAGAACCACAGACGGAAGTTATTGCCCAGGCTATTCGCCATCATCACGATCAATTCATACCATTCTGCCCGTGCCAGTGAACCGGCTTTCGGCGCAAGGTTGGACTGCGGGTGGCGTTCAGCCAGCATCATCATGAGCGCCGCTGATTCGGTGAAGGGCTTGCCGTCGATGAGAAGGGTAGGAACCTTGCCCTGCGGGTTGATGCGCAGGTATTCCGGGCTGCGCTGCTGGCCCGCCTCAATGTCAATTTCCACCAGGTCGTAAGGGGCGCCGATCTCTTTCAGCGCGGCGTGGATCGCCAGGCTGGCCGTGCCGCGGCCGTAGTAGAGAGTGTACATGGTTTACTCCTTCAGGCCTTTGCGCCATTGATCGAGCGACATCAGCTCGCCGCTGATATCGTCTTCTACGAGAATCTCGCCGTTCACATGCGAGACCAGGAAGCTGGCCACCGCCTGCGCCATGTCGTCGCCGTTCTCCACGAAGATGAGCTGGTAGTACGGGCTGCCTTTTACATCGCGCGGTGCCGGATCGGTTTCGAGCAGGGCACCATGACGCTCGCCGCCGCTGCGTTTTTCGATGGCATCCGCCAGGCGTTTCACCTCCGGCAGCGCCATCAGCTTCTCAACTGCCTGGTCGCGGCTCACGTTCGCCTTTGCCGCCGGCACTGGCGCAGCAGCGGCCACTGGGGGCAGTGCCGCATTGGGTTTGTGATTGCTTGCATACCAAGCGCCGATACCGGCAACAAGAAGACCGGCGACAGCGCCGGCGATAGCGGATTTACGGGTAGTAGACATGCGATTGCGCAACCCTGCGATGAAAGTGCGCCAATACTAACAGATCGGGCACAGCTAAATATGAGTTGCCGAACATGCAACCTCTACGGCGCGAGGATGTGGGATGCAGTCGCCTTGGCGATTGAACATTACGCGCCGGCTACTGACTCCTCCTCGAGTGGGCCCACCCGGCGCACAGGAGCCCAATCGCGAGAATCGCCATTAGCGGTACAAAAATCGCGAAATAGAGCGAATAGGCTCCGAGCGACCAGCCCACGTCAACCGTACCGCCATTGAGCTTTCCACCGAAAATAGTGTCGTAGCTCATTATGATCGGCGTCAATAGCCCGGTCTCTTTCAGGCCAATTGCCACTGCAAGCAGGAGGCAGTCCATCACGACAATAAACCGGCAAAGCTGAAGAAAGACATTTCGCTTTTGGGACATAGGGGACACGCCAGAAGAGATTGCGAGTGCAGATATAGAAAAGCCTGCAAGGCGCGAACCTTGCAGGCTTTTCAGAGCTCGGGGAGCCGGCAGATTACATCATGCCGTCCATGCCACCCATGCCGCCCATGCCACCCATACCGCCCATGCCGCCGGCTGGCTTGTCTTCTACGACTTCAGCAACCATGCAGTCGGTGGTCAGCATCAGGCCAGCGATGGAAGCTGCGTTCTGCAGGGCGGAACGAGTTACCTTGGCTGGGTCCAGAACGCCCATTTCAACCATGTCGCCGTAGGTGCCGTTAGCAGCGTTGTAGCCGTAGTTGCCGGAACCAGCCAGCACTGCGTTCACAACCACCGAAGCTTCTTCGCCGGCGTTGGTGACGATCATGCGCAGTGGCTCTTCCATTGCGCGCAGGACGATCTTGATACCTGCGTCCTGGTCGGCGTTGTCGCCTTTGATGTTCAGGTTAGCGCGGGCACGCAGCAGGGCAACGCCGCCGCCTGGCACAATGCCTTCTTCCACAGCTGCGCGGGTTGCGTGCAGTGCGTCTTCAACACGTGCTTTCTTCTCTTTCATTTCGACTTCGGTGGCTGCGCCAACCTTGATCACGGCAACACCGCCGGCCAGCTTGGCCACGCGCTCTTGCAGTTTTTCGCGGTCGTAGTCGGAAGTAGCAGCTTCGATCTGGGTGCGGATCTGTGCCACGCGGCCTTCGATTGCGGAAGCTTCGCCTGCGCCGTCGATGACGATGGTGTTTTCCTTGCCCACTTCGATACGCTTGGCTTGGCCCAGTTCTGCCAGGGTGGCTTTTTCCAGGGTCAGGCCGACTTCTTCAGCCACTACCTGGCCGCCGGTCAGGATGGCGATGTCTTCCAGCATTGCCTTGCGACGGTCGCCGAAGCCAGGAGCTTTCACTGCGCAGGTCTTCAGGATGCCGCGGATGTTGTTGACCACCAGGGTTGCCAGTGCTTCGCCCTCGATGTCTTCAGCGATGATCAGCAGCGGACGGCCGGCTTTGGCAACTTGCTCCAGTACTGGCAGCAGGTCACGGATGTTGGAGATCTTCTTGTCGCACAGCAGAACGAACGGGTTCTCCAGTACGGCAACTTGCTTTTCCTGGTTGTTGATGAAGTATGGGGACAGGTAGCCGCGGTCGAACTGCATGCCTTCCACGATGTCCAGCTCGTCGTGCAGGGACTTGCCGTCTTCCACGGTGATGACGCCTTCCTTGCCCACTTTTTCCATCG
>JBCNOP010000375.1:0-2822 GCA_039593775.1 Pseudoduganella sp.
GGTCCGAAGTCATGCTTGACGCCCGCATCCACCACTTTCAGCGAGCAGCCGTTCTGGCGCGCGAAGACATTGATGGCGGCGCCGCCGGCCAGGAAGTTCTCCACCATCTGCCAGGTCACGTCCTGCGGGAAGGCGGAAATGCCTTCCGCCACCACGCCATGGTCGCCCGCGAATACCAGGATGGCCGGCTCGCGCAACTGCGGGCTGGTCGTCTGCTGGATCATGCCAACCTTGTGTGCCAATCCCTCCAGTGCCCCCAGGCTGCCCAGCGGTTTGGTCTTGTTATTGATGGCGCGGTCCAGCTGGGCCGAGAGCGCTTCGTCTTTGAGTGGGGTGATGTGTGGGATAGTCATCGCGGAATTATAATGCCCGGATGCGCATACTTATCATTGAAGACAATAAGGATATTGTCGCCAACCTGTACGGCTTCCTTGAGCCTAAAGGATATGTACTGGATACGGCAGCCAATGGTTATGGCGGGCTGGCGCTGGCCACCGAGCATGAATACGACGCCGTGGTGCTCGACGTGATGTTGCCTGGACTGAATGGCATGGAGCTGTGCCGCAAGCTGCGCGGCGAGCTTGGAAAGGCCACCCCGGTATTGATGCTGACCGCGCGCGACACTCTGGAAGACAAGGTCGCCGGCTTTGAGAGCGGCGCCGACGACTACCTGGTCAAGCCTTTTTCCCTGGTGGAGCTGGAAATCCGCCTGCGCGCCCTGGTGCGGCGCGCGCGCGGCGTGCAGGCGGCAACACCGGTGCTGCAGTTCGGCGACCTGACTTTCGACACTGTCAATTACGAGGTGCGCCGCGCCGGTCGCCCATTGGCGCTGACCCGCACCGGATACACCATCCTCAAAAGCCTGATGAAGGACGCTCCGCGCATCGTTACGCGCGATGCGCTGGAACATGAGGTCTGGGGCGACGAACGTCCGGACAGCGATGCCTTGCGCACCCACATCCATGCGCTGCGCCAG
Source organism: Pseudoduganella sp. (assembly GCA_039593775.1). Taxonomy (GTDB): domain Bacteria; phylum Pseudomonadota; class Gammaproteobacteria; order Burkholderiales; family Burkholderiaceae_D; genus Rugamonas. Next base: position 977 of record JBCNOP010000375.1, read on the forward strand.
GCATTGGACAAACCTTATCCTTTTGCCATGCTGCGCACCATCCCGGGCATCGGCTACAAGCTGGTGACTACAGATGAAGAAAACTGATTCGCTGCGCCGACGCATCGTCGGCGCCTACATGACTTTTGCGATCGCGGTCTCCGCGGTGTTTGCCGTGATTGCCGCCCTGGCCGTGGAGGGCATTGAGGAAAAACTGGTCGACGAGCGCCTGGAAGAAGTCGCCTTATGGGCAGCGCCGCGCCATACCGGCGGCATGCCGGTGCAGATGCCGGCCGGGCTGACTTTCCACCACGGTGCCGACATTCCCCGCTCGCTGCGCGGGCTGCCCCATGGCGTGCGCGAAATCACAGTCGATGGCACCGACCTGCACGTGCTGGCGGGGAACGACGGCCACGGCGAATTCGTAGTGGTGGATCATGATAGCGATTATGAAACGATCGAAATCGTGGTCTATTCGATGTTTGCGGCGGGCTTCCTCACGTTTGTGGTCTGCTCGCTGGTGCTGGCGCGCTTCCTCGCCAATCGCATTGTCACGCCGATAACCCTCTTGTCGCAGGCTGTGGAACAGCGCCAGGACGAATTGCCCTGCCTTGAGCGCAATGACGAACTAGGCGTGCTGGCGCGCGCCTTTGCCGGCCGAACTGGAGAGCTCAAGCAATTCCTCGACCGCGAACGCTTCTTCACCGGGGACGTGAGCCACGAGCTGCGCACGCCTCTGACCGTGATCAGCGGCGCAGCGGAAGTGCTGATCGCGCGCACCGAGGGCGACCCCGGGCTGCAAGCCCCGGCCGAACGGATCTACCGTGCTGCGCGCGAGGCCAGCGACGTGGCCAGCGTGCTGCTTCGCCTGGCGCGTTCGCCGCAGGGCCTGGAAGCGCCGCCACAATCGGTCGCCGAGTTGGCGGAATACGAAGCGACCCGCTGTCAGCCCCTGGTAGCCGGCAAGCCGGTCACCTTGCGCTACCTGGATGGTGCCAATTTCACCATACACGGCTCGCGTGAGCTTTTGCAGGCTGCGATCAGCAACCTGCTGCGCAATGCCTGCGCTTACACCGAGCAGGGCGAAGTCGTGCTGCGCCTGGAGCAGCGCTCCATCATTGTGGAAGATACCGGCCCTGGCCTGCCAGCCGCGGCCCTGGCACGCCTGCGCGGCGAGGCTGGCCCGGACGGCGATGGCGCTTCATCCGGCACTGGGCTCGGCCTGGGGCTGGTGCAGCGCATCTGCGCCTATCTTGGCGCTGAGTTGCATGTTCAGCAACGTGTTGGCGGCGGGACTCGCTTCTCTATCAGCTTCCCAGCCGATTTAACGCAATCTTAACGCCGCCTTTACACAGCCTTTACTAACTGCAAGCTATCGTGCGAGGATGAAATTTCCTCGCATTCATTCCGCCCTCTTGCCGCTGGTCGCTGCTTCCTTCCTTGTCCTGATCTATAACATCAGCTTCTGGAAGAGCTTCGTGTCGGCCACTGGCGGATTCCGCGGTGCCAACCTGCTGATTTATCTTGGTGCCGCCCTGTTGCTGGTCCTGGTGTACAGCGGGGTGCTGGCGCTGGTGAATTTCCGCCGCCTGTTCAAGCCGGTTGTGATTGCGCTATTGCTGCTGTCCTCGCTGACGGCCTATTTCATGTCCCAGTACGGCATCGTGGTGGATGCCTCGATGGTGCAGAACGTGGTGGAAACCGATGTGCGCGAAGCGGGGGAGCTGTTCAGCTGGAAGCTGGTGCAGTCGGTGCTGCTGCTTGGCGTGATCCCGTCCTGGCTGATCTGGCGGCTGCCGGTGCGCTATGGTTCCTTGCGCCGTGAAGTCCTGGTCAATACAGGCCTGGTGGCCGGCTCGCTGCTGCT
>JBCNOP010000376.1:0-2818 GCA_039593775.1 Pseudoduganella sp.
TTCTTGGCTTCCACGCCGGTGTCGTAGCGCGCGGCTTGCGGGCAGTAGCCGCAATCCTCTTCGCAGCCGCCGGTCTTGATCGAGAGCAGGGTCGCCAATTCGACGTCGCCGTCCGGCCAGTGGGCGCGGTGTGCTTCCTGTGCGCGGAACATCAACTCATTGAATGGCAGCTCATACAGCGCCATCACGTCTTCCAGCGGCCAGGTAGCGGCTTCCGGCAGCTTGATGGCGGCGGTTGGACGGTGCAGTTGGACGGCTTTAGGTTCTTGCAGGGACATGGTCTTCCTCTCTTACTTGGTGCGGCGGCCCGGCCAGTTTGGCAGGGACGTGAAGTTCAGGTGTTCGGCAGCGGCGGCGGCGGTTGGATTCGCCAGTCGCGGGATGCGGCCGAGCAGCGGCGCCGGAATGCGCGCTGCCAGTGCGGCGATATTCTCGTCCGCGAAGTTCATTTCAAATTCCAGCGTGTTGGCGACCCAGCCGGCGAGCTTCAGGCCGCGCGACTCGATCGCCTCCACGGTCAGCAGCGCGTGGTTGATGCAGCCAAGGCGCAGGCCCACCACCAGCACTACCGGCAGCGCAAGCTGTTCGGCCAGGTCGGCGGTGTCGAAGTTGTCGGTCAGCGGCACGCGGAAACCGCCCACGCCTTCCACCACGATGGCGTCGGTGGCAGCCGCCACTTCCACGTAAGCGGCCAGGATCGGCACCCGGTCGATTTCCACGCCTTCCAGCGCGGCAGCGATATGCGGTGCGGCCGGCTCTTTCAGCATGAACGGGGTGGTCAGCGACTGCGGCAAGTGCACATTGCTTGCTTCGATCAACTGGTCGGCGTCGTCGTTGTGCAACTGGCCGTTCTTCATCACCGCACCGGCGGCGACGGGCTTCATGCCGCAGGCGCGCGCTCCATTGCGCACCAGGGAGTACAGCATGGCGGAAGACGTCAGCGTCTTGCCGATTTCGGTGTCGGTGCCTGCAACGAAGCAGGCGAAGCGCGGCGGCAGGCCATCGGCTGCCGCTGCGGCTTGGGGTTCAGGAGCGATGACAGGGTCTTCAAGCGCCATATCAGGTCCTTTCAAGTTTATTGATTGCGTCGACCAGGCGCGCCACGTTGTCATGGGTGTGGCCCGCCGACAGCGTCACGCGCAAGCGCGCAGTGCCCGCCGGCACGGTTGGCGGACGGATGCCGCCGACCCAGAAGCCTTGCTCGTAGAGCGCGGCCGACATGCGCATGGTCTCTTCGTTCTCGCCGATCACGATCGGCTGGATCGCCGTCTGCGACGGCATCAGTTGCCAGCGCTTCAGGCGCAGGCCATCGCGCAATTGTGCCACCAGTGCGCCCAGGTGGGCGCGGCGCTCGCGGCCTTCATCGCCGGAGATAATGTCCAGGCTGGCCTGCAACGCATGGGCCAGTGCCGGCGGTGCAGCGGTGGTGAAGATATAAGGCCGGGCGCGCTGGATCAGCGTCTCGACCACGGTGCGGTGCGCGGCGACGAAAGCGCCGCCCACGCCGGCTGCCTTGCCGAGCGTGCCCACGTACACCAGGTAAGGCGAACGCAGGCCGTAATATTCTAAGGCCCCACGGCCGCTTTCGCCCAGAGTGCCAAAGCCGTGTGCATCATCCACCACCAGCCAGGCCTCGTGCTGTTCGCACAGGGCTAGCAGTTCGGGCAGCGGCGCCAGGTCGCCGTCCATGCTGAACACGGCGTCGGTAACCACGATCTTGTTGCTGGCTGTGCTGGCGCTGAGCATCCCGGCCAGCGCCGCCAGGTCGGCGTGCGGATAGACGCTCAGCGTTGTGCGCGACAAGCGGCCGCCGTCGATCAGGGAAGCGTGGTTCAGCGATTCACTGAAGATTTCCGTGTTCTTGTCGCCCACGGCAAGGCCCGTCACCACGGCCAGGTTAGCCATGTAGCCGGTGCAGAAGTACAGCGCCTGCGCTTCCACCAGGTGCGGCGACAGGAATTCCGCCAGGCGCTGCTCCAGCAAGGTATGGGCGCGGCTATGGCCGCTGACCAGGTGGGCGGCGCCGCTGCCGGTGCCGTACATCTCAACGCCTTGGTGCATCGCCTCGGCCAGGCGCGGGTGCGCAGCCAGGCCCAGATAGTCGTTGCTGCAGAAGGCGAGCAGTTCGCGGCCATCCACCATCATGCGCGGTGCGCAAGGTGTCTCCACCGAACGGCGTTTGCGGAAGAGGCTCTGCTCATGCAGGCCTTGCAGGTGCTGGTCGAGTTTTGCGAGCAGTTCCATGATCAGCCCACCCGCGTTTTCTCAAATACCGATAGCGTGCGCGCAGCCAGGCCTTCAATTTCCTCGTCGCTGAGGATGTATGGCGGCATCAGGTACACGGTGTTGCCGATCGGGCGCAGCAGCAGTTCCTGCTTCGTGCCCTCGGTGAAGAAGCGGCGCGAGAAGCCCGGCGTGGCGCCGACGGCGTCAAACGCCCAGATCATGCCGCGGTTGCGGAAGTTCTCGGTGTGCTCGTGGTTGGACAGCGGTGCCAGGGCTTCGGTCAGCTTGCGCGAGCGTGCTTTGTTCGCTTCCAGCACGTGGTCTTCGGCGAAGATGTCCAGCGTGGCCAGCGCTGCACGGCAGGCCAGTGGATTGCCGGTGTACGAGTGCGAATGCAGGAAGCCGCGCGTGACGTCGGCATCGTAGAAGGCCTGGTAGATCTCGTCGCGCGACAGCACGATAGATAGCGGCAGGTAGCCGCCGCTGATGCCCTTCGACAGGCACAGGAAGTCCGGCCAGATGCCGGCCTGTTCGCAAGCGAAGAAGGTGCCGGTGCGGCCACAGCCGACGGCGATTTCGTCCAGGATCAGGT
>JBCNOP010000377.1:0-2816 GCA_039593775.1 Pseudoduganella sp.
AATCACGCCTTCCTGGACGCCGTCCAGCCCGAACACTGACGCCAGCGACATTTCATCGAACTGTTCGAGCAGTGAGACGCGCGCACCAACATAGTGTCCCGCGAGCCGTGCATTCTCCAGCAGATGCCCGAGATCTGCAGCGACGTAGCGGTAGGCGCGATCCCGATATTTGTAGCCGGTGCGCTGAAACACCGCCGAAACCACCAGCAGCAGATCTTCGCCGGCCGCTTGTTGCCCGGCAGGCAGTTCGCCGAGGCGCGCCAAGCGGTGCTGGCCGGGATCGAAGTGATAGAGCCCCGGCGGCAGGCCGGCCACGCGCCGGACCAGCAAGTAAAGCTCGGCGGGAAACAGAGCGCCGGAAGAGGGCGTCGCGCGCAATGCCAGTCCCCCGCGCCTTGCAGTGATGCCGGCAGTCAGGTGCAGCAACTGGCCCACTGCCGAAAGATCAAGCATCCGCGGCGTCGACGAACCCGACGAGGCACGCAGCATCGCGCCAAGACTGCGCGCACCAGCATCGCCCGCCGCCGCGCGCGGCAGCGCAATGTGCGGAGCTGCAGGATACGTTTTAAACGGTGCCGGTTGCGAGCCCCAATCCACAGCCGGGGCTCGGCGCAACACGCCGCTGCGGGAAGAGGACGACGCCTCGTGATAGCGCCGCACCGTCGCAATATCCGCGGCAAAAGAATGCCCAGGCGGGACCGGAGCGCCAGGCGCCGGTTGCCCAACACGCCCGCCCCAAAGCACGCCAAGTGCGAACGCCAGCACTACGGCGCCCGCCGCGCCAGCGATACGCCCAGCGTCACGCCAGGCGGCGCCAGCCGGCCAGAGCCCGCGCGCCGCCGGCTCGGCCGTCGCAGGAGGCGCTGCAGCCCGCCGCCTCAGCCAGCGCAGGGCCGTCGGCAAATTGAAGAACAAATGCAGCGACACCAGCAACAGCGTCACATACCCAAACAGGTAATGCCAGTCAAACACCGGCAACTGCTGGTTAGCGACCCAGAACAGCCCCAGGCCGGCAGTAGAGAGAAGGTAGGCCATCAGCAGCAAGCTGCTGTGCATATTGACTGCAAGGCGCGACGGGGCCTTCCCGCGCCAGGCCAGCGCGAGCAGGGCGGCATACACCGCCAACGGCAGCAGCACCCACAGGATTTTCGGCCCCATGCGGGCATTGTAGACCGCATTAGAAGCCCTGTTCTAGAGAGTGCGCCGTACAATGACGGAGAGTGAATACAGGAGCCGCCGCCATGGGTAAAAAGACGAAATCGTTTGAGGAAAGCGAAGAACGGCTGACCAAGGCAGTACGCGAATCGGCGCAGGAAATCTGGAAGGCAGGACTGGGCGCCTTCACCGACCTGCAAAAACGCGCCCGCGCCGTCGAAGGCGACCGCGCCGGCCACGTGCGCGAAACGGTCAATTCGCTGGAAAAGGTGTTCGAAGAGCGGGTAACCCGGGCGCTGGACTCGATTGGCGTGCCGATGCGGCAGGACATCAACGCCCTGATCGACAGGATGGATGAATTGAGCCGCCAGGTTGAGGAATTGAAGGCATTGGTGCAAAAGCCCGTCAAAAAGGCCACAACGAAAAAAGCGTAACTTCTGGAAAACTTCTAATAGTGATATCCTTGCAGGGGAATCAATAGAGCCCCCTGTTATGCTACAAAAAGCGCCAAGACGAACCCGCGAACGCATCCTGGAACTCTCGCTGCGCTTGTTTAATGAGTTCGGCGAGCCAAACATCACGACCACAGTCATTGCCGAGGAGATGAACATCTCCCCGGGGAATCTCTATTACCATTTCAGGAACAAGGACGACATCGTCAATTCCATCTTCGTCCAGTTCAAGGCCGAAGCGGAGCGCATGCTGCAGGTGCCGAGCGGCCGCCGCTCGAACGTGGAAGACGTGTGGCTGTACCTGCACCTGATGTTTGAACTGATCTGGCGCTACCGCTTCTTCTACCGTGACCTGAACGACCTGCTGTCCCGCAACCGCAAGCTCGAACTGGAGTTCAAGGAACTGCTAGCCCACAAGATCAAGGTGGCGCGCAACCTTTGTCTGGACCTGCGCAGCGAAGGCTCGCTGGAGGCCAGCGATATGGCGATCGATGCGATGTCGGTGAATATGGTGGTGGTGGCGACCTACTGGCTGTCCTACGAATACGTGCGCAACCCGCGCAAATACTCCGAGCAGCAATCGATGGCCGATGCACTGGCGCGCGGCTGCTACCAGGTGCTGTCCCAGATCGGCCCATACCTGCGCGGCGAGACCAGCCTGCTATTCCAGAAACTGTCCGAAGAATACCTGAAGAAGCTCAAATGAAATCGATTTGCGTGTACTGTGGCGCCAATGCCGGCGTCTCCCCTCGTTACGCCGAACAGGCGCGTGCGCTGGCAGCGGCGTTGGTGGAGCAGAACCTGGCGCTGGTCTACGGTGGCGGCAATGTGGGCCTGATGAGCGTGATCGCCGACGAAGTGCTGCGCCTTGGCGGCGAGGTGACGGGCGTGATCCCGACTGCACTGGTCGAACGCGAAGTAGGGCACAACGGCTTGACGCGCCAGTTCATTGTCAAAGACATGCACGAGCGCAAAGCCATGATGGCGCAGCTGTCGGATGGCTTCATCGCCATGCCGGGTGGCATGGGGACGCTGGAAGAACTGTTCGAGATGCTGACCTGGTCGCAGCTTGGCATCCACAGCAAGCCGGTCGGCCTGCTGAACGTGGACGGTTTCTACGACAAGCTGGTCGGTTTCATCGAACACGCCCGCGACGAAGGCTTCATCAAGCCGCAACACGCGGCCCTGGTGCGCGTCAACGCCTCGCCA
>JBCNOP010000378.1:0-2790 GCA_039593775.1 Pseudoduganella sp.
CAAGACGACACTGGCAGCAGGCTGGGCCGCCGCCAGCTCCACGCCTGTCGCCTGGCTGTCGCTCGATGCCGGCGACAACGACCCCCTGCGCTTCCTGGTGCATTTCATCCATGCGATTCAAGGCCAACACCCCGAGTTCGGCAAAGTCATGGTTGATATGTGTGCCTTGATTCCACCGCCCCCGATCAGTGCTTTGTTGCGGCCACTGGTCAACCAGCTTTGCGCGCTGCCGGAAAGGCTGTGCATCATCCTGGATGACCTGCAACTGGTAACCGAGCCGGCGGTCCATGAAGCCATCGCGTTCCTGGTTGATCATCAACCTGCCCAATTGCAGCTGATCTTCGCGAGCCGCAATGAGCCGCCATTTTCGCTGGCACGGCTGCGCGGCCAGGGGCAAATTGTCGAATACCGTGGCGAAGACTTGCGCTTCAGCTTGCAGGAAGCGGAAGCGTACTGCAACGAAGTCATGCAGCTTTCACTGCCGCAGGAGCAGGTCGGCACGCTGGCCCAGCGGACTGAAGGCTGGATCGTTGGCTTGCACCTGGCAGCGGTGTCCCTGAGCCACCATCCTGACAAGGCAGGTTTCGTCCGGAGCTTTGGCGGCGACAACCGGCACATCACGGATTTCCTGCTGGATGAAGTGTTGCACGGCCTCCCCGATGACATCCAGATTTTCCTGTTGCAAACGTCCGTGCTGGAACGCTTCAATGCCGCCCTGTGCGATGCGATGACCGGGCGCGACGATAGCGGCGCCCTGATCAGTGAGATAGAGCGGGCCAATATGTTCATCTTCGGACTGGATGACCAACGCCTCTGGTATCGGTATCACCACCTGTTTGGCGCCTTGCTGCAAAGCCGCTTGCGCGCCGCTGCGCCGGATTCGGTCAGGCTGCTGCACCGGCGTGCCAGTAAATGGTTCAGCGAACACGGTCTTATTACGGAAGCCGTCGACCATGCGCTGGCAGCGAGCGATCATGAATGGGCTGCCGAATTGATGGAGAAGCACCACAGCGTACTTTTTTCCCACGGCCGCATGGGCAGCGCCCTGGCCTGGTCGAGGCAATTGCCGGAGACCGTGCTCGCGCAGCGCCCCCTGCTGTCGATGGCCTGCGCGTGGGGCTATCTGTACCTGGATGATATGGCCGAGCTGGAACGCCATCTTAGCCTCGTGGACAAGTGCCTCGCCGGTTTTCATGACGCCCCTTTCGGCAGCAAGGAGCGCGCGATGCTGGGCCAGCTTGCGCTGCTGCGGGGCTGCCAGGCGGCGTACGAAGGCAAGGTGGGCGAGGGCATTGCCCGCCTCGATGAAGCGCAAGCGTCGCTCGCGCCGGGCCGGACCTTGTATCGCGCCGCAGCCGTGGCGCGCGGGGTATTTTATTTTGTCAGTGGGCGCCTGGAGGAGGCACAACCGCTACTGGAGAACAACGTCCTGCTGCGGGAAGTGACCCACAACGTCCAAGTGCCGATCACCGCTGCCGCCGCGCTGGCGCGCAGCCATTTGCTGCGGGGCCGCCCGTTGGCCGCGAAGCAAATTTACGACAAGACCATCCAGGCCTTGCTGGTGTGCGGTTGGCAGAACCTCCCGGCGTGCGGCATGCTGCACATCGGCCTGGGTGAAGTCGCCTACGAAATGAACGAGCTCGTGCTGGCGGAACAGCACCTGCTGCGCGGGGTCGAGATGACTGCGGCCGGGATGCAATACGTAAATGCCTGGGGTCGCGTGCTGCTGGCGAAGACACGCAAGGAACTGGGTGTGGCCACGGAGGCCTGCGATCCCCAGTTCGAGGTCCTGCTGCTGCGCTACGCCGGCCGCCTCGTAGTGGAGATCGCGCCGCTGTCGGCGGTCATTGCAGGCTATTGGCTGAGCCTCGGCAAGATGGATGCAGTCCAGCTCTGGAGCGAAGCCGCCCGCTTGCCGCTCGAGGAAGCACTGGCGCCCGGACGCGAGGCGGAATACCTCGTGCAGGCGCGCTTTTTCATTCATGCCGAACGGCGCTGCCAAGCGCTCGACCTGCTGGAGCGCTTGTGGTATCCGGCTTCGGAAGGCAAGCGCCTGGCAGTGATGACCGAGATCCTGGTGCTCAAGTCGATCTGCCTGCAAAAGGATGGCCGCAGCGACGACGCGATGACGGCGTTACAACAGGCTGTCAGCCTGGCCGAAAACACGCATCTGCTGCGCGTATTCATCAATGAGGGGGAAGCACTGTCCGGAATGCTTAAAAAGCTGGCGCGCGGTGCTGATTACAAATCCTATGTCCATACCTTGCTCGGACATATGGGCGCGGATGCCGCCCAGGACTCAACGCAGGCCTTTGATCGCCTGCCGCAGTTGTTCAGCAAGAAAGAGAAGCTCGTCGTCAGTCATATTGCGCGGGGTGCGACGAACCATGAAATCGCCGAGAGCCTGTTTATCTCCTTGAACACGCTGAATTCGCACGTGAAAAAGATCTACGTGAAACTGGGGGTGAACAGCCGGTTGCAGGCAGCCGAACGCCTGCGCCAGCTTGGGCTTGCCGAGTAGCAGCCTTGGGCGAGAATTAGCGCCGGTGTTTGCTGAAAAAGTCGATCATCATGCGGCTGGAATCAGGACCGGTTTTCGAGGTGAACCGCTCAGAAGAGTCGCCGCCGCTCCAAGCGTGCCCAAGACCGCCAATCCGGACGATGCGCAAGATCGGCTTGCGACCGAGCATGTACTCATGGATCTCGTGAGAATTGCGGCTGCTGCCACGGCCATGTGGCTTGACCGTGACGCTGTTTGCCATTGCGCCGTGCGGCATTCCGTTCAACCTC
>JBCNOP010000379.1:0-2737 GCA_039593775.1 Pseudoduganella sp.
ACCAGGATATTCTGGGGGCCTGGCGATGCAGACAATACGGTGTACTATCCGGGCTTCTACAAAGACCCGGTTCCTAAGATCGGTAACAAAAGATGAATGAAGCGGAATTGAAAGAGCGAGCAACGGAATTTCTCTTCGGTCGCGGCCAGACTCTCGACAGCTACTACATCGAGGTAACGCCCTATTCCGAGATGCTGTGCTACGTGAACGAAGAGGGACGCGAGTTCGACCTTCCGATCAATGACGAAGAGTTGGCGCAGGCAGTCCTGCTGCGCCTGCGCGAGATGGGCGTGCGCATCGTCAAATACGGCGCTTAGTCCAGGAGCACTTATGACCCAGCCAAACCTGACCGGCATCCTCCAGGACTTGCAGCGGACTCTGCCCCGCTACGATTCCCTTTCGACAGACAATCTCAACGAGCTGCAGGATGCGATTGAGGCTGTGCTGGGCCGCGAAAAAATACGCATCCACGAACACCAGGACGGCAGCACGCTGCCGCACGGCCTCCAGCAGCTGTACGACGCGCTGGATTATTTTCAAACCGTCTGGTTCATGCAGGGCGCGATAGCCTGGGATGGAATGCTCTCGGTGCCATACAACTTCACCGGCCTGGAAATCGCGCACACCAGGGCGGTGCTGAGCAAATTCGATCCTGTGTTGAGCGAGATGGTTGAAAGCCTGTGCAAACTTGCAGCGCCGTTGCTGACGGCAGCGCCGGACAGCAACTGGTGGACGGCGAATCCCGACGGCGATCCCTACGCTACGGTCGGCGAGGATGCGTGCGAGGAGATCGAGAAACTCGAAGAAGAATTCGAAGACCAGCTTGAGGAGATGTGGCAGCGAACGATCGCAAAGCTGGGCGAGGCCCAGCGCACAAAATGAAGCGGCCGGTCCCCTTAGCCATCGCTGCGCAGTGCAGCGATCGGATCCAGTGCGGCCGCCTGGCGCGCAGGATAAACGCCAAAGGCAACGCCAACCGCCACGCAAAGGAACACCGCGACGGCCAGGCTTAAGGGCGACCACGCCACCGACCAGCCGGCCAGCGCTGCGATACTGTAAGCTGCCGCCGCCCCCAGCGCGATGCCCAGCAGGGCACCGCTGACCGCGATCACCAGCGCCTCCGCCAGGAACTGCTCCACCACATCCCTTCGGCGTGCGCCCAGCGCCCGCTTCAGGCCGACTTCGCGCCGGCGCTCCAGCACATTGGCCAGCATGATATTCATGATGCCGATGCCGCCCACCAGCAGCGACACCGCCGCGATCGAACTCATGACGATGGTGAAGATGCGCTGCGTCTGCTGATTCTGGCGATAAAGGCCCATGGGCACGATCAGGTTGGTGTCGTCGATGCCGCCGTGCCGCTGCTTGATCAAGGCCTGCAAGACTCGTGCTGCGCTATCCGGCGCCACCTTGCCGTCCAGCCGCACGCTAATGCCGTCCACTTCATCCTCGATGCGCTTGAAACTGAAGCGCGCCCGCCCGGTCTCCCATGGAACGAACAGGCGCTCGTCGTCCAGCCCCAGTTTGACGCCCTCGAATTCGGTTTTGCTTTGCGTGCGGTCCTCGAGAACGCCGATCACTTCCAGCCACACATGATTGAGCTTGACGCGCTGGCCGACCGCCGGCGCTGTGCCGAACAGTGAGCGCGCCAGCCGGGCGCCCACCACGCAGACAGGCGCCAGGGTGGCGCCATCGGCCGGCACCAGCCAGCGGCCGGACTTCAGCGCCAGCGCGCTGTGCTCCGCATAACCCGGCGACACGGCAAATGCACGTCCACTCGCGACCTGGTCGCCAAACACCAGCTGTTCGACCTTGATTTCCTTCTTCAGCGCAACCGAACGCACGCCCGGCACCACCAGTTGCGCGGCAGTGCCGTCTGCGGCAGACAATCCCAGTGAGCGCGTGCGCAGCTCTTTCAGTTGCGCGTCCTCGATCGGCTTGCTTTCGACCAGCACATTGTTCAGCCCAAGTTCAGCCACCAGCCGCAGCGCCTCGCGCTTGCTGCCCTCACCCACCGCCAGCATGGCGACGATGGCGCCCACGCCAAAGATCATCCCCAGCAGCGTGAGCCCGGTGCGCAGTTTGCGGCGCCGCAGTTCGGCGACGGCTTCGATAATCAATGCCCGGTTCATGTTTTCTTGTCCGTTGGCGGCACCAGGAGAATGCGCGCACCCGGCGCCAGGCCGCTCTTGATTTCACTGCGCACGGGACCGCGCTGGCCCAACTCAACCTGGTGCTTTACCTGCCGGCCGCCATCGTCGGAATACACGATGTACGCGCTCCCCTCCTGCACCAGCGCGATGTTCGGCACCGTCAGCGCCGAGGCCTGCGCCACCAGCTTGACCGTGCCGTGCAAAGCCTGCCCGGGTTTCAATCCCAGCCGGTGCGCCACGCCGGTGCCGATGGCGGCATCGAATTCAATGTATTTGACCGGCGATTCGGCCGAGATGGCACTGGCGCTGTTTCCGACCTTGTCCACCGTCAGGTCCAGCTCGGTCCCGGTACCGGCCAGGCGTACACGCACCGGCATGCCCGCCCGAAGCCCATAGGCCTGTCCTTCCGCCACGCTGAAGCGCGCAACCAGCCGGTCCAGGTTCGGCAGCGAACCGAAAGCCTCGCCGGCCATCTGGTTGGCGCCAACCTGCGCCTTTGCGCCATCCCAGCGCGCGGCCTGCTGGAACACGCCATCGTGCGGGGCCACCAGTTCCAGCGACTCCAGGCTCTGGCGCTTTTGCGC
>JBCNOP010000038.1:0-31119 GCA_039593775.1 Pseudoduganella sp.
TTTGAAACAGCTCCACTTGGACCTTAAGGAGCTGGGCTATGAAGGGTCATATGACCGCGTGGCTGCATTTGCCAGGCAGTGGAAGGTGGGTCAATCGGAATGGGTCAATTCCGCGAGCAAACGAACAAGCTGGCCCTGCCAACACCGGCGAGCGCTCGATCACGAACTTTTGCTTGGTTAAATGGTGACCGTTCTTCCGGACGGCTATAGCGACCGCGGAAAAAGCTCACCTCTCGGCTAAACGCCGCCTATTACTGTTCCAAGTGCGCCCCGCAGCAGCCGGGCTCGCGCGACGACAGTCCCACCTCGACGAAACAAAGCCATGGACTGGGATACCAGTCGGCCTACATTGCATCTTGAATTTTGCTTAAGGAGACTTCAATGCCCGACATCGCATCGAACACAACTGCCGCTATCCCTCCTGGCTTGGCGGAAGTAGCCCAAGGGCGGGACTACATCAGAACAGAAGAATTCGCGCACGCAATGTGCCGCGCGGTGGCGACTATCCACAAAAACCATTGTCTGACCGGCGAGTGCTTCGGCGTTCGCCCGGTCAAACGCGGCAAGCTGCTGTTGTGGCCCGTGGCGGCCGTGGCGCAAGCGCTAACCATCGACAGTTAGCGTCCGACCTCGTGCTTTGGTTGGCGCGCCAACGCTCGTCCCTTTTATCGGAAATAAGGCGGTACCGAGCCAGTAGTTCGGCACCGCCTCTTCGTTTGCATCCCAATCCCGAATTTCCCGCTGAAGTCTAACGGCCATACTTTGCATTGCCTGGCGATTCGTTTGCCGAATTTGCCTACGCAGTGCCTACGCAAAGCATTTTTGCCGCATTTTGCGGCGCACAAAAGTCGTGTAAGTAATTGATTTTATTGGCCTGCCCTGCAGGAATCGAACCTGCGACCCTCGGCTTAGAAGTCCAACTCGGCATTGTTCGCTTTGGCTGATCGCGCGTCTGCGCCGCAGCGGCCGCTTCAATGGCATGCAAATTCGGTGCACAACGCTTTGACGCCCATCTCCCCTGTGACTAAATTGACTTTACAGTCGCTGGCCCTGCGGAACTAGGCGAGCCTCCTTGAAATGCTTCGGCATCCCAATCAGAACCAAGTAGTGCGTCGCTTCAGTACGAGCCCTTGCGATTCCGTCGACTTCGATAGCGCCAAGCCTCCCGTTGAAAACAACTTTGCGTGAGCGAATATCGGTCATGCATCGAACTGCCATGGACTGACCAAAGCAGTCGGCGCACCAATTCCAATTCACGACTGAAGGAGCCGACAATGGATGCTCGCACACTCGATTCGACGGAGATGATGGTTCCGGGACGAATTCTCATTAAACGTAAGCAGTTATTGCAGAAAGTGCCGCTTGGCGAACGAACTATCCTGGAACTGGAGCGCGCAGGCAAATTCCCGAAGCGCTTCTCAATTACTGCACGCGCGGTGGCGTGGGATCTCTACGAAGTCGACGCCTGGATCGCGCAGCAGCAGGCTGCCGCAATTCCGCAAGCAGCACCAGGCCTCAGGCGCCCTTAACCCACCCATCTATCATGTCAGCCCAGTCCTGCAGCATTGCGCGCCGCTGATCCGCATACTCCGCCTTGTTGTACACGGCACGCACTCCACGTTGTTCGTGCGCCAGGCACTTCTCGATCCAGTCGGTGTTGTAGCCGACTTCGTGCAGCAAGGTCGACGCGGTACGTCGTAGATCATGCGGCGTGAAGTCGGCCAGCGGCCGCCCCGCCTCGCGCGCACTGCGTGAGACCGACGTCGTAACTGAATTGAGTGTGGCGTTCGAGATCGGTAGATCCGCGTCGTACCGCGACGGCAGCACGTATGGCGAGCCAGCGGCACAGGTTCGCAGCGCAATGAACATATCGATAGCCTGTCGCGACAGATAGACGTTGTGCGGGTTGCGACGCTTCATACGCTGTGCCGGGATAGTCCAGACACCGCTGGTGAAATTGATTTCGTCCCAAGTCGCATCAGTCAGCTCGGATTTTCGCACCATCGTCAAGAGCAACAGCTTCACAGCCAGGCGCAAAGTTGGCGCGCTTTGTATTTTCTCCAAATGCTCGTAGAGCCATGGAATCTCAGTGCTGCTCAACGCCCGGTCCCTCGGCTGAAAGGTGGCGATGGAGCACGGCGGCACTTTGTCAGCTGGATTCGGCGCCTCGTGGCCGCGCTGGCCGGCATGGCGGAAGACAAGCATCACAATCTCGCGAGCGTGAACGGCAGTTGCCGGCGCGCCGCGCGCCACAATCGCATCGCACACCCGACGCAACTCCTCGTGAGTGATCTCTGGCAGCAGCATCTTACCGAACGGTCGCTGCAGATCCCTTTCGTACACCGACCGGCGCATGTCCCGCGTCGATTCAGCCATG
Source organism: Pseudoduganella sp. (assembly GCA_039593775.1). Classification (GTDB taxonomy): domain Bacteria; phylum Pseudomonadota; class Gammaproteobacteria; order Burkholderiales; family Burkholderiaceae_D; genus Rugamonas. Next base: position 2,378 of record JBCNOP010000038.1, read on the forward strand.
CGGTAAGTCGACAACCAGCGCTCCGCCCATTCGCCAAAGGTCTCCTCGCCGGCTTTGCGGGCCTTCTGGCGCCGTTTCTGCTGCGTCGGGGACTTCCCCTCCGCCACCAGCTTTTTTGCCGCGATGAGCTTCGCCCGCGCTTCGGCGAGTGTGACGCCACCAGTCCCATATTTACCAAGCACCAAAGTCTCCTGGCGCCCGTTGACGCGGTAGTTATACCTGAATGACACTACGCCGGAGGCGAGCACCATGGCATACAAACCGTCGCGGTCCTGGACCTTGTAGGCCTTCGGACCAGGCTTCAAATTCCGCAGCTTCACGTCCGTCAGCATATCCCCTCCATTTTCAATACCATCATCCTGCCAATTTCCCTCAATAAATCAACACGTTAGCGAGCTTCAAAACACGACCTTTCTTGGTGATTTCGGTCCAAAAACCGCTTTCCGATACCATCAAAAATTTGAGCGGAGAATCGGGCGTTTTTCGCAGAAAAATCAGCTACTTACGTCACTCCGATACCATCAAATCGCCGAAAGCGCGTTTGATGGTATTTGCGTGGCCGCACCTGCCGGACTCGCGCATACCATCGCCAGAACCATCAATTTCACCTGCTTCCCGCTGCCAATCGTTGCCAGATTTCGCCACCAGAAAAAGAAAAAGCCCCTGAAAAATCAGGGGCTTAGTCTTGGTTTAATGCCGAGTGCTGCGCGGTGCAGCTAGACCGGGAATCACTCCCACTCAATGGTTGCTGGCGGCTTGCCGCTGATGTCGTAAACGACGCGGTTCAGTCCTCGCACTTCATTGATGATGCGGTTGGAGACCTTACCCAGCAGCGAATGCGGCAGGTGCGCCCAGTGCGCGGTCATGAAGTCCTGGGTCTGCACGGCGCGCAGGGCCACGACGTAATCGTAAGTACGGCCATCGCCCATCACACCGACCGATTTCACCGGCAGGAACACAGCGAATGCCTGCGAGGTCGCGTCGTACCAGTTCTGCGGTGCGTCCTCGCCGGCCATCACAGCGCCTTCGTACGGGGTGTTGCGCAGTTCTTCGATGAAGATGGCATCGGCGCGGCGCAGCAGGTCGGCGTATTCCTTCTTCACTTCGCCCAGGATGCGCACGCCCAGGCCTGGGCCCGGGAATGGGTGGCGGTACACCATCTCGTGTGGCAGGCCCAGGGCCACGCCCAGCTTGCGCACTTCGTCCTTGAACAGTTCGCGCAGCGGCTCGAGCAGCTGCAGCTTCATGGTCTCAGGCAGGCCGCCCACATTGTGGTGCGACTTGATGGTCTGGCCCTTCTTGCCCTTGCCTGCGGATTCGATCACGTCCGGGTAGATGGTGCCTTGCGCCAGCCACTTGGCGTTGACCAGCTTGGCCGATTCGGCCTGGAACACTTCCACGAATTCGCGGCCGATGATCTTGCGCTTCTGCTCCGGATCGGTGACGCCAGCCAGGTGGCCCATGAACTGTTCGGTCGCATCGATCTGGATCACTTTCACGCCCAGGTTCTTGGCGAACATGTCCATCACCATCTTGCCTTCGTTCAGGCGCAGCAGGCCGTGGTCAACGAAGACGCAAGTCAGCTGGTCGCCAATGGCGCGGTGGATCAACGCCGCAGCAACGGAGGAATCGACGCCGCCGGACAGGCCCAGGATCACTTCATCGGTACCTACCTGGGCGCGGATCTTCTCCACTGCTTCGGAGATGTAGTCCGGCATATTCCAGTCTGCCTTGCAGCCGCAGATCTCGTGCACGAAGCGGCCCAGCATGGCCTTGCCCTGCACGGTGTGGGTCACTTCCGGGTGCCACTGCACGGCGTAGAACTTGCGGTCTTCGTCAGCCATGCCGGCAATCGGGCAGGACTCGGTGGAAGCCATCAGCTTGAAGCCGGCCGGCATTTCCAGGACCTTGTCGCCGTGGCTCATCCAGACCTTCAGCATGCCGTGGCCTTCGTCGGTGACGAAGTCGTTGATGCCGTTGAGCAGTGCGGTGTGGTTGCGGGCGCGTACTTCAGCGTAGCCGAATTCGCGGACCAGGCCGTTTTCCACTTTGCCGCCCAATTGCGCAGCCATGGTCTGCATGCCGTAGCATATGCCCAGCACCGGCACGCCGATTTCAAACACGGCTTGCGGAGCGCGCGGGGAATCGCCTTCCAGCGTGGAGTTGTGGGAGCCGGACAGGATGATGCCCGATGCGCCGTAATTGCGAATGAATTCGTCGTCTACGTCGTACGGATAAACCTCGGAGAACACACCCGCATCGCGCACGCGGCGTGCGATCAGCTGGGTCACCTGGGAACCGAAATCAAGGATGAGGATTTTTGAGTGCATAGCGGGGGCAAAAAAAAATTGCGGCGCCACTTGGACGCCGCCTTGCGGAGTTTCTTATTCGGAGCGGTAGTTCGGCGCTTCTTTGGTGATCTGGACGTCGTGCACGTGCGATTCGCGCATGCCGGCCGACGTGATCTCGACGAATTCTGCTTTTTCTTTCAGTTCGTCGATGGTGGCGCAACCGCAGTAGCCCATGGACTGGCGCACGCCGCCCACCAGCTGGAACAGGATCGCCAGCACGGAGCCTTTGTAGGCCACGCGGCCTTCAATGCCTTCCGGTACGAACTTGTCCTGCTTGGCGCTGGCGTCCTGGAAGTAGCGGTCAGCCGAACCATCGGCCATCGCGCCCAGGGAGCCCATGCCGCGGTAGGACTTGTACGAACGGCCCTGGTACAGGATCACTTCGCCCGGCGCTTCTTCGGTACCGGCAAACATGGAGCCCATCATCACGGTGGATGCGCCGGCAGCCAGTGCTTTCGAAATGTCGCCCGAGAAGCGGATGCCGCCGTCGGCGATACATGGAACACCGGTGCCCTTCAGGGCTTCGGCCACGTTCGAGATCGCGGTGATCTGCGGCACGCCAACGCCTGCAACGATACGGGTGGTGCAGATGGAGCCTGGGCCGATGCCGACTTTGACCGCGTCTGCGCCGTATTCAACCAGCGCCTTCGCTGCCGCTGCGGTGGCGATATTGCCGCCGATGACGTCAACGTGCGGGTACTTGGTCTTGATGTATTTAACGCGGTCCAGGATGCCCTGGGAATGACCGTGGGCGGTATCGACCACCAGCACGTCCACGCCTGCCGCTACCAGCAGGTCGATGCGTTCTTCGTCTTTCGCGCCGACGCCGACTGCCGCGCCAACCAGCAGCTTGCCGTGCTGGTCTTTCGATGCGTTCGGGTGTTCGGTCGATTTCTGGATGTCCTTGACGGTGATCAGGCCACGCAGTTCAAATGCTTCGTTCACTACCAGCACGCGCTCCAGGCGGTGCTTGTTCATCAGGCGCTTGGCTTCTTCGGTGCTTGCACCTTCCGATACGGTGACCAGCTTTTCACGCGGGGTCATCTTGGCGCGCACTTCCGCGTCCAGCTCTTTTTCAAAGCGCAGGTCGCGGTTGGTAATGATGCCAACCACTTCCTTGCCCTGAACGACCGGGAAGCCGGAAATACCATATTGCTCGGTCAGCTTGATCACGTCGCGGATCTTCATGTCCGGCGGGATCGTGATCGGGTCGCGCAGCACGCCAGCCTCGAAACGCTTGACCTTCGACACTTCACGTGCCTGGTCTTTCGGCTTCAGGTTCTTGTGAATGATGCCGATGCCGCCTTCCTGTGCCATCGCGATCGCCAAACGGCTTTCGGTCACGGTGTCCATTGCTGCGGACAGCAGTGGGATATTCAGGGAGATGTTGCGGGTCAGGCGAGTCTTGAGGGACGTATCCGCAGGCAGAATGTTGGAATACGCGGGGACGAGGAGCACGTCATCGAAAGTGAGTGCTTTTTGGAGCAGACGCATAGTATTTCCTATAGGCGCAAAAGCAGATTATACAGGAAACATTCGCTTTCGTCTCGGCAATCCTCAAATTGCTCCCGATGACACCAATGCAGGCCAGACGCTAGCGCTATCATCGATGCAACACATTGCTGCGACGCACAACCCAAATTTCTTTACAAATTCTTGGCCTAGGCTAAACTTGCCATCACTGATAGCGCTATCAGTCATTTAGGAGATTTATGAAGAACAATACGAATTTGCGCTGGGTCGTCATGGGTGTCAGCGGAGCCGGGAAAAGTGAGATCGGCGCCCGCCTGGCCGCCGAACTTGGCGTGCCTTTCCTGGAGGGCGACAGCTTTCACTCTGCGGAGAACGTGGCCAAGATGTCGGCCGGCATACCGCTGAATGATGAAGACCGCGCCGGCTGGCTGCAAGCACTGCGCGGGGAAATCCGCGCCGCCCGAGAGCGCGGCGAAGGCATGGTGCTCTCCTGCTCTTCCCTCAAGCGGCGCTATCGCGACCTGCTGCGCGGCGGCGACCCCGAACTGCGCTTCGTTCATTTGCACGGCGGGCGCGACATTCTCGAAAAGAGGATGCGCACCCGCCCCGGCCATTACATGCCGGCTTCGCTCCTGGATAGCCAACTGCGCGACCTGGAACCACTGCAAGCCGACGAAGCCGGCGTGCGCCTCGACCTGACCCAGTCGCCACAACAACTGGTCAGCACAATCCTGCAAAGCCTGTAACAGCAGGCCTACAATCAAAACTGGAGACAGCATGAAATCAGTCATCACCACCAAGGTCGCAAAACGCCGCTGGGGCATAGGCGCCCTGCTCGGCATCGGCGTCCTGATTAACTATATCGACCGCATCGGTCTCTCGGTCGCAGCGCCGCAAATCCAGGAAGCCTTCCACCTGTCGCCAGTCGACATGGGCCTTCTGTTCAGCGCCTTCGCCTGGTCTTACTCGCTGCTGCAGATCCCGGTCGGCATGGTGCTGGACCGCTTTGGCCCAACCCGCGTCGGACGCTGGGGCGCCTTCCTGTGGGGGCTGGCGTCCGTCATTACTGCTTTTTCCAGCGGCTTCGCCGGCATTTTTGCAGCCCGCATCCTGCTTGGCATTGCCGAAGCACCGGCCTTCCCGGTCAGCTCCAAAGCCACTGGCTACTGGTTCCCTCGCAATGAACGCGGCACGGCCACCGCCATCTTCGACGCTGCCGCAAAATTCTCCAACGTGATCGGTGTGCCGCTGGTCGCCGTGACGGTGGTGGCCTTCGGCTGGCGCTGGGGCTTCGGGCTGACTGCGGTACTGAGCTTCAGCTACTTCTTCGCCTTCCTGCTGTTCTACCGCGACCCAAGCGCCGATACTAAATTGAGCAAGGCCGAGCTGGAATACATCCAGCGCGGCGGTGCAGCGCCGGAAGGTCCTGCCGAAGGCGGTGCAGTCAATATGCTGGGCTACCTGCTCACCAAGTCCAAGGTATGGGGCCTGACCATCGGCTTCGCTGCATACGGCTATACCTTCTACCTGTTCCTGACCTGGCTGCCTGGCTACCTGGTGCAGACCATGCACATGAGCATCATCAAGTCGGCCGGCCTTGCCGCCATTCCCTGGGCCGTGGCTACCGTGACGGACTTGTTCGTGGGCGGCTGGCTGATCGACCACCTGATCGCCAAAGGCAAGAACGAATCCGTCGTGCGCAAGAGCGTGCTGGTGATCGGCATGCTGTTCGGGCTCGCCGTGTTCGGAGCAACCCAAACTACCGACCCGGCTTGGGCCATTTTCTGGATCTCGATTGCGCTTGGCGGACTGGCTTCGGCCGCGCCGGTCGGCTGGTCGCTGCCATCGCTGATCGCACCGAAAGGCGGTGCCGGCACTGTGGGCGGCATCATGAACTTCGCCAATAACCTGATGGGCGCAGCTGCACCAATCGTCACCGGCATGATCGTTGGCGCCACCAATTCCTTCGCCAACGCTTTCATGGTAGCCGGCGTAATCCTGCTGGTTGGCATTGTCTCCTTCGTCTTCGTGCTAGGGAAAATCGAACCGCTGCCAGACCCTGTGCCGCGCGGCAGCACCGTACCTGCATAAGCTCGCCCCCCCACTATTCAATACTGGAGACAAAATGAATAAACGCATTCATGCGGTGGCGGCGCTCGCCCTTGTTACTTGCAGCAGCGCTGCGCTGGCGCAAAGCAATGTCGCCTTTTACGGCGTGATGGACCTTGGCATTTCGCAGGACCGTGGCGGCGTAGCAGGCACCTCGACCCGCGTTACCAGCGGCATGGCGACCCAGAGCCGCTGGGGCTTCAAAGGAAGCGAAGACCTGGGCAGCGGCATGTCGGCCTTCTTCGTGATCGAAGGCGGCATCCACGGCGACGTGGGCAATTCGACCCAGAACAATACCCTGTTCGGCCGTACCAGCATCGTCGGCCTGCGCAGCGCCAGGCTTGGCTCAGTGTCCGTCGGTTTACAGGACACGCCGCTGTTCACCACCCTCAACACGGTGGTTGACCCGCTGCGCAACGGCATCGCACGTTCCAACAACCTGATGCCATCGACCGGTTTCCGTGCCAATAACTCGGTGCTGTTCCGCACTGCCGATATGAATGGCTTCAGCGCCGACTTCATGGTGGCAGCTGGAGAAGTAGCAGGCGACAGCAGCGCCAGCCGCTCGCTTGGCGGCTCGGTGGGCTATTCCAAGGGGCCGTTGAACATCAGGCTCGCTTACCATCACCGCAACAACGATACCGCCACCTTGAAGAACACCAATAGCGGGCGTAACTTCCTGCTGGGCGCGTACTATGATTTCGAAGTGGCGAAGTTCTGGTTCGGTCTTGGTGTCGACAAAGGCTTGAACAGCGCACCTTTGAACAGTTCCGGTTCGCCGTTCGGTGGCCCGGCGCCAACACCGTCAACCGACAGCCGCGACCTGCTGCTGGGGGTTTCGGTCCCGTTCGGGCCACATACCGTGGTTGCAACCGCCATCCGCAAAGATGACCGCGGCGCGCTGAACCAGGACGCTCAGCAGTATGCATTGGCGTATATGTACGCCTTCTCCAAACGCACCGATGTCTATACCTCGTACGCCCGCATCAGCAACCACAACGGCGCCGGCTATACCGAGGGCAATAGCGAAGAACCGGGCTTGGGCGACCGCCAGCTCACGGTTGGCTTGCGCCATCGCTTCTGACCCAGCGTCAACCCAACGATTCTTTTGGGAAATAAATTTGACAACAGGGGGATTTCGGGGTGAAATGTGCACTCTCACCCAAGGAAATCTCCCTATGAATCAACGTATTACCCGCCTGGCGCTGGCAACGGCGCTGATTGCCTGCACTTCCCTCGCCCAAGCGCAGTGGATGTGGGTGAACGACAAAGGCGTGAAGCAACTCTCCGACCAGCCGCCGCCACCAGGCACGCCGGCGAACCGCATCCTGAAAGCCCCACGCGGCGTAGCCGCTGAAGAACTGCGCAAGGAAATGGCTCCCCCCGCAGCAAATGGCGAGCAGGCGCCAGCAAGCGACGAGAAGGCCCCGCCAGCCAAGCCTACGTTGGCAGAACGCAACGCGGACTTCAAGAAGCGCCAGCAAGAGACTGCACAAAAGAACGCCAAGGCTGAGGAGCAGGCCAAGCTCGACGCCGAGAAGAAAAAGTACTGCGCAGACGCCAAGAGCAATATCGGCATGCTGGAAAGTGGCGTTCGTGTTTCCGAAATGGGCCCGAACGGCGAGCGCAGCTTCATGTCCGATGAAGCCCGCGCGCAGAAAATCAAAGAGCAGCGCGAGTCCGTCAGCAATATGTGCAAATAATCGGGAACTCGCATGGCCGTTCATGGTCCAAGGGTGCGTGGAGAGCGATAAACGCACCGGAGGCGACTATGAACGGCAATGAACCAGCGAAACACCCCGACTTGTTTGACCATGAAGTACGCATCACCCGGCTCGAGGAAGCGCTCAAACATCTTCAACAAACGCTCGAGCGCGGCCTGGCGGACATTCATCGCGAAATTGGCGAGCTGCGCGCGGATCAAAAAGCGCTGCGCGACAGCATTGACCGCAACCTCGAAGCGCTGCGGCAGGAATTCCACCGCGACCGCCGCTTCTCGGCAATGGTCTTCCTGACGACCCAATTAGCCGTCATCGGCGCCCTGCTGCGCCTGGCGGGAGTGTTTTAAGCCTTCTTCGCCCGGCGCCGCCGGGCATCTTTCGGATCGGCGATGAGCGGCCGGTAAATTTCAATCCGGTCGCGTGCGCGAACCACGGTATCCAGCGTCTTCTTCTTGCCGTAAATCCCAACCGGCATCGTCACCAGGTTGATCTCAGGCGCTTGTTGCAGGATGCCGCTGATCTCGATGGCCTGGCCGATGGTGGTGCCCTCATCGACTTCCAGCGCGTACAGCAGCGGCTGCGAAGCAGGCGCATAGCACACCGTAATCTTGATACGTTCAGCCATAGACAGTCTCGGCACGCTTGCAGAAGGAATCGACCATGCTGTTGGCAATCATGCCGAACACGGAGCCAATCACCTGCTCCAGCAGCTTGCTGGAAAACTCGTAGTGCAGATCGAGTTCGACCTTGCAGGCATCTTCGCGCAAGGCCTTGAAAGTCCAGGTGCCATCGAGGGTCTTGAACGGCCCGTCGACCAGCTTCATGCGGATTTCGCTGGACGGAATATTCGTATTGGACGTGGTGAAATGCTGCTTAACACCATGAAAATTGATCCCAACGCTGGCCACAACATGGTTCTCGCCCCGTTCGCGGACATCAACTCCGCCACACCAGGGCAAAAATTTGGGATAATCCTCGACCTTTGCCACTAAATCAAACATTTGCTCGGCGCTGTATCCCAGGAATACCGACTTGTGCACTACTGCCATTGAGTAACCGTTTGCTATGATGTTGTCCAAAGAACCCGTAGTTTAACCGACCCACGCATTTTTACCCATGTCCATTGCCGATAATCGCAAAGCCTTCCACGACTACTTCATTGAAGACAAGTATGAAGCCGGAATCGCGCTCGAAGGCTGGGAAGTCAAGGCGATCCGCGATGGGCGCGTTCAGATCAAGGAAGCTTACGTTACCATCCGCGATAACGAACTGTACCTGTTTGGCGCGCACATCAGCGCCCTGCCTACCGCTTCCACCCATATCCACCCGCAAGCCGTGCGCACCCGCAAGCTGCTGCTGCACCGCGCCGAGATCGACAAGCTGGTCGGCAAGGTCGAACGTGCCGGCTACACGCTGGTTCCGCTCAACCTGCACTTCAAAGGCGGCCGCATCAAATGCGAAATCGGCCTGGCCAAGGGCAAGAAACAGCACGACAAGCGCGCCTCCGAGAAGGACCGCGACGCCAGCCGCGAAGTCGCACAAGCCATGAAGCAGCATCGCCGCTAGCATTTCCATACAGCAACATTGATGGTACACTTTACACCATCAATAACGCTTGGAAATGACATGGCAAGCAAAATTGCCCTTGCACTACTGATCGCGGCCGCCGCACTCGGCGGCTGCAAGACGCCCTATTCGCCAGCCCCGCTCGCCACCAACTTCCCGACCACCAAGCAGGAAAAGCTGCAGGCGGCCGCGCATTGGACGGCAATTGCAAGCCACATGGAACAACAGCTGGCGGCGGAACTGAAGAAATCGTCGCCAAGGCCGCCGCTGTATGTTGCGAGCCCAGCCAATCCGACTCCGTTTCAACTGGCTATAAACAACCAGCTCATTTCCTCGCTCGTCAACGATGGTTACGTGGTTTCGCGCACGCCGGCCGGAGCCTTGCAAATCAGCCTCGACGTCCAGGCCATCACCTTCGCACCGAATCGCAAGCAAGCCCCAACGGTAGGCGTGGCAACCGCCATCGCCACTGGCGTCTGGGTACTGGCCGAGCGCATCGGCGACCCGGTCGGCAAGCTTGGCCGCTTTGCAGGCGCAGCCGGCCTAGGCGCTGGAATCGATGCCTATCAATGGTACGGCAGTGAGTATGCGTCTGGACCAACGCCGCGCACCGAGATTATCATTACAGCATCCGTGACCGACGAACACCGCTACGTTGCGCGCACCTCAAACACGTACTACGTGGCAGATGCCGATCGCACCCTGTATGGCGAAGCCCCATCGCAGCTAAGCCAGAGCTTCCAGGTAAAAGGAGACCGTTGATGCGTGCATTTGCCGCCCTGCTTCTTCCCTTGGCGCTGGCCGGTTGCGCCTGGTTCTCCGACAAGCCGCCGGAAAACGATTACGCCTCCACCTCGCAAAACCAGTTCGTCGGCGCCAATTACCGCGCCGCCGATGCGCTGCTTTCGCAGCTCAATGGCCGTCTGGCGGGGGACAAGCCTTTGATCATGGCGACCGTGGTCAACATCGACGCGCTGGACCAGAGTTCCACGCTGGGCCGGCTGGTATCCGAACAGGTATCGACTCGCCTGGCCCAGGGCGGCTTGCGCATGCTTGAAATGAAGCTGCGCACCTCGGTCTACATGAAGCGCCAGCAAGGCGAAATGATGCTGACGCGCGAAGTCGGCGAAGTAGCGCACAACCATAATGCCCAAGCCGTGGTGGTTGGCTCATATGGTGAAACCAACGATGCCGTCTTCGTCAACATCAAGGTGGTGCAGCCGCAAACCAACCAGGTCATGGCAGCGACCGACTACGTGCTGGCCAAGGACAGCGTCGTGCGATCTATGCTGCAGGGACGCTGAGCAAATCCACCAGCCGTGGCAGGACTTCCTGCGCAGGCAGTTCCAGTTTCAGTGACAGCAGGTCGTCAGCGCGGGTCTTGCCAGCGTTGATGGCAGCAATCGGCTTGCCCGCAGCCGCAGCCATGCGGCAGAAGCGGTAGCCGGAAAATACCATCAACGAAGAGCCGACGACCAGCAGCGCGTCAGCCGCCTCCATCTCGGCCAGCGCCTGCGCGGTGCGCGCGGCTGGCACGTTATCCCCGAAAAAGACCACATCAGGCATCAGCACGCCGCCGCAGGCAGTGCATGCCGGCGCATGGAAGTCCTGCAGCGCATCCGGCTCTATGGCAGCATCGCCATCGGGCAGCGGCTGGGCAAGCATGTTCGCCAGTACGGGATTATCGCGCTCAAGTTGCGGCTGCAGGCCAGCGCGCGAGTAGCGTGCATGGCATTCGAGGCAGATGACGTGGTGCAGGTTGCCATGCAATTCGATCAGGCGCTTGCTGCCTGCACGCTGGTGCAGGCCATCCACATTCTGCGTGATCACACTATGCAGGTGGCCGCAGGCTTCCAGTTCGGCGATAGCGCGGTGGCCGGCATTCGGCTCGGCGCGCGACATCGTCGGCCAGCCCACCATGCTGCGAGCCCAGTATCGGCGCCGTATCGCCTCGTTACGGCGGAATTCGGGACCCTGGATTGGGGTGCGGCCGTATCGCACACCGTCCTTGTCCCGGTAACCGGGGATGCCCGAAGCAGTACTCAGCCCGGCGCCAGTCAGCACCAGCACACGGCTATGGCGCGCCAGGAAGCGCGCCAGTTCAAGCTCAGTCGACTGCAGCGCATCCATTTGGCTTGAAAATGCGTTCGGTCGAAGCCGGGTATTTTTCCAGCTTCGCGGCAGCACGAGTGGGACGCGGAGCGAAATCGCCGCCGCAGTTCGGGCACTTGCCGTGCAGCTTTTCGTCTACGCAGTCAGCGCAAAAGGTACATTCGAACGAGCAGATCAAGGCATCCTGCGCACCGGGTGGCAAGTCCTTGTTACAGCATTCGCAGTTGGGTCGCATTTGCAGCATTTTTCTGGGCTCCTCTATTGGTCTCGGTAGCTGAGGGCATTCAGCAAAGCACTGGTGGTGTCGATATCGGCCAGCGCCTCATTCGTCGCGCGCGCAAAGCTGCGTTCACGGATACGGGTCAGGCGATCGATCAATTCTTTCTTTGGCAGGCGCGATTGCACGATTGCGGATGGATCGATGCCCTCATAATGGCCGCCGTTCGCTTCCAGCGCGTCAAGCAGGCGCCGCCCCTCAGCGTCGGGCAAAGTACCCTTGCCTGCTTGCGGCGCTGGCTGTTGCGCAAGCTGCTGGCGCATCGGTGCGAAGAAATCGATTGCCTCTTTCGACAAGCCTTGTGCTTTCAGCGCCAGCAGCACCTGGCGGCCTTGCGGACCACCCGCACGCACCAGGAAGTTCACGGCGCGCGTAAAGACTTCCATATCTGCGCTTTGCAGCAAGGGCTCGACGGCGGGCACGCTGGCTGGCGAGCCGACGAGCTGCAGCACATCCAGTACCGGTTTCACCAGCGCAGGATCGCGCAATTGTGCGGCAAGATGGCGCTCGCCTGCCGCACCAAAGCGGCCATACAGCAAGGCGCGCACGCCGGTTTCGTCGATCGTGGAACCTTGTTGCGGCAGCGGGACGCTCACGGACTTGCGCAGGAAGATCCGGTCGATCTGCGGCAGCAGACGTGCATCCTGGCTCGCCGCAGCGGCATGCATGAGGCGGAAAAGCTGCGGACCGTCCAGCAGCGCATCGGGATTGATGGCCAGCGCGGCTTGCACGGCAAGCTTCTTGTCCGGCTCTGCGCCGTAAGCGACCAGGAAACAGGCCGCATCGAGCAGCAACTGCTGGCTGGGGCGCGAGGAACGAAGTTCGGCTGCCAGTTCACGGCGCAGCAGCGGAATCGCATCGTCGCGGTAATCGCCAAAGAAGCGCCAGGCTGCATCCAGTTCACGGCGCTGGGCGCCTGCTGCTGCAGCATCGCCGGCAGCGGGCAAACCGCGGATCTGGGCGATGCGGGAGGTGATGGCAGCATCAGTAGCGGCATCGCCAGCGTACGCAGACAATGCGGCAGATGCCACGAACGCGGCGAGAACGCGCTTCATGCCGACAACCTGCTTTGAAGGTCGGTCACAGTAGCGAGCCAATCCTGATAATGTTCGCTGTCCTCCCACAGTTCGCGCAGCTCGGAAGCTTCGGACAGCGCAAGCGCCAGCACGCGCTGGGCCTTGTCCGCGATATCCGCACGCGGCTTGCTCAGTTTTGCCTGGACTTCAGCTACCCACTCATCGACGCGTTCGGAGTCCTCATCTTTCGGTCCACCCTTGCCCTGCAGGCGCGACCATGTTTCAACGGCAGCCAGCGCCTCCGCGCCATATGGCGCCTCGAGGTACTCGGTGGTCTCCGCCTGCAGCACGTTATTCAACGTGTCCTCGATAAAGTAAAGGTCCCTTGATTCCTGCAGATCCTCCGCCCAATCCTGCGCGAAGTCATTGCCATACGGTCCAACAGCCCAGGTTCCCAATTGCGCCTCCTGTTCGATATAAGGCCGCATTGTACGCAATTACGGCCGAGCCCGTGTCACACCCTGGGGTCACACCCCAAGTGTGACACGGGCCCATGCGTATTATGCTTGTGCTCGTGTCACGGTTGGGGTGTGACCCCAAGGTGTGACACGGGCTCTGCTGTGCATTACTTTTGAGTCTTGACGACTTGCAGGGCGGTCGCGATCAGGCTGCTCATTTCGCCAACGTTGGCGGGGACGATCAGGCTGTTGTTGGTCTTCGCCAGCTCGCCGAAGGCGCTGACGTATTGCTCGGCGACTTTCAGGTTCATCGCCGCTTCGCCGCCGGGCTGCTGGATCGCCTGGCCGACTTGCTTCAGCGCGCCGGAAGTCGCTTCGGCGATCGCGAGGATGGCGGCGGCTTCGCCTTGCGCGCGGTTGATGGCCGCTTGCTTGTCGCCTTCGGAACGGGCAATCGCTGCTTCTCGCTCGCCAGTGGCGATGTTGATCTGCTCCTGCTTGCGGCCTTCGGAAGCTGCGATCAGCGCGCGCTTGCCGCGTTCGGCCGTGATCTGGGCCTGCATGGCGTGCAGGATTTCCTGCGGCGGCGTCAGGTCTTTGATCTCGTAGCGCAGCACCTTCACGCCCCAGTTGGCGGCAGATTCGTCGATTGCGTTCACGACCGTGGAGTTGATGTGGTCGCGCTCTTCAAATGTCTTGTCCAGCTCCATGCGGCCGATCACCGAACGCAGCGTGGTCTGCGCCAACTGCGTAATCGCGGCGATGTAATTCGAAGAGCCATAAGAGGCGCGCATCGCATCCGTCACCTGGAAGTACAAGATGCCGTCCACCTGCAGCTGCGTATTGTCCTTGGTGATGCAGACCTGCGATGGCACGTCGAGCGGGATCTCTTTCAGAACGTGCTTGTAGGCGATGCGGTCGATGAACGGCACCACGATGTTCAGGCCGGGGCCGAGCGTTGCGTGGTATTTGCCAAGCCGCTCCACCACCCAGGCGTGCTGCTGCGGCACCACGTTGATCGTCTTGAAGACGAACACCAGCGCGACGATAAATACGACCAGCGTGACTGTGCCAAAACTGATTTCCATTCAATTCTCCCTGTTATGCGCCGACGATCAGCCGGCTGCCGCGAATCTCGCGAATCCTGAATACGCCCGGTGCCGCTGCTTCTCCCGGGGCCAGTTCGACGTCCCACATCGCGCCGCGATACATCACGCGCGCGGCGCCGTCCTGCCAGGCCGGCACGTTGACGGTCTGGCCGATGTCCAGGTTCACGTCCGGGTTGGCTTCGGCCGGCGGCTGCACGGTCTTGCCAAAGCGGCTGCGGCGCAGCAGCAGCGTTGCGATCGCGGCCACGATGGCGGCCACCAGCATCTGGCCCGGCATGTCAACGCGTGCCAGCGAAGTCAGTGCGCCCGCTCCCATGCCGATGGCAATCATCAGCAGGTAGAACGTGCCGCTAAACAGTTCGAGGATGACCAGCACGCCTGCGCCAATCGCCCACAACATCCAGTCAGCCATCACAACCTCCAAAAGTAAAAAACCCCCGTCGCCGACAAGGCCACGGGGGTTCAAGCCGCTTATCGGCGACTTATTGTTGCATTTCTGCCAGCTTCTGCCAAGTGTCGATGACCGAGTCCGGGTTCAGGGACATGGTCTCGATGCCCTGCTCCATCAGCCAGATGGCCAGGTCAGGGTGGTCGGAAGGACCCTGGCCGCAAATGCCGATGTACTTGTCCAGCTTGCGGCATGCCGAGATGGCCATGCCCAGCAGCGCGCGCACTGCAGGATCGCGCTCGTCGAAGTCGGCTGCCAGCAGCTCCATGCCGGAGTCGCGGTCCAGGCCCAGGGTCAGCTGGGTCAGGTCGTTGGAGCCGATCGAGAAGCCGTCGAAGTGCTGCAGGAACTGCTCTGCCAGCACGGCGTTGGAAGGCACTTCGCACATCATGATGACGCGCAGGCCGTTCTCGCCGCGTTTCAGGCCGTTCTTGGCCAGCAGGCCAACCACCTTTTCCGCCTGGCCCAGGGTACGCACGAATGGCACCATGATTTCGACGTTGGTCAGGCCCATTTCTTCACGCACGCGCTTCATCGCGATGCATTCCATTTCGAACGCAGCGGCGAAGTCTTCGGACAGGTAGCGCGCGGCGCCGCGGAAGCCCAGCATCGGGTTTTCTTCATCCGGCTCGTAGCGCGAGCCGCCGATCAGCTTCTTGTACTCGTTGGACTTGAAGTCGGACAGGCGCACGATCACTTTCTTCGGCCAGAAGGCCGCGGCGATGGTGGCGATACCTTCTGCCAGCTTGTCGATGTAGAACTGCTTCGGCGAAGCGTGGCCGCGGGCGACCGATTCCACTGCCTTCTTCAGGTCAGCGTCGATGTTCGGGTATTCCAGGATCGCTTTCGGGTGCACACCAATATTGTTATTGATGATGAACTCGAGGCGGGCCAGGCCCACGCCGTTGTTTGGCACGGCCTGGAAGTCGAAGGCCAGCTGCGGGTTACCCACGTTCAGCATGATCTTGGTCTTGATCGGAGGCAGTTCGCCGCGCGACACTTCGGAAACTTCGGTTTCCAGCAGGCCGTCGTAGATCTTGCCTTCGTCGCCTTCGGCGCAGGACACGGTCACGAAGTTACCGTCTTTCAGCACGTCGGTCGCGTCGCCGCAGCCAACAACTGCCGGCACGCCCAGTTCACGCGCGATGATCGCTGCGTGGCAGGTACGGCCGCCGCGGTTGGTGACGATGGCGGATGCGCGCTTCATCACCGGTTCCCAGTTAGGATCGGTCATGTCGGCCACCAGCACGTCGCCTGGCTGCACGCGTTCCATTTCGCTTGGGTCGCGGATCACGCGCACCGGGCCGGCGCCGATCTTCTGGCCGATTGCGCGGCCGGAGGTCAGCACGGTGCCGCTGGACTTCAGCTTGAAGCGCTGTTGCGAGTCGGTGGCTTTCTGCTGCGATTTCACGGTTTCCGGACGTGCCTGCAGGATGTACAGCTTGCCGTCGCGGCCATCCTTGCCCCACTCGATGTCCATCGGGCGGCCGTAGTGCTTCTCGATGATCATGGCGTACTTGGCCAGTTCGACGATTTCGGCGTCGACCAGCGAGTAGCGGTTGCGCATCTCGATCGGTACGTCGACGGTCTTCACAGAACGGCCAGCCTTGGCTTCGTTGGTGAATTCCATCTTGATCAGCTTGGAGCCGATGTTACGGCGGATCACGGCGGACTTGCCCTGCTCCAGCATTGGCTTGTGGACGTAGAATTCGTCCGGGTTCACGGCGCCCTGCACCACGGTTTCACCCAGGCCGTACGAGGAGGTGATGAAGACCACGTCCTTGAAACCGGATTCGGTGTCGATGGTGAACATCACGCCCGATGCGCCCGTGTCGGAACGCACCATGCGCTGCACGCCGGCCGACAGCGCCACTTCAGCGTGGGTGAAGCCTTTGTGCACGCGGTAGGAAATCGCGCGGTCGTTGTACAGGGATGCGAACACGTGCTTCATCGCTTCCAGCACGTTGTCGATGCCGACCACGTTCAGGAAGGATTCCTGCTGGCCCGCGAACGATGCGTCAGGCAGGTCTTCCGCGGTGGCGGAGGAGCGCACGGCGAAGGAAACTTCAGTGCTGGAGTCGGCGACCAGTTTGTCGTAGAAGGCGCGGATCTCGGCTTCCAGGCGTGGCTGGAATGGAGTGTCGATGATCCATTGGCGGATTTCTGCGCCCGATGCTGCCAGGGCGCGGACGTCGTCGACGTCCAGGTGTTCAAGGCGGTCAGCGATGCGCTGGGCCAGCGATGGGCCACCGTCAACGCTGTGCGACAGGAAGTCGCGGAATGCCTGGGCGGTGGTAGCGAAGCCGCCAGGCACTCGCACACCGGCGCCGGCCAGCTGGGAGATCATCTCGCCCAGCGACGCGTTCTTGCCGCCGACGGATTCGACATCCGTCATTCGCAAATTCTCGAACGAGGCAACGTACACCCCGTCGGATTGCTCCTTCAATGCTGCGTTAGTCATAAAGACACCTTTTTGATGATAAAAATCTTTACGCAGGCATGCTTGGCATCGTTCTTGTCATTCTTGGCGCCGTGCAGCACAATCTTACCGTTGGCAAGCATTTTACAGCCTGCGCAGCAAATTGACGATTCATCCACTGGAAAAGCTTTTTTGATGCCACAAGATCAACGTTTATTGCCGGCTTCGAGCCGCACCGTCTTTTTTGTCTCTGACGGCACTGGCATCACCGCCGAAACCTTCGGCCATTCGGTGCTGACGCAGTTCGACCTGCGCTTCCGCCAGATCCGTTTGCCCTTCATCGATACCTGCGACAAGGCTTATGATGCAGTGCGCAAAATTAACGAGATCGGGGCTGAAGATGGCGCCAAGCCCATTGTCTTTTCGACCCTGGTGAAGGCGGAACTGTCGGACGTCATCCAGCGCGCCAATGCCATGCACATGGACTTGATCCAGACCTTCGTGGCGCCGCTGGAGCAGGAATTGGGCGTCAAGTCGACCCATACCATCGGCCGCTCCCACAATGTGGTGGATAGCGAGGAATACAAGAACCGTATTGAGGCGATCAACTTCTCGCTGGCGCACGATGACGGCCAATCCAACAAGAACCTGTCGTCGGCGGACGTGATCCTGGTTGGCGTTTCGCGTTCGGGCAAGACCCCTACTTCGCTGTACCTGGCCATGCAATATGGCGTGAAAGCGGCCAATTACCCGCTGATTCCGGACGATTTTGAGCGCGGCAAGCTGCCTTCGGCGCTGTATGCCTATAAATCGAAGATTTTCGGACTGAGCATCGAGCCGCAGCGCCTGTCGGAGATCCGTAACGAGCGCCGCGCCGGCTCCAAGTACGCCTCGCTTGAAAACTGCCGCTATGAGGTGAACGAGGCGGAAGCCATGATGCGCCGCGAGGGTATCCGCTGGTTGTCGTCCACCACCAAGTCGATCGAAGAGATTTCGACCACCATCCTGCAGGAAATCAAGCCGAATCGCTCGGTTTATTGACCCTGGCGCTCAGAAGAAGTCTTTCCAGTCGTGGAGCCAGCCCGGTATATCGTCGACCGGCATCGGGTTCGCGATGTAGAATCCCTGGGCGTAGGCGCAGCCCAGGCCTTGCAGGAAATCCCAGTCCTGCCTCGTCTCGACGCCCACTGCGCAAGCTTGGCGCGACAGGCTGCGTGCAAGGCCGAGGAAGGATTTCAGCACGGTGCCAATGGGGCGCTTGCGCGAGGCGCCATCGACGAAGCTGGGGTCGATTTTCAATTCAGAAAACGGAATGGCTGCCAGCAGCTGCAGGTTGGAGCGCCCGGTACCGTAATCGTCGATCGCGAGGCCGAAGCCCATCATGCGCAAGCGCAGCAGGCGTTCCAGGAAATGCGGATTGGTGGTCAGCACGGAGGCTTCGGTGATCTCGAACGTGACGTAGTCGGACAGGATGCGGTGGCGCTCCAGGCAAGCCGTCATCTGCGCAATGAACTGCGGGTGCGCCAGCGTGCTTGGGTCCACGTTGACCGAGAAGGATATCGGAATGCCCTTATCGTGCAGGCTGCGGCAGGCGGCCACCGACTTTTCGATCATGCACCAGTCCAGAAAATCAATGCGCCGCACGCTTTCCAGTACAGGCACGAAGGCGGAAGGCCCCAGCACGCCGTACTCAGGATGGCGCCAGCGGGCAAACATCTCCAGCCCTTTGACGGCGGCCGTCTCCAGTTCAATCTTGGGCTGGAAATAGGGATCGAACTCGCGCCCCTGGAGCCCGCGCCCTACTTCGGCAAAGGTGAATTCAGGGTGCTGCGGGCCGGGTTCCGGTTCGCTGGCCGGTTCACGATAGTTGGCAATCAGTTCCTGCAGCCTGGCCGACGTGATTGGCTTGGCCGAACTGCCCAGCACATCGAGCCCATAGGCTTCGGCCATGGTTTCGACGGAAAACAGGACGTCGGCGCTCTGCGCAGCCAGAATGATGATGCCCGCCCTGCAGTCGATTTCAGCCAGGCGCCGGATCACTTCCAGCCCGTCCATGCCGGGCAGCGTCAGGTCCATCAGGGCGATGTTGGCGGGCGGCTTGAGGCCTATTTCCAGCATGCGCAATGCGCTCAGGCCATCGGATGCGGGGGTGACGTGCCGGGCGCCGAGATGGCGCAGCATGCCAAGCAATAGCTCACGCTGGACGGGTTCGCCCTCGGCGACCAGAAAATGCAAGCTTGCAATTTCCATAACGCCCATTCCAGCATGGTTAGTATTATTAAGTCAGATTTTGCCTTACTTGCTCGAAAAAGCATACTGCCGCGCATGCGGCGACGTTCAGCGATTCGACTTTCCCCAGGTGCGGCACGATGACGCGGTGGGTGGCGTTGCTTAAAAGTGTGTCGGATACGCCCTGTCCTTCGTGCCCGAAAATCCAGGCCACCGGGCGTTTCAGGTCGAGCTGGTAGAGCTGTTCGGCCGCGTAGCCGCTGGTGGCCAGGGTAGCGATTTGCGCGCCTTGCACCAGTTGCGGCAGGTCGACGTTCTCGTAGATATCCAGCACAAAGTGGGCGCCCATCGCTGCCCGCAGCACTTTCGGCGACCAGCAGAACGCGGTGCCGGGAGCGCAATACACCTCCTTTACGCCCGCCGCGGCTGCACTGCGCAGGATGGAGCCGACGTTGCCCGGGTCTTGCACATTATCGAGCAGGACTGCGTTGACAGTCAGCGCCTGCGGCACATCTTTCTGGGGCGTGGCGATCAGGAACATCAGGCCGACGCCGTGTTCGACCTGGCTGACGGCATGGTAAAGCTGGTCGGTCAGGCACAGGACGTGGGCATGTTCGGCTTCCAGGCGGCCGATGATTGCGGCCACTTCCGGATTCTGCAGAGCGCCTTCGGCCACGATGGCTTGTTCGGGATGGCCGCGCAGCTCGAGCCACGTTTCGCACAGGTGCACGCCATCCAGCAGGCTGCGGCCCGCCTTGCGGCGCGCCTGCGAGTTGGTCGCCAGCCTGGTCAGCTCTTTGTACTGCGCGTTGTCGCGCGAGGTAATTTGCTTCACAGGTCACGCTCCAGGACTTCCCGCACCGGCGCAAAGCTGCGGCGATGCACCGGCGAGGCGCCATGCTCGCGCAGCCGCTCAAGGTGCAGCGCAGTGCCATAGCCTTTATGCTGGTCGAAACCATACTGCGGGTATTTCTTGTGAAGCTTGACCAGGGCCGCGTCGCGCGCGGTCTTGGCCAGGATCGAAGCGGCCGAGATGGATTCGATCTTGTCGTCGCCTTCCACGATGGCGATGCTCTGGATGCGCATCACTGGGCACTTGTTGCCATCGATGAGGGCCAGGGTCGGAACCGTCTCCAGCGCATACACGGCGCGCTTCATGGCGAGCAGGCTGGCCTGCAGGATGTTCAGGCGGTCGATTTCCTCTTCCGAAGCCTTGGCCACGGCCCAGGCGATCGCGTGTTCGCGGATCAGCGGCGCAAGTTCGTCGCGGCGCGCTTCGTTGAGCTTCTTGGAGTCGCGCAGGCCCGGAATCGGGCGGTTGCGGTCGAGGATCACGGCGGCGGCAAACACCGGGCCGGCCAAAGGGCCACGCCCTGCCTCATCGACGCCGCAGATGATCTCTTCGAGCGAATAAGGCAGGTCGTCAAACAGGCCGGATTGTTGCGGGTTCATTTGTTGATGACCTTAAGGACTGCAGCGGCGCCTTCCTGGGCGCTGTTACGCAGCAGGCTGTAATGCATGTCGGTGAAGCGCTGCACCAGTTTCAGGCGGTGCGGCACGTCACTCAGTTGTTTCCACATGGCGTCGGCCAGCGTCTCGGCAGTGGCTGCATTCTGCAGCATTTCTGGCACCAGGAATTCGCGCGCCAGGATGTTCGGCAGGCCGATCCACGGCTGGTAGCCCATATGCCTCATGATATGCCAGGATGCGGCCATCATCTTGTAAGCGATGACCATCGGCTTCTTGAACAAAGCGACTTCCAGCGAGGCGGTGCCGGAAGCGACCAGGACGGCGTCGGCAGCGCAGATCGCGGTGTGCGACTGGCCATCCAGCAGCATCAGCTCTACGTCCTGCAGGCCGGCTTCGGCAACCAGCTCCAGGAAATACTTGCGCTGCTTCTCGCCGGCCATCGGCACCACGAATTTCAGCGTGCGGTCGCGCTGCAGCAGCAGTTTGCAGGCGCCGATAAAGGCGGCCGTGTTGTACTTCAGTTCTGCCATGCGGCTGCCCGGCATGACGCAGACGACATTGGCATCTTCCGCGATGCCCAGCTGGCGGCGTGCAGCAGCTTCGTCGGGCTGCACAGGGATCACTTCGGCCAGCGGGTGGCCGACGTAGGTCACGGGCACGCCTGCCTTCTTGTAGATCTCTTCCTCGAACGGGAAGATCACCAGCATGTGCGACACCGACTTGATGATTTTCTTGATGCGTCCACCGCGCCAGGCCCAGATCTGCGGGCCGATGTAGTGCACGGTCGGGATGCCTGCGTCGCGCAACTGCGCTTCCAGCCCGAGGTTGAAGCCCGGGTAGTCGGCGCCGATGAAGCAGGCCGGCCGCTCAGCCAGCAACTGGTCGCGCAGCGTGTTCTGGATGCCTTTCAGCTCGCGGTAGCGGGGAATGATTTCGAACAGCCCGCGCACGGTCATCTTCTCGATCGGCCATTGCGACTCGAAGCCATGTTCCATCATGGCCGGGCCGCCGATACCGTGGAAGCGCGCTTCGGGCAGGTGTGGACGCAGGCCGCCCAGGAGACGGCCTGCCAGCAGGTCGCCGGACGGTTCGCCGGCGACGACTGCGATCGATACGTCAGCGGACGATGCCACGGGTAGTCGTATCGAGGAATTCGCGCATCGAGCGCGCGGCGGCTGCGCAATCTTCCGGCAGGCCGGCTTCGGCTTCGAGCATCGCTGCCTTGGCCTCGTCCAGCGTCAGGCCGGAACGGTACAGGATCTTGTACGCGTTGCGAATGGCGTTGATCTGCTCGCGGGTGAAACCGCGGCGCTTCAGGCCTTCGATATTCACGCCGTGGGCAGCGGCCGGATTGCCGTTCAACAGCACATAAGGCGGCACGTCCTGGGTCAGGCTGGTGCTCATGCCGACGAAGGCGTGGGCCCCGATCTTGCAGAACTGGTGCACATTGGCGAAGCCGGACATGATTACCCAGTCGCCGATCTCCACGTGGCCCGCCATCTGGGCGTTATTGGAGAAGATGGTGTTATTGCCGACCACACAGTCATGTGCCAAGTGGACGTAGGCCGAGATCCAGTTGTTGTTACCCAGCTTGGTCACGCCCTTGTCCTGCACCGTACCGAGGTTGAACGTGCAGAATTCGCGGATGGTATTGTCGTCGCCGATTTCCAGGCGGGTCGGCTCGCCGTTCCATTTCTTGTCCTGCGGCGCGGCGCCGATGGAGGAGAACTGGAAGAACTTGTTGTTCTTGCCGATCGTGGTATGGCCCTCGATCACGACGTGCGGGCCCACCACGGTGTTCTCGCCAATCACCACGTTCGGGCCAATGATCGTGTATGGGCCGATCTCGACGCCGGCAGCCAGTTCGGCTTTCGGGTCGACAATCGCGGTTGGGTGGATGGTCGCCATGCTCTTACTCCACGGAGCGGATGGTGCACATCAGCTCAGCTTCCAGCGCTACCTGGCCGTCGACCGAGCCGACCGCCTTGTATTTCCAGATGCCGCGCGCATTGCGCAGGATTTCCACGTCCATCTTCAGCTGGTCGCCAGGACCAACCGGGCGCTTGAAGCGCGCATTGTCGATGCCGACGAAGTACACCACCGAGTTCTCGTCCGGCTTGATGCCCATGGACTTGAACGACAGCAGGGCTGCGGTCTGCGCCATCGCTTCAATCATCAGCACGCCAGGCATGACCGGCTTGTGCGGGAAGTGGCCGTTGAAGAACTCTTCGTTCACGGTCACGTTCTTGATGGCGGTGATGGACTTATTCTCTTCATAAGAGATGACGCGATCAACCAGCAGCAGCGGGTAGCGGTGCGGCAGGTATGCCTTGATCTCGCAGATGTCCATCGTTTTGTTTTCGGTAGTCGTCATGATTCTTCGTCTTCGGTTTTAGTTTTAATGGTTTTTTCCAGCGCGCGCATTTTATCGCGCATCGTCGGCAGGTTCCGGACAATCGCAGCCGACTTCTCCCAGTCGCTGTTCTTGGCCAACGGGTAGAAGCCCGTGTACTGGCCCGGTTCGGCGATCGAGCGCGAGACCAGGCTGCCCGACGAAATATGGACGTGGTCCGCAATCGTCAGGTGGCCCAGGATCATCGCCGCGCCGCCGAAAGTGCAGTGCTTGCCGATCTTTGCGCTGCCTGCCACGCCGACGCAGCCGGCCATCGCCGTGTGCGCGCCGATATGGCAGTTGTGGCCGATCTGGATCTGGTTGTCCAGCTTCACGCCGTCTTCAATAATGGTGTCGGCCAGCGCACCGCGGTCGACGGTGGTGTTGGCGCCGATGTCGACGTCGTCGCCGATCAGCACGCGGCCCACCTGCGGGATGCGCACGTAGACGCCGCCGTCATTGGCAAAGCCGAAACCGTCAGTGCCGATCACGGCGCCCGAGTGGATGATGCCGCGCTTGCCGATCACGCACTTCGCATGAAAGGTCACGTTGGCGAAGAAATGCGTACCCTCGCCTACCTGCGCGTCACGGCCGATGTAGCAGCCGGCATCCAGCACCACGCCGGCGCCGATGACCGCGCCCGCCTCGACCACCACTTTGGGGCCGATGTGCGCGGTCGCGTCCACGGTCGCTGCCGGATCGACGTAGGCCGTCGGGTGCACACCCGCCGGGCGCACATAGGCCGTCTGCGCTTCAAAGAGCTGCGCGGCACGGGCAAAGTACACATATGGGTTCTTGACGACGATGCGGGCACCTTGATAAGTTTCTGCCACGGTGGCATCGTCATTGGCGCTGACAATCAGGGCTGCCGCCTGGCTTTGCCCCGCTTGCGAGCGGAATTTGCTGTTACTGAGGAAGCTGATATGCGAAGCGCCTGCATCGGTCAACGGCGCGATCCCGGCAACGTAAAGTTCCGGGTCCCCCACCAGTTGGCCGCCCAGGCGTTCGACCAGTTCTCCTAGTCGAAGGCCCATCTTAAATCCAATCTATCTGTTATTTGTCCAGCGCTTCCAGCACCTTGTTGGTGATGTCGATGCGCGGGCTGGCCCACACGGCGTCCTGCAGGACGATGTCATAGCCTTCGGTCGTTGCAAGCTGCTTGATGATCTTCGTCGCCTTCTCGGCGATCGCAGCACGCTCCTCGTTGGTGCGCTGGTTCAGGTCTTCGCGGAATTCACGCTGGCGGCGCTGGAAGTTCAGGTCCGCCTCGTAGGCTTCGCGCTGCAGCTTGCTGCGTTCAGGCTCGGGCTTGGTGGCGCCTTCTTTTTCCCATTTCTCGGCGGCCGCCTTGGAGCGCATGGCCAGTTCCTGCAGCGCCTTTTCGCGGCTGGAGAATTCCTCGCGCAGCTTGTTGTCGGCCGACTTGGCCAGCTTCGATTCGTTGTAGATGCGCTCGGCGCTCAGCCAGGCAATCCGGGAGGACTGCGCCAGCGCCGGTGCCGTGGCCATCATGCCCAGCGCCAGTACGGCAGCGATTTTGCCCAGGGTAGCGGTTGCAGTCTTCAACTCGATTCTCCGTCCAAATAAGTTGCTTTGGTGCACTAAATGCATCAGAAACCAGTACCCATCTGGAACTGGAAGCGTTCCAGGCGGTCACCCAGTTTGTCGTTCAGAGGCAAAGCATAACTCAACTTCAGCGGGCCTACCGGGGAAATCCAGCTCAAGCCCAGGCCAGCCGAGAAGCGCAGCTCGGACAGGCGCATTTTCTGGCGTTCCGCGTAGACCTGGCCGCCATCGAGGAAGCCGAACCAGCGCAGCGAGCGGTCCTGGCCCTGGCCTGGGAACGGCATCTGCAGTTCGGCATTGCCGATCAGGCGCGAAGCACCGCCCAGCGAGTCGCCGTAACGCGGGTCGACCGCGCCCAGCGAGGAGCTCTGGTAGCCGCGCACCGAACCGATGCCGCCGGCGTAGAAGTTCTTGAAGACCGGGTAGTTCTTGCCGCCGAAGCCGCGGCCATAGTCAACCTCGCCTTTCAGCGCCAGGGTGATCTTGTTGGTCAGCGGTTTGTACCACTGGGTTTCGTACACGGCACGCCAGTACTTCGATTCGCCGATCGCATCCAGTTCCAGGTTAATGCGCTGCATGTAACCGAGGGTCGGGGTCATGGCGGAATCGCGGCTGTCGCGTGCCCAGGCTGCGGTCAGCGGCACCGAGTAGGCGTTGACCGAACCGACGCCGGAAGCCGGGCCGCCCAGGTCGCGCACATACTGCTTGAAGTAGGTCGGCGACGATTCGTCGGTTTCCACGTTCGACTTTTCCAGGCCGATACCGAAGAAGATGGTGTCCTGTTCGGAGAACGGCACGCCGAAGCTCACACGGCCGCCGGTCTGCTTGATGGTGTACAGGCCGGTGTTGACTGCAGGCGGGCGGAAGGTACGCAGGTAAAGCTCGTAGCTGCGCGAAATGCCGTCCGGCGTGAAGTACGGGTTGGTGTGCGAGAACGCGATGGTACGGCTGTACTTCGAGGTATTCAGTTCCAGGCCAACGGTATTGCCCGAACCGGCAAAGTTGGCCTGCTGGATCGCCGCGTTGAAGGTGAACTTCTCGGCCTGCGAGAACGCGCCGCCGATCTGGAAGTTGCCGGTTGGGCGCTCGACCACGGACAGGTTGATGTCCACCTGGTCGGAAGTGCCCTGCGCTTCCGGCGTATCGACCGTCACGTCCTTGAAGTAGCCGGTGCGGTCGACGCGGTCGCGCGATGCCTTGATCTTGGAGGCGTCATACCAGCTCGATTCAAACTGGCGGAACTCGCGGCGGATTACTTCGTCGCGGGTGGTGGTATTGCCCGAGATGTTAATGTGGCGCACATAGGCGCGCTTGCCCGGATCGATGAAGAAGGTGAACGCGACTTCGCGCTTGGCCTGGTCGATTTCCGGGTT
The DNA here is from genome assembly GCA_039593775.1 of Pseudoduganella sp. GTDB lineage: Bacteria > Pseudomonadota > Gammaproteobacteria > Burkholderiales > Burkholderiaceae_D > Rugamonas. The sequence continues at coordinate 28,467 of JBCNOP010000038.1, forward strand.
GGCGTTCACGTTGGCGAAGGCAAAGCCGAAGGTGCCCAGGCGGTCGGTGATCAGCTTGTTGGTGGCGGTCAGCAGCTTGCCGGAGTACAGCTTGCCCTTCTGCAGCAGCACCAGCTGGCGCAGTTCGTCTTCGCGGCCGAACATTTCGCCTTCGAACTTGATGTCGGAGACGGTGTACTTTTCACCCTCGGTGATATTGATGGTGATGTAGATGTCTTTCTTGTCCGGTGTAATCGAGACCTGGGTGGAATCCACGTTCATCTCGATATAGCCGTGATCGAGGTACCAGGACTTCAGGGTCTCGATATCGCCATTCAGCTTGGTCTTGGAATACTGGTCGGACTTGGTGTACCAGCTGAACCAGCCGCCGGTATTCAGGGCGATCTGCTCTTTCAGCTCCTTGTCGCTGAAAGCCTTGTTGCCGACGATATTAATCTGCTTGATGCGCGCCACTTCGCCTTCATCGACATCGAAGTCAATGCTGACGCGGTTCCGCTCCATCGGGGTCACGGTGGTGGTGATCTTCACGCCGTACAGGCCGCGCGACAGGTACTGGCGCTTCAATTCCTGCTCGGCGCGGTCAACCGATGCCTTGTCGAAGGTCTTGGCTTCGCCAACGCCGATATCCTTCAGCGCCTTGACCAGCATGTCCTTCTCGAATTCGTGGGTGCCTTTGAAGTCCACCTTGGCGATGGCCGGGCGTTCCTCCACGATCACCACCAGCACATTGCCGTCGCGCTCCAGCTTCACATCCTTGAAGATGCCGGTCGCGTACAAGGCCTTGATGGTAGCCACTGATTTGTCGTCACTGAAGGTTTCGCCCACGCGCACTGGCAGGTAGCTGAACACGGTACCGGCTTCGGTACGCTGGATGCCTTCGACGCGGATGTCCTTGACGACGAACGACTCGGCGGCCATTGCGCTGCCGGAGCAGAAGGCCAGGACGGCTGCGCCTACCAGGGTGCGGCGGAATTGGGGAGCGATACGATCAGTGTGTAATTTCATCGGCAAATCGAAAAAAATTAAAGCAGCCGGGCCAGGTCATTAAATATCGCCAGCGCCATTAAAGACACCAGCAATCCCAGTCCAATACGCTGCGCCATTTCGCCAAAGCGCTCGGAAACGGGGCGCCCTGTCAAAACTTCCAGCGAATAATACAGCAAATGCCCCCCATCCAGAACAGGAATTGGCAGCAAATTCATAAGTCCAAGACTCACGCTGATAAAGGCGACGAAGGCAATAAATGGCTCGGCGCCCATTTTTGCCGTTTCCCCGGCATATTCGGCAATGGTCAGCGGGCCGGTAATATTCTTCAGGGAGACTTCACCGACAATCATCCGGCCCAGGATCTTGAAGGTCATCGTGCAGATTTCTTTTACCTGCCGCACCGCTTTGGCAGTCGCTTCCAGCGGGCCGTAATGGACCACCATCGTATCAACGGCGCCCACCAGTTCGGCGCGGATCTTACCGACTGTTACAAGACCTTTGCTGTTTGCCTGCTTGTCTTCTACCGCGTCCGGGGTCAGCTCCAGCTCTTGCTGGCGGCCTTCGCGCAGCACCGTGACCACCAGCTTGCGGCCCGGGGAACGCAGGACTTCGGCCACGAAACTGCGCGCATCGTCGATCGGCTGGCCGTCGACGGCCACGATCACGTCGCCCTTCAGCATGCCGGCGCGGCGGGCGGCGCCCCCCTCCTCCATGCGGCCAACGACTGGCGGCGGGCGCATCAGGTCCAAGCCAATGATGGCCGGCACGTCATCTTCCAGGTTAACGTTGGCGGCCGCTTCTGCGGGCAGCGTGGCGTGCACTTCGCCATATCCTGGGCGCTCCACCACCAGCTTCAGGCTTTCCTTGTGGATGGCCGACTGGATGATGGCCCAGCGCAGCTCGGACCAGCCTTGCACCGCGTCGCCATTGACGGACTTGACCAGGTCGCCCCGGTGCAGGCCGGCAGCTGCGGCAGCCGTGGCCTTGGCCGGCTCGGAGATGCGGGCAGTGGGCTCGCGCACGCCGGTCATATAGAGGCCGGCGTACAAGGCGATAGCAAGCAGGAAGTTGGCGAGCGGGCCGGCGGCCACGATGGCGATGCGTTTCCAGACGTTCTGGCGAGTGAATTCGCGGGCCAGGTCCTCGGCCGGCAGGCCCGACACATCGCCCTCGCGGGCGTCCAGCATCTTGACGTAGCCGCCCAGCGGGATGGCGGAAAGGGCCCATTCGGTCTGGTCTTTACCGAACTTGCGCATCCAGACGATGCGGCCCATGCCGACCGAGAAGCGCAGGACCTTGACCCCGCACCAGCGTGCCACCAGGTAGTGCCCCAGCTCGTGGATGATGATCAGGGAGCCGAGGCAGACGATCGTGGCGAGGATGGTGCGGAAGGTGTCCATGGGCTTCTGGCCTGTTTATCCGGCGATGATCCGTTCTGCTGCGGCCCGCGCCAGCGCATCCTGCGCCATCACGGCCTCAATGCTGCTGGCCGCGCCGTGCGGCAATTCCTCCATGACCTGGGCGATCACCCGGTCGATACGGCGGAAGCCGATGCGCTCGTCCAGGAAGGCTTGCACTGCCACTTCGTTGGCCGCATTCAGCAAGGCCGGCGCAGTACCGCCCGCGCGCAGCGCCTCGAAGGCCAGTGCCAGGCATGGGAAGCGGT
>JBCNOP010000380.1:0-2720 GCA_039593775.1 Pseudoduganella sp.
CCGGTCATGGACCACTGGGCGTTGGCAAAAGCCTTGTTGCCGTCGATTTCCCACAGGCCGCCTTGCGTGACGGTGAAGCGATGGGTGATGACCTGCCCTGCCGTGGCAAGGGTGCCCTCCAGGAAGGTGCCCTGCACCGGATCCAGCGGTCCATTGTCGACCGTCTGGTTGTTCCACAGCTTGAAGGTGGCGCTGCCCGCCAGGGCTGCCGTGTTGGTCAGGCTGCCGCCCACAAACACGTAGTAATCACCTGCTGCCGGCAGCGTGAAGTGGCGCAGGTCGTTGTTGCCAAGGCTGCTGTAGTAGTCGACCGATTCGCCAAGCGGATTGACGACTTGCACGTGCGCCGTCTGGCCGCCACTGCTGATCAGGGTGGAGATGGAGAGACGGGTGCTGCCGTCCACATGCACCTTGTAGACCTGGTCGCCGCGCCCGGTCGGCGAGTCCAGCGAGATCGGCTGGCCGCTCACGAGGTCCGCCGCTTCAGCGCGGGAATTGAACAACAGGCGGAAATCCACGCTGGCCGGCGAGCGGCCAAACGCTTCCACCACCATGCGGTAATGGCCCGGCGCCACCAGCGCCGGGCGATGGTATTGCTCGTTGCTATCGGTGGTGGCCGTGGACACGGTCTGACCCATGGTGTTCTGCAGCGTCCAGCGCACGGCGCCGTTGGATGCCGACAACTGGTCCCAGCGCAGCCAGCCCGCTTCAGCCACGTCGAATTCGAAGGTGGTGGCGGCGCCGGGCTGCGGCATGTCCGCATGGGTGACCTGCTCCAGCACCAGCGGCTGGCTGGCGGCGACGCAGCGGTACATATTGAAGCTGAATGGCAGCACTGTGGCAACCGGTTGCACCGCTTCGACACTGACCCAATAGGTGCCGCTGCTTGGCGCCAGCATGGTACCGCTGTCGTCCCAGTAGCGGGTGCCGGTCAGGACGCGCGCATCCGGGCCAAAGATGGTGTAACGCAAAGTGGAAGAACTGCCATTGGCCTGGAAGAACAGGCGCTCGCCTGCCGAGGCCTCGAACTTGTACAGCGCATTCTTGGCGTTGGCCGGCAACTGGCCGGCCGTGGTCTGGTTCAGGGTGAGCGCGGTGGCAGCCTGCTCGCCCAGCAGGCGGAAGCTGTAGTTGCCGGTGCGGTTGCCCACGCCGTCGATGGTCAGGCTGTAATCGCCGGAGTTCAGGACCATGAAACGGTCGCCAGTATCGGTCAGGTTGCGGCTGTCCATCACCACCTGGCCTTTCTGGCGCAGGACCCACTGGGTCTGGTCGCCGGAAACGCCGTCAAAGAAGAAGCGCGACTGCTCGCTCACGGTGAACTGGTAGGCGTCCTGCTCGCCAGGCTGGGAAATGCTGCCCGCCATCTGGTAGATGCCCGGCAGCGCGTCTTCCGGATAGCCCTGCACGGAACTCTGGTTCAGCACCGTGCCGGCGCCGTCGTATTTATAAATGGTACGGGTGTCGGCATCGTCCTTCAGCCCGGCCAGCAGTTCGCCCAGGGTGCCGGCGGCGCGCAGCGATGGCGCGGTCAGGTTGACGTAGGTGCGCTTTTCGGTGAGCTGGCGGGCGCCGTCGTAGAACGATTGCGACAGGCGGCCATCTTCGGCCAGGGTGGCCAGCAGCAGGCCGTCGCTGTCGTAGAAATTGCGGGCGATCTTGTCGTTGGCGTTAGCCGAAACGGTGACGTTGGCCGGCGTCAGCACGGCGGCCAGTCTGGATGGATCGAGCTTGTTGTTGTAGCTGACCACCGCCACCACGCGCGAGGCGCCGTCATAGCGGGTTTCGGTCACTTTGCCGTCGGTCGCGATCAGGTGCTGCAGGCGGCCGGCGGCATCGTAAGTGCGCCAGGTTTTCACGTCCTGCGGCGTGCTGCCCGGGCGCAGTTGCGCTACGGAGCGCGCCAGCGGGGCGCCGGCGCCATCGACCAGAGTGGATACATCCAGGACGGTGCCGTAGACGATGCTTTGCGCCAGGTCGCCAGCCTTGTTGTAGACGAATTCAGTCAGCTTGCCATTGTTCGCCACTTCAGCCGACTTGCGGCCAGCTGCATCATAGTAATAGAAGGTACGCGTTCCATCCGCCGCCTGCGCCATGGACAGGCGGCCTTCCGCGTCATAGGTGTTGCTGGTGTTGCCTGCGGCATCGCTGCGGGTGACCGCGATCAGGCGGCCAGCCTTGTCATAGCTGCTGGTGGTGACCGCATTGTCAGCTGCAGTCAGCACTGTGCGGTTGCCGGCATCGTCGTACACGGTGGTGGACGTGACGCCGCTGCCATTGCCGACGGTGAGCACGCGGCCCAGGCCATCGTAGGTGTAGCTGGTCTGCACGCCGGCAGCGACGTCGATCTTGTTCAGCAAGCGGCCAGCGGCATCGTACACATAGCGGGTTTCGCTGGCGGTATCCGGGATGCCAACCAGCTCGTCACCGGCCAGCACCTGGCCGTAGCGCGTCACTTTGGACAGCTGGCCATGGACGTCGTAGGCATAGTCGGTGCGCAGGACGTCGCGGCGAGAAGCGGCTGTCAGGTCGGCCGCCGGGGTGCGCTGGGTGACCAGCAGGGCGACGTCGGCGACCGATTCGGCGCCGGTCAGTGCGCCTGCGTCCAGTTGCTGGGCAGCGTAGTCCAGGGCGGCGATGCGCTGGCCTTGGGCGTTGTAGCGGAACTCATGGATGCGGCCTTCAGGACTGATCACGAAGCGCAGCAAGCCAGGCTGGCC
>JBCNOP010000381.1:0-2632 GCA_039593775.1 Pseudoduganella sp.
TCATCGATCAACTGGCGCACGGCCGGGCTGTCCGGGTTGCGTGGACGTGGCAGGTCAATGCGGATTTCGGTGCGGATGCGGCCTGGATCGCTGGAGAGAATGATGATCCGGTCCGACATCATCACCGCTTCTTCGATATTGTGCGAAACGACGAGGATGCCGCGCGTTGGAATGCGCCCGTGGTCCCACAGTTCGAGGATATCGTTACGCAGTGTTTCGCCGGTCAGCACGTCAAGCGCGGAAAAGGCTTCATCCATCAGCAGCACGTCCGGATTGGTGACCAGGGCGCGCGCGATGCCCACGCGCTGGCGCATGCCGCCGGAAAGCTCGCGGGGCAGGGCGCCTTCGAAGCCGGAAAGGCCCATCAGGTCCAGCATGGCTTCACTGCGGGTTGCGCGTTCGGCCGGCGCCACGCCTTGCGCCTCCAGGCCCAGTTCCACGTTCTGCTGCACGGTCAGCCAGGGGAACAGGGCGAAGGACTGGAACACCATGGCGATGCCCGGCACCGGCTCGGATAGCGGCCTGCCACGATACCTGGCAGCGCCGGCATCGGCCTGCACCAGGCCCGCAATAATGCGCAGCAGGGTCGATTTGCCGGAGCCCGATTTGCCAAGGAGGGCGACGATCTCGCCCGACTCCAGCGCGAAGTCGACGCCATCGAGCACGGTGCGGCTGGCGCCATCGCCAGTACGGAAGGATTTGCCGACGCCTTGCAGGTCGACCAGGATTTCTTTTTTCATGCCTGCTCCTGATACAAACGGCTCCAAACGAAGCGGTTGATTGCCATTACAAATACGCACATCACGCCGATGCCGAGGGCGATGCGGGGGAAGTCGCCGGCATCGGTCATCTGCTTTACATAGCTGCCAAGTCCATGCGCCACCAGGGTGGTCTTGCCCCAGGTGACGTATTCGGCCACGATGCTGGCGTTCCACGAACCGCCGCAGGCTGTGACGGCGCCTGTCACGTAACTTGGGAAGACGGCCGGCAGGTAGACGCGGCGCCATTTCAGCCATCCCTTCAAGCCGAGGTTCGCTGCAGCCAGGCGCAAGTCGGTCGATAGGGTAGAAGCTCCTGCCACGACGTTGAACAGGATGTACCACTGGGTTCCGAACACCATCAGGGGGCTCAGCCAGATATCCGGATTCAGGCCCAGGTGCAGCACCGAATACACCACCACCGGGAACAGCAGGTTGACCGGGAACGCTGCCAGGAACTGCGCCACCGCCTGGATTTTCTGCGCATAGCGCGGGCGCAGTCCAATCCACACCGCGACCGGCACCCAGAACAGGGACGCCAGTGTGATCAGCACTGCCACCCGCGCCAGCGTTGCCAGGCCGAGGCCAAACACGCTGGCCGCTTCGCGCCAGCCAACTTCGGTGTGGATGAAGGCTGCCACGCGATAGCTGGCCCAGATCGCCAGCACCAGCAGCAGTGTATCGGCAGCCCTTGCCGGGAGGCGCCAGCGGCGCGCGGCCTTGCCGGCGGCATTCGGGTCGGCCGGACGGGCAGGGAACCAGCCCAGCGTCGAGCGCATCAGGTTCCAGGCCTTGCCGGTCAGGCGGCTTGCAATGCGGCTGCGGCGCACCCAATCGAGCAGCCAGGAACGGCGCCCCACTTCGCCATCCAGCTCCTCGAAGCGGAATTTGTCCGCCCACACCAGCAAAGGGCGGAAGAAAAGCTGGTCATACATCACGATGCCGACGAACATGGCGCCGATGGCCCAGGCGATGGCGCGGCCATTTTCTGCTTCGATGGCTACCGCGATATAGGCGCCGATGCCTGGAAGCTTGACGTCCTGCCCGGCGACGGAAATCGCCTCCGCAGCGACCAGGAAGAACCAGCCGCCCGACATGGACATCATCATGTTCCACAACAGTCCCGGCATGGCAAACGGCAGCTCCAGGCGCCAGAAGCGCTGCCATGCCGACAGCCGGAACATGCGGCTTGCCTCATGCAGTTCGGCCGGTACTGCGCGCATCGACTGGTACAGGCTGAAGGCCATATTCCAGGCTTGCGAAGTGAAGATCGCAAAAATGGCCGCGCACTCGACGCCCATCTGGCTGCCGGGGAACAGCGCAATGAACGGTGCAATGGCGATCGCCTGGAAGCCCAGCACCGGCACCGACTGCAGCACGTCCAGCAGCGGCACCAGGATTTTTTCAGCTAGCCGGTACTTGGCCGCCACCGCAGCAAAGACGAAGGCAAACACCAGCGACACGCCGAGCGCGGCGAACATGCGCAGGATGGTGCGCAACAGGTAATAGGGCAGTGCGGCAGGATCGAGGCTGACCGGCATTGGCTGGCCAAGCACGAAGGGGCGCGCCATCTGCATGGCGCCGTAGGCGACAGCAAGCAATACCGCCAGCACGAGCGGCAGCAATGCCCAGTCCCAGCGATTGGGACGCGTAGTGATAGATGCGAACATCAGGCTCTCCGCAAGGATGCGGGCCCGCGATCGTGCGCGCTTGAATCATCATCCGCTCATGGCAGATGACGGTTGGACAGGAGCCCAGGACGTGATCGTGCCGTTATGCGATGCCGAAGTGAATTCGGTGACAACTATGACTCGAACAAGTGCCCATGAAAGGGGGCTCCAAAAAATGATAACGGGGCGGAGTGTATGTTCGCC
>JBCNOP010000382.1:0-2596 GCA_039593775.1 Pseudoduganella sp.
GCGCAGAACGTGGAAGTGGCCAACCCGGCCTGGATGTCGGGCGGGGTGACGGTACTCGGATCGCTGGTGCTGCCCTACAACCGCATTGCCATCATCGTGTTTGCCGTGCTGGTGACGGCCGGCGTCTGGCTGCTGCTGAACGGCACGCGGCTTGGCCTGTTCGTGCGTGCCGTCATGCAGAACCGCCGTATGGCCGGCTGCGTCGGCGTGCCGACCGGCCGTATCGACATGTTGACATTCGGGCTGGGCTCCGGCATTGCGGGGCTGGGCGGAGTGGCGCTGTCGCAGCTGGGCAATGTGGGACCGGACCTCGGGCAGTCCTACATCATCGATTCATTCATGGTGGTGGTACTGGGCGGCGTGGGCCAGTTGGCCGGCACCGTGATCGCCGCCCTGGGGCTGGGTGAAGCCAACAAACTGCTGGAACCGGTGGCGGGCGCCGTGCTGGCCAAGATCGCCATCCTCGCCTTCATCATTATCTTTATCCAACGTCGGCCGCAAGGGCTGTTCGCTGTCAAAGGCAGGAGCGTGGAATGACCAAGCTGTTTTCTCGTCGCACCTGGTGCGTTGTGGCGGGCCTGGCGCTGCTGGCGGCCTTGCTGCCGGCATGTAACCTCGCCTTCCCGCCTGGCCATGCGCTGCATGTGCCGGACTACCTGATCGGGCTGGCCGGTAAGTTCATGTGCTATGCGCTGGCAGCGCTGGCGCTGGACCTGGTGTGGGGCTATACAGGCATCCTGTCGCTTGGCCACGGCTTGTTCTTCGCCTTGGGCGGCTATGCGCACGGCATGTACCTGATGCGTGCGATCGGTCGCGATGGCGTCTACCAGAGCGTGCTGCCCGATTTCATGGTATTCCTGGACTGGAAAGAGTTTCCCTGGTACTGGGCCATGACGGACAGCTTCTGGTTCTGCCTGGCGCTGGTGGTGCTGGTGCCGGGCATGCTGGCCTTCGTGTTCGGCTATTTCGCCTTCCGTTCGCGCATCAAGGGCGTATATTTTTCCATCATCACGCAAGCCCTGACTTATGCCTGCATGCTGCTGTTCTTCCGTAATGACACCGGCTTCGGCGGCAACAACGGCTTCACCGATTTCAAGCGCATCCTTGGCTACAGCATTACGGCACCGGCGACCAAGGCGGCACTGTACCTGGTGACCCTGGCCTGCTTGGTGGGCGCGTTGCTGCTGTGCCGCTGGATCGTGACTTCGCGCCTGGGCCGCGTGCTGCAGGCAGTGCGCGATTCGGAAGCCCGCCTGATGTTCATCGGCTATAACCCGCTGTGGTTCAAGCTCTTCGTCTGGACCTTGTCGGCCATCCTGTGCGCGATCGCCGGTGCGCTGTACGTGCCGCAAGTGGGCATCATCAATCCCTCGGAAATGTCGCCGGCCAATTCGATTGAGATGGTGGTCTGGGTGGCTGTCGGCGGCCGCGGCACGCTGCTGGGCGCGATCTTCGGTGCCTTCACCGTCAATGGCTTGAAGAGCTGGTTCACCGCCGCGTTCCCGGACCTGTGGCTGTTTGCGCTTGGCCTGCTGTTTATCCTGGTGACGCTGTTCATGCAGAAAGGGCTGCTGGGCCTGCGCCTGCCACAGCGCACGCAACGCGTCCCGGCGCCCAGGAAAGAGCTGGAGGAGGTGGCATGAAGGTCGCGCAAGACAAAGGGCTGGACACCACTCATGGCGCCATCCTCTACCTGGAGGACGTGACAGTCGAATTCGATGGCTTCCGCGCCTTGAACAAGCTCAGTCTCGATATCTCGGTCGGCGAACTGCGCTGCATCATCGGCCCCAATGGCGCCGGCAAGACCACGATGATGGACGTCATCACCGGCAAGACCCGGCCCAGTTCGGGCAGCGCCTGGTTCGGCCAGCGCCACGATTTGTCGGCGCTGACGGAGTACCAGATCGCGCATGCCGGCATCGGCCGCAAATTCCAGCGGCCGACGGTGTTCGAATCGCATACCGTGTTCGAAAACCTGGAGCTGGCGATGAAAATGGACAAGCGCGTGCGGCCTACGCTGTTTGCGCGCCTGAGCGGCGAGCAGCGCGACAAGATCGCCGCCATCCTGCGCCAGATCCGCCTGGAAGGGCAGGCGCAACGCCTGGCGGGACTGCTCTCGCACGGCCAGAAGCAATGGCTGGAAATCGGCATGCTGCTGATCCAGGATCCGCAACTGATCCTGCTCGACGAACCGGTGGCCGGCATGTCCGACGCCGAAACGGCCCGCACCGCGGAATTGCTGAACGAATTGCGCGGCAAGCATTCCATCATGGTAGTGGAGCATGACATGGGCTTCGTGGCCGACATCGCGCAGGGCGGCAAGGTGACGGTGCTGCACGAAGGCGCGGTGCTGGCGCAGGGACGCATGGACGAGGTGCAGGCCAATGAACGCGTGATTGAAGTTTATTTGGGACGCTAGGACAATGATGCTGCAAGCCGAAAACCTGAACCAGTACTATGGCTCTTCCCACACCTTGCGCGGCATCTCGCTGCAAGTGGCGCGCGGCCAGTGCCTGGCCTTGCTGGGCCGGAATGGCGTGGGCAAGACCACACTGCTGAAATGCCTGATGGGCGTGCTGCCGGTGGCTGGCGGCGC
>JBCNOP010000383.1:0-2584 GCA_039593775.1 Pseudoduganella sp.
GCATCAAGCAGCCTGCAATCCGAATGGATCGTCGATGGAATGGGACGGTTGGGTGAACCAGCGCGGGCCATCTTCCGTCATGTAGAAGTGGTCTTCATGGCGCACGCCGAATTCACCTGGCACCACGATCATCGGCTCGTTCGAGAAAGTCATGCCGACATCCAGCGGGGTCTTGTCGCCGCCCACCAGGTAAGGCCATTCATGGATGTCCAGGCCGATGCCGTGGCCGGTACGGTGCGGCAGGCCTGGCAGCTTGTATTCCGGGCCGAAGCCGGCCGCCTGCAGCGAACGGCGCGCGGCCATGTCCACTTCTTCGCACGGCACGCCCAGCTGGGCTGCTTCGAACGCGGCCTGCTGCGCCGCCTTCTCGGCGTTCCACACGGCGCGCTGGCGCTCGCTCGCTTCACCGTACACGTAGGTGCGGGTGATGTCGGAAATGTAGTTGTGCAGCTTGCAGCCAGTGTCGATCAGCACCGTGTCGCCTTGCTTCAGCGTCTGCACGTAAGACACGCCATGCGGGAAGGAGCTGGCAACGCCGAACAGCACGATCACGAAATAGGAACCGGCTGGCGCGCCGACCTTGCGGTGTGCCTTGTCGATGAATTCCGCCACTTCGGTGGTGGTGATGCCTTCGTGCAGGATGCTGGCGGTGGCGATATGCACGGCCAGGGTCATGTCCTTGGCGCGCTGCATCAGGGCGATTTCCGCTTTCGACTTGCGGGTGCGGCAGTGGGCTGTGACCGGGCGCGCATTTTCCAGCGCATAGCCTTCGGCCAGCGGGCGGATGCCGTCGAAGATGAAGAAGGCAGCGCTTTCGTCGATGCCGATGCGCGGAGGCTGTGCGGCATTCGGCATAATGCCCATTTTTTTCAGGAGTGCGATGAACAGGGCGTACGGGCTCTCGTGCTCGTGCCAGCAGTTGACCGCGCCTTCGACCAGCATGAAGTCCTGCAAAGTGTTTTCTTCGAAAGCGGGGGCGATGTATTCCACCGCGCCGCTGGCAGGCAGGATGGCACCCACCATGCGTTCGCTCGGGTACCACTTGGTGCCGGTAAAGTAGAGCAGGCTGGAACCGGCATTGAGGTAGATGGCCGCGATGCCTTGCTGGCGCATGAAGGCTTGCGCCTTTTCGATGCGTGCCAGGTGTTCATCCTTGCCGATCGGCGTGGCGCCCGCCGTCATGTCCGACAACGATGCCAATGCTTCTTCGATAGTCTTGCCGCCAATGCCAATGCCCATGCTGCCTCCTTAGAAATCAAGGGGAACATCATAGCATCGCAAAGACGCAAAAAAGCCGGCTATGCAGCTATCGTATCCGGGGATGACGATAGCCGCATACCGGCCAGGATGATGAAGCTGAAGCTTATTGAACTTGCACGCTTACCTTGTCAACAACGAAGGAAGTCTGCAGCGAATAGTCTTCCGTCATGTTGAAGTGGATGCGCACGGTCTGGCCTTTGTATGGCAGCAGGTTGAAGGTGCGGATCTGGTAGCCGCTGGCAGGCATGGTGTTGTTGTAGGTCGCCAGGGTGCCCAGGGTGGTGCCGGAGCTGTTCTTCACGGACACGACCATCTTGTCGTACACGGTGCTGCCGGTTTCGGCCGTGTCGATGTGCAGCGCGAACGACAGGGTTGCCGAGGTGGCTGTCGCTGGAATGGTCACGGTCTGGTACAGGGTTTCGGTAGCGGTGGTGCCGTTACCGCCCAGCCATGCGAAGCGCGAGCCTTCGTATGCAGTCTGGCCGCTGTAATTGCCGATCACGCCCGTGGTGCCGGCCCATGGCGAAGTGCCGGACTCGAAGCCGCCGTTGACGATCAGCTCGCTCTGCGGAGGAGTCGTGCCCACGGTCAGGGTGGCGTTGTTCGAGGTCGCGGTCTTCGCCGGCGACGAGGAGTCGCTGACGATGGCCTTGAACACGGCGCCGTTGTCGGCCGCCTGTGCAGTGAACGAGTAGGTAGCCGAGGTGGCGCCCGAGATCTGGGTGCCATTGCGGTACCACGCGTAGCTGTAAGGCGTTGTGCCGCCCGTTGCGCCCACGGTGAAGGTGGCGGTGCCGCCTGGCGCCACCGTCACGTTGTTAGGCTGCGTCGTGATCGTGACGGTGTTTGGATTGGACTCGTCCACGTCCGCACCGACGTTGATTGCGGCATAAGCGCGCTTGACGGCGGTCGATTCAGGGCTGCCCACGCCGTACAGCTGTTCAGCCGACTCGATCATCTTCAGGCGCGCGTTGGCGTAGTTGGTCGACGCGGTGAACTTGGTGGTGTTGGCCTTGAACCAGATGCGGAACGCCTTGTCGCTGCCGATACCGGTCATCGCCAATGGCTGCTTGTTCAGGTAAGAGCTGTACATCTCGCTCGAGGACGAGGAGTTGGAGCCGTTGGCCAGGAAGTAGAACATGCGGTTGTTCGGACCCGACGAGTAGTGCACGTCGATATTGCCCAGGGTGCTGCTCCAGGCATCGCGCGACGCACCATCCTTGGATGGCTTCCACATCCAGCGCAGCGGCTGGCCGTTCTTGGCGATCTCCTTGCCCATCATCCAGTCGTTGCCGGTCGGGATGGTGGTGCCGGTGCCGCCAGC
>JBCNOP010000384.1:0-2570 GCA_039593775.1 Pseudoduganella sp.
GCCGATGAAGTGCCCGATCCGCAAAACCTCGACATGTGGCTGGAAGTGAACGGCAAGCGCTACCAGGCTGGCAATACCCGCACCATGGTGTTTTCGGTAGCGCAGCTGGTGAGCTATATCAGCCGCTTCATGACGCTCAACCCGGGCGACATCATCAGCACCGGCACCCCGCCCGGCGTGGGCCTGGGCCAGAAACCGGAGCCAGTGTACCTGCGTCCGGGCGACCGCATCACTCTGGGCATCGAAGGCCTTGGCCAGCAGAACCAGACCGTCCACGCCTGGGATCCCGCACTGATCGACGGCTGACCCAATCACAAACCATAAGGCACCGCCAAGCGTGCCACACCGGAGACACCAGCCATGAGCGAAGCAGGCAGCCGGCAAAGCCAGACCTTTGCCTTTGCAATGATCACCTCACTGTTTTTCATGTGGGGCTTTGTCCATAACCTCGATCCCATCCTGATCCCGCACCTGCGGCGTTCTTTCGAGCTGAGCGTCCTGCAGTCGGCGCTGGTGGATTCCGCGGTCTTTATAGCGTACTTCGTGATGGCGCTGCCGGCGGGCATGCTGATCCGCCGGATCGGCTACAAATGGGCGATGATTTTCGGCCTGATGCTGTTTGCGCTCGGCGCACTGCTGTTCATCCCGGCCGCCGATACCCACCGCTACGCCTTCTTCCTCGGGGCGCTGTTCATCATCGCTTGCGGCCTGGCGGTGCTGGAAACCGCGGCTAATCCGTATATCTCGATGCTGGGGCAGCCGGAGCGTGCCGTCCAGCGCCTGAACCTGGCGCAGTCGTTCAACGGCCTGGCGGCAACGCTGGCGCCGATCGTTGGTGCGCGCCTGATCCTGGTGGAAGGCGTGCCGGACGCGCAGTTGCAGTCGATGCCGGAAGGGCTGCGCCAGGCTACGCTGGCGGCCGAAGCGGCGAGCGTCAAGGGGCCGTACCTGGCAATCGCCCTGGTCATCATCGTGATTGCCGTGATCTTCTACTTCCTCAAGATGCCAGCCCTGGGCGGAACCAGCGAGGCTGCGCCTGCCGTCCCGGCTGGAACTGCGCTGGCGCAGGCCTTGCGCAAGCCGTCGATCCGCCGCGCGGCGATTGCACAGTTCTTCTACGTTGGCGCGCAAGTCTGCGTGTTCAGCTTCTTCATCCTGTTTGCTTCCCAGGCGGCAGGCGTATCGCGGGTCGCTGCAGCCGACTACCTGGGCTGGGGCTGCGGCCTGGCTTTCGTCTGCGGCCGCTTCGCGGGCACCTGGCTGATGAAGTATTTTTCCTCGGCCCGCCTGTTGTTCGCTTATGCGCTGGCGTGTGCCGGCTTGTCCATCGTCGCCATGTTCGCCAGCGGCCTGCCGAGCGTGGCCGCTGTGATCGGCATTGCCTTCTTCATGTCCATCATGTTCCCGACCATTTTCGCGCTGGGCATCCGCGATGCCGGGACCGATACGGAGATGGGCAGCAGCCTGATCATCATGAGCATTGTCGGCGGCGCCGTGCTGCCGCTGCTGTTCGGCTGGATCAGCGATGCAAGCGGCAGCCTGCAATACGGCTATGCCGCCCCCTTGCTGTGCTTCCTGGTGATCGCGTGGTTCGCACGCACGGCAGCACTGGAACCGCAGCGACAAGCAGCCATTTCCCCTGACGGAGCATTGCAACATGTTTGAACTGAACCAGAAGATCGCCGTCATCACTGGCGGCGGCAGCGGCATTGGACGGGCGATTGCGCTGCTGTTCGCACGGCAGGGGGCCCTGGTCCATATCGTCGATGTCAGCGATGAGGCGTGCTCCAGTGTGGCCGCCGAAATCCACGCCGCCGGCGGCGAAGCGCAAGCCCACCCTTGCGACGTGACACAGCAGGCGGCTGTACGGGAGGTATTCGCTGCCATCGGCCCGGTCGACATCCTGGTCAACAATGCCGGCGTCGCGCACATCGGCAAGGCGGACAACACCAGCGAGGAAGATTTCGACCGCGTCATGAACGTCAACGTGAAAGGCGTCTACAACTGCCTGCACGCGGCGATTCCGTGCCTGCGGGAGCGTGGCAGCGGCGTGATCGTCAACATGGCCTCCGTGGCTGCGTGGGTCGCCGTGGCCGAGCGCTTTGCCTATTCGGCGGCCAAAGGTGCGGTGATGGCGATGACCCTGTCTGTGGCGAAGGACTACCTGCAGGACGGCATCCGCTGCAATTCGATCTCGCCGGGCCGCGTGCATACGCCGTTCGTCGATGGCTTCCTGGCGCGCCAATATCCGGGCAGGGAAGCAGAGATGTTCGAGCGCCTGTCGAAAACCCAGCCTATCGGCCGCATGGCGCAGCCGGAGGAAGTCGCTGCGCTGGCACTCTACCTGTGTAGCGATGCGGCGTCCTTCATCACCGGCAGCGATTATCCGATCGATGGCGGCTTCATTACCCTGAACTCTTGACGTCCTCCTCGCCCTAAAGGGCGAGGATTCCTGCAGCCAGCGTCGCACGTCCGCGACGGAGAATGTTTATCGCAGCATTGACATCACGATCATGGAAAGCACTGCAATCGCCACACTGCCATTCTCTTATTCCAAGCCCTGCGATACC
>JBCNOP010000385.1:0-2543 GCA_039593775.1 Pseudoduganella sp.
GCACTTACCTGCTCAAAGCCCAGGTGATAGAGGAGCTGCAGGATCTCCCGCCGGCGCGCAGGCCACATCACCGGCGGCGCAAACGCCGACCATTCGACAAACTGCAGCAATGTCTGCTGAAAAGCCGAGCCTATCTCGCCCTGGACAAATGGCACGGTTCGCGTTCGTTTTGGAGGCAGGCAGTTGAAATCCTCATAGTCGAATTCGACGATAAGCGCCAAGTATTCGGCATCGCCGGGAATGTTCCGCATGGTGATGCTGGGATGGTTCGACAGGATGACAAAGCTGCCACTAGGGCAATCGATCTCGCCCTGGCTGCCAAGCTTCTTGCTTCCGCCGAGCACGCAGATCAGCACCGGCTTGACGATCGGCACATTGACGATCCTCTGCTCGCTGACCGACGAGTACACCG
Source organism: Pseudoduganella sp. (assembly GCA_039593775.1). GTDB lineage: Bacteria > Pseudomonadota > Gammaproteobacteria > Burkholderiales > Burkholderiaceae_D > Rugamonas. The sequence goes on from JBCNOP010000385.1 coordinate 413, forward strand.
AGAACGGCAGGAGCCGCCCTGCCTCTTGCAGCGTCTTCGCTGCCTCGATTAACGTTCGCTGCTTCAAATCTTTACGGCTCCGCTGGCGGCTCGATTGCGCCTTGCAGGCATGGGGTCAACAAAGGCGTACACTTGGTTTGAAGAGTCGTGATGAGGCATCTCGGCCGGAAGACCGGGCAGCCTTCGGTCTGGCTTAGTCCAGCAACAGGTCGGCGGGACTTGCTGTTTCAAGGAAGCTCGCGGTCTTGCGCATCAATCCGTCGGGATCAACCGAAAGGCGCTTGTCCTTTGCCGCGATTTCATAAAGCTCACTCGGATCATCGCCCAGGGCGCGCGCCAGCAACAAAGCCATTGCCAGCTTTTGAGGCGTTATGAAGAAGTACCGGAATGAGTCACGATTTCCTCGCAAGCCATCGAACAGAAGATCCGACAGTTGCCGGTATGTCGCCATCCTGTCGAAGAACGGCTGCGCAAACTGGTCATGCACGTCCAGCAGGAACATCACCGCCTCCTCCACGCGTTTTTGAGGATGAACCAGTTCCGGGTCGATGAGCGATTTCTCTTTTGGAGTCAGCCCGCCGTATGTGGACTCGTACACCTCGTAACGCGTTTCCTTGGCTCCTGCATTCCACAAGGTGGCGCCAACCGTCCATGCACACCCCGTTCCAGTCGCCTTCTTGTACAGAGCCTCCAGCTTGGTGAAGTTGATGAAGAATGCCGAATCGAGCGTCAATAAGCCGCCACGGCCATCAAAGTAGACGCAGTATTCGAACACTCCGTGCGCAAATGGCTTTTTGAAGCGATGCCATTTTTTCGTGTATTTATAGCCAAGGTCCGTCATGCGTGGTACGAAGAGGTCCAGCACGCGTTGTGAAGGTGGCGTCGATGCGATCATAAAAAAAGTTCTTGTTGAACCGGCGAATCATAGCTTGCCAAATGCAAGCAAAGTCTCTCCAACGGTAACAAAAAAGCCGCCGGGCTTCAATCCGCTATGCGCTCAGCCACCTGGTCGCCAATGGTCTGCTGCATCAACAGGCTGGTAACTTTGCCGCCAGCGTCGCGCCGGAACTCAACACTATTCATCGTTCCCTCCAAGAAGAAACTGGTCGGCGCATATGGCTTCAGGTCCATCGCCGGACGGCCTTCGCGCTGCCACGTCAGAATTGCCCCTTTGCGGCGCACCGTACGTGTGCCGTTATCGGCCAGCTTGTAAGTGCCGACGAAGGCGTCCAGCGCATCAGGCGCCAGGGCGATCATTTTCCGCTCAGGGAATGGATCGCCAATGGCAATAGCTGCAGCATGCTGCGCCATCACTTCCGAATTGAGCAAAGTGCGTTCGCCATTGCTCAACACCGCCACAAAAACTTTATCCTCCGGCAGGCGAATTACATAGCTGTTAAAGCCAGGGATGTCGCCGCCGTGCGCTACTTGCTGGTGGCCGCGCAATTTGCCAATAGTCCAACCGAAACCATAATTGCATGCCGCCGCATCAGGCAGGGTGCATGGCGTGAAAGCCTGCTTCCAGCTTTCCGCCGTCAACAGCTTGCCAGCGCTTATCGCGGCGTCCCAACGCGCCAGATCGTCAACGGTGGAAACCAGCGCACCTGCCGCGTAGGGCAATGACATGCTGATTTGACTGGCCTGACTGTAGCCCGAGAAGAAGCCGTCGCGATAGCCTGGAATGCGGCGCTTGCTGCTACGCTCCGCGCCCTCATAGGCCGTGTCCACCATACCTAAGGGCTCGAAGATGTTGCGGGCAATGAAATCGGCATAACGCATGCCAGAGGCTTTCTCGATCACCGCGCCAAGCAGGAAGTAGCCGGAGTTGCTGTAGGCCCAGCGTTCACCAGGTGCGAAGTCCAGCGGCTCATTCTTGAAGAAGTCGATCATTTGCGCGACGCTCATGTCCTTCTTCGCCACCGACCAGAACGAAGGCATTGCCGTGTAATTGTGGATGCCAGACTTGTGCTGCAGCAGCTGTTGTATGGTGATGGACTTGCCTTTGGTCGGATAATCCGGCACGAAGCGCGTGATGTCGTCTTGCAGCGAAAGTTTGCCTTGCTCCGCCAGCATCAGGATGGCCACGGCGGTGAACTGCTTTGTGATCGAGCCCAGTCGCAACTGCATGTCC
>JBCNOP010000386.1:0-2540 GCA_039593775.1 Pseudoduganella sp.
TGGATAGCCTTCCTTGCATTAGGAATTCGGCCCGACTATAGCAAGTGGGCCAACTACAAATTGATCACGCTGCACTTCCTACCGCCCATCGGCATGTGCCTGGCATGGTGGTTCGGACGCTGGTATGTAGGTGAGCGGAACCAGGGCGCACCAAAGGCGCAGCAAGACCAAACGGAAGTGACGGCGCAAACGGTGGCAGATCCGGCGCAGGCCCGATTGAGGCAGCGGCGCCAGTATTGCGACTGCCGCTTGTTGGCGATTAACGACCTGGCGGTACATGATGAGCTGGAACTGCCGGAAAGCCGTAGCGTCGCAATCTCAATGGTCAAGGCAGACGAGAAGAGCCAGCAGATTTCCTCGCACGACAATCGCGGTGCGCTGGATGCCGGCATTGCCGAAGCGCTCGGATATATCTATGCCGAGTGCGGCGCGGCAGCGGCCTTGCCAATCTATCTGGTGTCACCTGCCGACTTTGCGGCCAAAGATGTAATCGAGCGGGTACGCGCGATCGCGGCAAAACTCACCTTCGATATGAAATTGCCAGTGAGGTTAAAGGCTGATGGGCCACTTGTGATGGCCATGCCGTCAAGAGGCAGCGCTTCGAACAGCGTACTCGGCCTGTTCGAGAGCATTCCCGAGCTGCCAGCTGCTGTGGTACTGGCGTTTGATTCTGTAATGGCGCAGGTATCGTCCACGGCTAAAAAACCTGGTCATGGCGTGTTCGCTCTGCTGGTTACCGCCGCCGACTTTCCTGCAATGCTAGAGGCGACGTCGATCGACGACAATCAGTCCCATGTCCGGTATTCGGACAGCAGCCTGCCGCTGCTCGCAAGTTTGCCCAAGCCGCTTCGTGATGAAATGGGCACGCTTGGCACAGTGGCGCGTATCCACCGTGCTGCAACCGGAAAGGTCGACGATAAACCAGGCCGCGCGCAAGCATTGGAGCAGGCATTGACGGCACTTTTGGAACAGGCCCAACTGAATGCGTTTACGTCTCAGCAAACGTCGGGACCTGGCTGCGAATGGCTGGTTCACAATGCCGGCGAATCGAAACAAACAGGCGGTCGCCTGGCCTCGATCGCCGGTGCGCTGATGCATCGAAAGATCGAACTCAAGCCCGTTGAGATGGCAACCGACATGCTGCGCCACGTTGGCGACCTCGGGTATGCCAGCTCCATTGGTATGCTGGCGGTTGCGTTGGTGCAGGCGCAAGGCAAGGCGGCACCTGTGTTGTGCGCGGAGTTTGCCGAACCAAACGGCGTCGCCCTTGCCTTTGCTATGCCTGCTTGAAGAATTGACGGTAAAGCGAACTATTCATGAAGCGTGTTATTCGATTAGGTGACGCCACCAGCCATGGCGGTTCGGTCACCAGTGCGGCAGAAAACTTCTCCATCATGGGCATTGCCGTCGCGCGCGTGGGCGACACGGTGTCGTGCCCTCGGCCGGGTCATAGCGGTTGTACCATCACCGAAGGTGACCCGGACTGGATTATCGAGGGCCGTGCAGTGGCTCTGGAAACCCACGTCACCAGTTGTGGTGCCGAGCTGATTTCTTCGCTGCCCAACCTGGAACGCGGATAAAGCATTCGGGCCAGGCAGTCTTGCCAGGCCTACATGCGTGGCACACCTTCGCGGTTGACCGTGATGGTACGGCCAGGTTCCGACGAGAGCTGAGCGCGGTGTTCTGTGCCGCGGAACTCGTAGGTCACGTCCCAGTATTGCGGGGTCCGGCTAGGAATCGATTCGCAGCGCTGGACGTTCTGTGCGTACTGGTTGCCGGCATTGCGGCCCACGTTGGAGCCCACGGCCGCGCCGGCAATCGCTCCGCCCACCGTAGCGATATCGCGCCCTGAACCACCACCCACCTGGTGACCAAGCACGCCGCCGATCAGGGCGCCTGCAATGGCGCCTGCCGTTCCGCTGCCTCCGGAGGCTTCAACCTGCTGCCGCTCAACCCAGCAGCGCTGTTCGGGCGGGCCTACCACGGCGCGGGCAGAGGTAATCGGGGCCTCGTAGACACGCTCGCTTGGCCGCATGCGATATTCATAGTTGGGCTGAGCCACCGGTTCAGGTGCGTAAGCCATTTCATCGACTCTTCGGCGGGGCGGCACGGCCCGGATTGACGAGATATTGTCGTCCAGGCCCATGCCTTCAAGCGATTCATAACTGCCGCGGCGCAGAATCCTGCACTCCCCTTCAAAGTTGGGTTGCGTGCACGCTTCCCAGCGGCCGCGCTCAACCACTGCCGAGGACGCGCGGTTATCGAAGCCGGCAGCACCAAGGTCGCGGATGGAACGGGTGATATTAACTGGGCGGCCACGCCAGCCCTCGCGGGGGTAAAGGGTAATTTGCGCAAAGGCTTGTGCGCTGGCAAGCATAATGAAGGCCGCCAGCGCAGTTCTGATTGGAAAGTTCATGATGTCCTCCGATACAGATCAGGTACGCCCAGCATGCCGCGGCATGTTGCGCTGGTCTGTTCGGGAACACGCGTTACTTAGTAAACAGAACCTCCCGGCTGGGTCGAACTCAATACACCCTTGA
>JBCNOP010000039.1:0-30679 GCA_039593775.1 Pseudoduganella sp.
TGAAGAAATCCCGCTGGGCGGCGATTGCTGCCACTATGTTTGCAGCAGGCGCGTCGCAGGCTGCCGTCGAGCGTATAGAGATCACGGAGCGCGTGGCCTTTGCGCCGGGCGTCAAGTTCGGCGAGGCCGGCGAGTATGAAAAGCTGCGCGGCATCGCCTACTTCTCGCTGAATCCCAAGGCCACTGCCAACCTGCCCATCGTCGACCTGAAACGCGCGCCGCGGGACAAGCGCGGCATGGTGCGTTTCTCCAGCGAGTTCGTGCTGCTGCGCCCAGTGAGCGGCAAGACCGGCACGCTGGTGTACGACGTCAACAACCGCGGCAACATCGTCATCCTGGGCCAGCTCAATGGCAAGGCGCCGAAGAACAACGACCCCACCACGGCGGAAGATGCCGGCGACGGCTTCATGATGCGCCACGGTTTCAGCATGCTGTTTTCGGCCTGGACCTGGGACGTGGCACCATCGCCCGCCGGTGTGAAGCCGCTGGTCTTCAAGGCGCCCGTGGTGAAAGGCCCGCGCGGCATGACGGCCAATGAATTCATCGTCGATGCGCCAACCGAAGTGGCCAGCTACGCCGGCCTGCGCGGCATCGGTTACGAGCCTGCCACGCCGAACGACCCGGAAGCCGTGCTCACTGAACGCACGAGCCAGGGCGATATCCGTCGCCCGATCGACCGCAACCGCTGGGAGTTCGTGGCGCCGGAGCAGCCGGGTGGCCCGGGCCGCATCAAGCTGCAGGGCGGCTTCCAGCCCGGCACGATTTACGAGGTGCGCTACGAAGCAAAGGACCCGCGCGTGACCGGCGCCGGCCTGGCCGGCATCCGCGACCTGCTGGCGTACTTCCGCGACAATCAGGTGGAAGGCGCTTCGCTGCCAAAGAACGTGCTGATGTTTGGCTACAGCCAGTCGGCGCGCCTGATCGGCCGTATGCTGCACGACGGCCTGAATCTCGACGAGCAGGGCCGCATGGTGTTCGACGGCGCCTTGCTGGAAGTGCCCGGCGCAGGCGGGTCGGGAGGCTTCAACAGCCGCTTCGTCCAGGTCACGCGCCACCCTTCGATGCTGGAAGAACATGACTACCCGAGCGACTCCTTCCCGTTTGCCAGCACGCCAACGCGCGATCCGGTGACGGGCCGCGTAGCGTCCACGCTGGACCACGCAAAGGACAAGTACGGCCGCGCGCCGAAACTCCTGATTGCCAACACCTCGGCCGAATACTGGAACCGCGGCGCTTCGCTGCTGACCACTGCGCCGGACGGCGTGGGCGACGCCGCCCCGGCTGCCAATGTACGCGTGTACGGCCTGATGGGCGCCCAGCATTACGTTGGCCGTTCGCACACCCGCGCGCCATTTACTGCCTGCGTCTCCACCACTAATTACTACCTGCCGTTGCGCGCCCTGATGCTGGCGCTGGATGGCTGGACCAGCAAAGGAACGCCGCCGCCAGCCAGCGCCTATCCGCGCCTGGAAGATGGCACCCTGGTCTCGGTCGAGGCCTACCGCAAGGCTTTCCCCGCAGTGCCGGGCCTGTCCCCGCCGGAGCAGAACCTGCACGAGCCGCGCCTGGACCATGGTGCGCGCTTCCTGTCGCAAGGCATTGCAGACATAGTGCCGCCGACGCAGAAGATGGCGTTCGAGACCCGCGTCCCTGCGCCGGACGCCGACGGCAACGACCGCGGCGGCGTACGCCTGGTGGAAATGCAGGCACCGCTTGGCACACACACTGGCTGGAACCTGCGTGCCCCGGAAACCGGCTTCGCCTGGGCCACCTCGCGCTACGACGGCAGCTTCGTCCCCTTCGCCCGCACTGAAGCCGAACGCAAAGCCGCCAACGATCCACGCCCAAGCCTGCAGGCCCGCTACGCCAATCGCGACGCCTTCATTGCCGCCACCCGCGCTGCTGCCGCCCGCCAGGTCGCAGCGCGCCTGCTGCTGCAGGAAGACGTCGAGCGCACCATCGCCGAACGCGCCGCCCTGTATGACCGCATCCTGGCCCGCGACCCGGCCGACCAAAGCTGCAATTACCTGTATTCCAATCAATGAAGAAGCTCAAGCTCCCCAATACCTTCGTACTGCTGTTCATGATCCTGGCGCTGATCGCGCTGGCGACATGGCTGGTCCCGGGCGGCAAATACGAAACCCATCTCGTCAACGGCAAGCAACTGGTCGACCCGGATACATTCCACTACATCGAAAGCAAGCCGCAGGGCCTGGCAGCTCTGTTGATGGCGCCGATCAAGGGATTTGCGGAAGCAGGCCTGATCATCGGCTTCGTCATGCTGACGGGCGGCGCTTTCAACGTGCTGCACAAGACCCAGGCCATCGACGCCATGATCAAGTCCATCGCCAAGGCGCATTCGCGTTCGAGCGTGGTGCGCGTGGCGCTGATCCCGGTATTCGTCACGCTGTTCTCGATCGGCGGCGCCACTTTCGGCATGAACGAGGAAGCGATCCCCTTCATCCTGATCTTCGTGCCGCTGGCACTGGCGCTCGGGTATGACACCATCACCGGCGTATCGATTCCCTTCCTCGGCTCGCAGGTTGGCTTCTGTGCCGCTTTCCTGAACCCGTTCAACGTCGGCATCGCGCAAGGCATCGCGGGCGTACCGCTGTTCTCGGGCATCGGTTATCGCGTAATCGTCTGGCTGATCGCCACCGTCGTCACGATTGTTTTCCTGATGTGGTACGCCGCGCGCATCAAGCGCCACCCGGAAAAGAGCCCGACCTATTTGCTGGACATCGAAAAGCGCGCGGAAGGCGTCGTCGACTTTGGCGGTTTCGAAGGCATGACTGCTCGCCACCGCCTGGTATTGTGGGTCTTTGCTGCTTCGCTGGGCGGAATGGTGTTCGGCGTGGTCAAATTCGGCTGGTTCATCGAGGAGATCGGCGCGCTGTTCCTGGCCATGACCATTGTCGTGGCGCTGATCGGCCGCCTCGATTCCGATGAGGCGGTGGCCGCTTTCGTACAAGGCGCGAAAGACCTGGTAGGCACCGGCCTGGTGATCGCCCTGGCCCGCGGCACCATGGTGCTGGCACGCGATGCCCACATCATCGACACCATGCTGCATGGCCTGATGCCGCTGGTGGCATCGTCCTCGCCGATCTTCTCGGCGCAAAAGATGTTCCTGATCCAGTCGGTGATCAACTTCTTCATTCATTCCGGTAGCGGCCAGGCGGCGCTGACCATGCCGATCATGGCGCCGCTGGCCGACCTGGTCGGCGTTTCGCGCCAGACCGCGATCCTGGCCTTCCAGTTCGGCGAATTCACCACCCCGATGATTCCGACTTCGGGTATTACGGTGGGTGTGCTGGCGCTGGCGCGCATTCCCTGGCTGACCTGGGCGCGCTGGATGGTGCCGTTGCAGCTGATTTACCTCGTCCTGGCGCTGGTGTTGCTGGTGCCGCCTTGCCTCATGAACTGGTAGGATGGCAGACATGGAAACCATCAAACACGCGCTCTCCGCGCCCTACGGCACGGCGTATTACGAACTGACCAGCTACCACTTCGGTAAGCCGGGCGGCCCCAAGGCCTACATCCAGGCAGCGCTGCATGCCGACGAGGTGCCGGCCATGCTGGTGGCGCAGGAACTGCGCAAGCGGCTGCAGGCGCTGGATGCGGCGGGAAAAGTGAAGGGTGAAGTGATCCTGGTGCCGGCGGCTAACCCGATCGGGCTGGCGCAAGTCATCAACGAGCGCCCGTTCGGCCGCTTTGACCTGAGCAACGGCATCAACTTCAACCGCGGCTACCCGCATTACTTCGAGCAGCTCAAGACCAGGTTGCAAGGCCAGCTTGGCCGCGATGCCGGCGCCAATGTGCGCACCATCCGCGGCCACTTGCGCGAACTGGTCGGGCAATGGCAGCCGAATTCGGATGCCACCACCCTCAAGAAGTCGCTGCTTGAAATGGCGATTGATGCCGACATCGTGCTTGACCTGCATTGCGAGAACGAGGGCGAACTGCACCTGTACGTGGGCACCTCGCTGTGCGAGACCGCGCAGCCGCTGGCCAACCTGATGGGCGCCTGCGCCGTGCTGCACACGCCTGGCGCTGGCGGCGAGCCATTCGATGAAGCCTGCAGCCGCTTGTGGTGGGATCTGGCCGAACACTTTGGCCCGGACTACCCGATTCCATCGGCGTGCATGGCGGCGACGGTCGAACTGCGCGGCGAAGTAGCGGTCAGCTACGAGCTGGCCGCGCGCGATGCGGAAGCCATCATCGGCTACCTCCACGTGCGCGGCATCGTCGATGCCGGCAAAGTGACGGTGCCGGAGCAGGGCTGCGCGCCGACCCCGCTGGAAGGCACTCAGCGCCTCGATGCACCGCATGCCGGCATGCTGGTCTACCTGAAGGAAGTCGGCGATGCCATACGCGCCGGCGATGTGATCGCCGACCTGATCGACCCGGTCAGCGGCGATACCACGCATTTGAAGGCTGAAGTGGACGGCGTGCTGTTCACCCGCCTGTCGCACCGCTACATCATCCGCGGCATGAACGTGGCCAAGATCGCGGGCGACAAGCCTTTCCGCAGCGGCAGCCTGCTAAGCCTTTAAGGCGTTTCGACAATCACGTTTTCGCGTGCGGCCGTGGTGGATGCGATGATGCGCCATGGCCCGCCTGGCGCCTGGCGCCATATGGTAATGTCGGCCGCCTTGTGCGGTTTGCCCGTCGCACGAGCCAGGAATTCACCGCAGGCGATTTCGTACTGGATGCGGCCATCTTCCAGCACCACGCGGCTGGCTGTCACCGGGCCGCCGGCTTCGCGCCACCAGTCTTCCTTGTAGCTGCCATCCACGCCCGCCTCGTGCAGCGCATCCTCGCTGTCGAAGCGCATGAAGCCAGCGTCCAGTTCGGGGCTGACGAAAGGGTAGGCGATTTCCGGGCGCCATTCGCAGCGCTCGCCGTCAACGACGGTAGTTCCTGCAAACCCGGTCATGGCTTTGCGATCAACAGGTATGCGCAGGTCGATGTGGAAATCGGCGGCCTGGAACCACCAGACCGGCGTTATCAGGTCGCTGCTGCCGTTGGCGCGCCAGATGCCCTTGCGGCGCCACAATCCTTCGTATGCCTGCGGTACGCTCATTTGAGGTCTTCGGTTTCGAAGTAGATGGTGCTGCCGATGGCAGCAATATTGGTTTTCAGCGTCATGGCCAGGGCGTCGTTGCCGGCCGCCTTGATGCCCCATTTGCGCACCTGGACCGGAGCGGTTGGTGCGCCGGGCGCAGCGCGGTATGAAACGATGTGGTCGAAGTCCGGGCGGCTATCGATTTCCTTGACGAGGAAGCGCTGCGCGCCGCTGCCAATCTGCATATAGCGCGACATGCTGGCGCTGCCCTGCTTGGCGTCCAGCTGGCGGAAGACCAGTACCTTGTCGATCACTACCCTGGCAGCCTTGTACTGGGTGCTGCCACCGCGTTCGAAATGGCCCTCGACCAGGTCGGCCTTGAACTCCTTGCGCGGGTTTTTGGCCTCCGGCGCCAGGGTGCTCAGTTCGAATTTCTCAGGGTCGATGGTCCACAGGGCGTCCTTGCCATCGAGGCGTTTGCGCAGGGCGGCGTCGGTCGAAGGATCGGCGATATGGACTTGCAGGATGACCTGGTAGTCGTGGGGCGGGTGGAACATCGGCAGGTGGGAGGCATACAAGGCTTCCTGCCCGCCGAACAGCGCCATGCCGTGGGTGCCGTAGGTCTGGTCCGCTGCGTGCGCGGGCAGCAGCGGCAGGGTGCAGGTTGCCAGTAAGGCGCCGGCAAGCGCGCGTCGGATCGGGTTCATCCGGCCATTTTACCCCTTCAGCTCAGCGGGCACCTTGCCGCCGTTTTCCTCCAGTTTGTGCATCACTTGCTTGTGCAGCCAGATGTTCATGGCTGCGGAGTCGCCGGTGTCACCGGTGTAGTGCAGTTCCTGCGCCAGCTCCTTGCGGGCCTGCAGGCTGGAGTCGATATCCAGCAGTTTGAGCAGGTCGACAATCGAGGTACGCCAGTTCAGCGGCTGGCCTGCCTGGGCGGCTTTGGCGTTGAGGATCGCTTCGACGTCGACCGGCTCCCTTGCCGCAGGCGTGGGAGCAGGCTGGGTCGGAATGGGGGCCGGCGTTGCGGCGGGGCCGCTTGCTGCGGTTGAGGGCGCACCAGAGGCCGGTGTTGGGGCGGCCTCTTGGTGCGACGACGGGAAAATCTTGTGGAAAATCTTGCTCAGGATGCCCATGTTTGCCTCGCTTTCAGTTGGGGAAAGCTTAGCAAGCATGGGCGGGACGCAAAGTGCGTTGCCTAACCGTTAGCGCACCTTAGCGGGACGTGATTTCCACATTCCCCAGATTATCGTCCGGCTTGCGGTCAATCAGTTTATTGTCCGGATCAATGCCTGCCTTGGCCGGGCGGCCGTTGACGACCAGCTTGAAGGTCGATTCGTTGCGGTCGATCAGCTTGCGTTCACGCAGCAGGGAATTGCCGTCCTTGTCGTCGACGCCGATCTCGATCAGGTCGTGCAACGGAATTTCCTTTTCCGCGCCCAGTTCATCGGAGCGCAGCTTGGCGGCATGTACAGTCAGCGTTACATCGTACTTGCCGTCCGCGCGTTTCTCGGCATTGGCGGCAATCATGCGGTTATCGAACAGCACGATGGAATTGAACAGGTCATCCACCAGGTAGGCCTGTTCCGGCGGCACGATGCGGCGCAAGCCGTCCACCAGCACCGTCACGCTTGGATACGGATCGCCGTGGTAGGAGTACTTGCGCAGCAGTTCCGCCAGCAGTTCATTGACCTTGGCCTCGCCCACGATATCGGCCAGGAGATACATGGCCAGGCTGCCCTTGTGGTAGTGGATGTAGCCCTGGTCTTCGTTATCGGCCAGCGGCAGTTCCTTCTTGTTTTCCGTGGCGCGGCCGAACAGGTATTTGTTCAGGTCATAGCGCAGGAAGCGGCGCATGCGCTGCGGGCCGAAGCTTTTCTTCATCACCATCAGCGCCGAGTATTCGGCCAGGGTTTCGCTCAGCACCGTGGCGCCGCGCGTGTTGCCGCCTATGAGCTGGTGCGCCCACCACTGGTGCGCGACTTCGTGCGCGGTGACGTAGGTCGGGTAATCGATGTCTTTCGGGTTCTTGTCATCCACGCGGGCGATGAAGCCCACCGCTTCCGAATAGGGGATGGTGTTCGGGAACGATTGCGCGTAGCGCGCATAGCGCGGGAATTCCACGATGCGCACGATCTTGTGCTGGTAGGGGCTGAAATTGCGCGTGTAGTAATCGAGCGAATCCTTTACGCCCTTGACCATGCGGTCCAGGTTGTACTCATGGCCGGGGTGGTAGTAGATCTCGATGCCAACGTCCTGCCACCAGTCGTGCTTGACCGCATAGCGTGCTGACTGGAAGGCGTAGAAGTTCAGGATCGGCTGCTCCATCTTGTAATGGAAGTAGCGGCGGCCGTTCTTGCGCCACTCCTTCACCAGTGCGCCCGGCGCCACGGCAGTCTGGTCGCCGGAGGTGCCCAGCGTCGCTTCGAAGCTCACCCAATCGGCATCCGCGCCGATGTAGTTGCTGGCCAGGCCTTTCGGGTCATCGCGTGGCAGCTTGCGTTCCTGTGCCGGCAGGCCGTGCTTCTTGCGGTCGCGCGGGTCGGTCAGTTCGGCGTGGCGCTGGTAGCCGATGTGCGGCAGGACCGTGTTGTTGAAGAAGGTCCCGTTGTTCATCACCGGCGTGGTCTTGCCGAGGTTGAAGATGCCTTTAGGTTCGTAGCTCAGTACAAAGTCCAGCGTAATCTTTTCGCCCGGTTGCAGCGGCTGTTCCAGCCGATAGCTGTAGAAGCCCAGCTCCTTGTCGTTCAATACGCGGTATGCCTTGCGGCCGAATTGCAAAGGCTGCAGGTCGGCGTCGGTATCCTGCTGCACGTAGATGGTGTTGATCGGTTGCTGGGTCTTGTTCTCGAGCTGGTACCAGCCTTTCACTTTCAGCGTGCGCTGTTCGGGGAACATGTCCAGGCCGAGGCGCACGTCGGTGATGCGTGGCTGCGCTGTTTCCAGCACCTGCTTGTACTTGCGCTCATAGTCGGCACGCAGCGCATCACGGCCGAATTGTGTTTTGAAGTTGCTGACGCACAGGTTGTACGCCAGGACGCCGCCAGCGCCGAGGAACAGCGCCAGGCCAACGCCGAAGGCGCCCAGCACCGGCAGCGTCAAGCCGTGGCGCGCCAGGCTGACGCGCTGCTTCCATTCTTCATTCGTGCCGCGCGGCCAGAACACCACAGTCAGCACCATCAGCATGACGGCGGCGCCCGCCCAGTACAGTTCGAACCAGCGTTCGCGCACCATGAAGTGGCCGAAGCCGTTCATGTCGGAGTAGGGGAGTTCCGGCGTTACGCCGTACATCAACAACGGATGGTCGAGGCCAAGGGTGGCGAAGGTGATGGTGGCCACGTAGTAGACGATCATCACAAAGTAGGCCACGTATTTGTGGTTCACCAGCACCTGGGTGGTAATCGCCAGCACGGCGATCAGGGCGCAGGCCGGAAGCTGCACGGTAAACAGCCATTCGAAATACAGGCCGGGCTGCAGGTTGAAGTAACCGCGGAACAGCTGGATCGACATGCCAACCAGCATGACGATGAACAGCAGCAGCGCCTGCACGCCGATCAGGCCAAACAGCTTGGACAGGATGGGCAGCCAGCTTGGCACCGGCAGCGCATCCAGCATCTGCGACATGCGGTGCTCGCGCTCACGCCACACCATTTCACCGGCGTAGAAGGTAGTTACCACCAGCATGAACAGGGAGAAGGTGTTGGTCACCATTTCCAGGACCAGGTAGGTCACCGGATAGGTGCCGGTGCCGTACATGGAGCCCATGTCGAGCGAACCGGCATACATGGTCAGCACGCCGGCCAGCACGATGACGAAGAAGTAGATGTTCTTGGTGGTTTCGCGCAGGTTCAGGTAGCTGAAGCGCATCAGCAGCAAGCCAAGGTTGCGGGCCTTGAAGTCCGGCTTCTCGCTGGTCGACGTGGCTGCCTGGGTCAGGTTGGCCGGCAACTCGCTATCGGTGCGCGCCGCAGCGCCGCTGTCGACCGTGCTGACGAAATGGAAGCGCCAGTAGCCAAGCAGCAGCGCCACCAGGGCGAAGGACGACCAGATTATGCGGTTCAGCAGGAATACGCCTTCCGGCAGCACCAGGCGCACATTGCGTTCGGCGATCGGCCAGTATTCGGTGAGGCGGATGACGGCGGTGGTGCCGAAAGGATCGATCAGCGCCGCCAGCGTCTTGTAATCCAGGTCGCGCGCCAGGCCTGGCGCCACGATGTAGCCGACCAGCATGACCACACTCGACACGTAGACCGGGAGCATGCGCCGCGTCAGCGCCGCCAGCACGAAGAAGATGGCGCCGAAGATGAACAGGTTGGGCAGCAGCGACAGCGCATACGGCAGAAGGTAGTGCAGCAGGTTGAACGGGCCAAGGCGCTCGGGATCGATGCCCGGCACCTGCGTTCCGAGCCAGACGCCAAGAGGAATGGACGCAAACACGACGCACAGCACCAGCCAGGCGCCAAGGAAGCGGCCCAGCATGTACTGGAATTTGTGGATCGGGGCGGAGAAGAAGAAATGGTGGGTCTCGTACTCGAAGTCCTGCTGCACCGCGCGCCCCATCATGGCGGCGACGATGATCACGCCCATGCAGCCGAGGAAGGAGGAGGTCAGCATGATCGAGCGCGGCGCGTTGATGAACACGCGGCCGCCGAAACTGACGATGGCTTCCTTGAACACGCCGCCGGCAGCAGCCATCCAGAAGATGGCCAGCAGCAGGAACATGCCGAAGTAGACCCAGGTCGAGAACAGCTTCAGGCGCTGCTTCGCTTCAAAGAGGGCGATGGCAAACATGGCGGCCCCGGTCAGTCGCAGGCTTTGCTGACGTCGTGGCGGCCGAGGATGGTCGCGAAATACAGGTCTTCCAGGTCACCAAGTGCTTCCTCGAAGCCGTCACCCGGATCGTCGTCGTTGTAGACGTGGATCAGGGTGCGGCCGGACATCAGGCGGGTCGAGATCACGGCATGGCGCTGCTGGAAATAGGACAGCTCCTTCTTATCGATGAAGCGTGCCCAGATCTTGCAGCTCACCTCGTCGATCAGTTGCTGGGTGGCGCCAGCCACCAGCAGTTTCCCCTTGTTGATAATTGCCATGTTTGCGCAGAGGTCGGCCACGTCGGAGACGATGTGGGTCGACAGGATGACGGTGCGGTCTTCGCCGATATCGGACAGCAGGTTGTGAAAGCGCACACGCTCCTGCGGGTCGAGGCCGGCGGTCGGCTCGTCGACGATGATCAGTTTCGGATCCCCCAGCAGGGCTTGCGCGATGCCGAAGCGCTGGCGCATGCCGCCGGAGAAGCCGCCCAGGCGCTGGTTGCGCACTTCGAACAGGTTGGTTTGCTGCAGCAGGCCATCGACAACTTCGCGGCGGCGGGCTCGGTTCGACAAGCCTTTCAGGATCGCGAAATGGTCCAGCATTTCGTAGGCGGTGACCTTCGGATAGACGCCAAAGTCCTGCGGCAGGTAGCCGAGCAGGCGGCGGATTTCGTCCTTCTCATCCAGCACATCGAGGTCGCCGAAAAAGACCGAGCCCGAATCGCATTCCTGCAGGGTGGCCAGGGTACGCATCAGGGTCGACTTGCCGGCGCCATTCGGGCCCAGCAAGCCGAACATGCCGGAGGGAATGGTCAGCGTGACATTGTCGAGCGCGACGACCCCATTGGCATAGGTCTTTGATAAATTCTTGATGCGCAATTGCATGGTGGCTCCGCTAACCCCTTTTCACATGATGGCATTGTATTGAATGCGCGACATATCGGTTGCCCGTATGCGATAGCCCGCACATTCAGCGCCCCAGGATGCACTTTCCGGGGAACGAAAAGTGCGCTTCCGGCGTTGGTTTAGCACTAAAGTTTCAAGGGTAACAAGTCTGATACCCCGGCGCAAGGAACAAATCTGGACAAAAGTGCTATATAGTCCCTAGCCATGCAAGTACTCCATCCAAAACTCGATGCGGCAGTGCAGGAAAAAATCCTGACCGTGACCCGCTGCGGCCTGACGGCCAGCGAGTCCACCGGCTTTTTCCGCACCGCGATCGGCTTGTACTACCTGGCCAGCCTGATGACCAAGGAGCAGCTGGATTTCAAGGCGCTGGACAAGGCCTTCAACCGCTTCGTCTACCGCTCGATCGGCGGCGGGCATAGCATGACCAGCATCCTGCAGTTCATGAGCGGCGGGAAGGTGGTGGAGGTGCTGGAATCGCCGCGCTTCATGCGGGCGATGGCGGACTACCTGCCGGAAGTGCCGGTGGATTCGATTCCCTTCCTGCTTGGGCTGAACCTGGGCGTGGCGAAGGACATCTCAAAGATCGACGCCCGCGGCCCGGTGGCCGACTGGCTTGAGAAACAGCGCATACTGCGGGAGGGCTCGTAATGGCAAATACCGGCAAGGTGCATTCAATGGATGCGCGAGTTGGCGGCTGCCTCCCGAACTAGGAAGCCTATGCGGATTCTGATCACAGGGGCTACTACGTGGCATGACGACAGGGCAATTCGGCGCGAATTGAGCGCGCTAGGCTAGGTTGGTACGGTAGTCACCGGCGATACGCCAGGCATTGATGCGCTGGCGATTTCAGTGGCACGCGAATTGGGTTTCGAGGTTGTGCCGATGAAAAAGAACAAGGCCGATTACAAGGCCTTTCCGGGCGAAGGCTGGAAAGGCCTGAACGTCCGTATGCTGGAAACCGGAGTGGACCTGGTGCTGGCTTTTCACGCGGACTTTGACACTCCCGGCTGCGCTCGAGGTACCCGGCATGCAGTCGAGTTGGCGCAGCAGGCCGGAATCGAAGTACGCGTGTGCCGCGTTTGAGAATGAGGTGGTGAAGTATCTCAGGTACCGGGCATATAATGTGGCTTTCCGAACAAGCTGGACGAACCATCATGAATCGCTACCACAACCCTCTCGACCGTTTCATTACTGGCGCCGACAAGGCGTTGCGCGTGCTGGCTGGCGTGCATTCGGCGTCGCGCCCGAATCCGGCGGTCCATGCGGCGGATGCGGACATGACGGAACAGGAACATCGCCACAGCGCGGGCCTGATGCGCGTCAATCATGTCGGTGAGGTGATGGCGCAGGCGCTGTATAACTCGCAAGCTCGTTTCGCCAAGAGCGATGAGGCGCGTGCAGCCTTCGATAAGGCCAGCCGCGAGGAGGAAGATCACCTGGCGTGGTGTGCGCAGCGCTTGTCGGAACTGGGTTCGCAACCGAGCTTCCTGAATCCATTGTTCTATGCCGGTGCTTACGCGCTGGGCACGGCTGCTGCACTGGCGGGCGACAAGCAAAGCCTGGGCTTCGTGGTGGAGACCGAACGCCAGGTTGAGGCCCACCTGGCCAGCCACCTGGATCGCTTGCCGCCGCAGGACGCGAAGTCGCGCGCAATCGTCGAACAAATGCGCGTCGATGAAATCGCGCATGGCAAGGCTGCCGAAGACATGGGGGCGGAGAAGACCCCGCTGCCGATCCAATTGGCAATGAAGGCCATGTCGAAGGTCATGACTTCTACCACCTACTACATCTAGAACACGCCGGCAGCCTTCAGGGCCCATCCGATCACCGCCAGCAAGTTCGTGACTGTCAGACCAGCAACCCAATAGATCAGTTTTTCGAAGTCTCTACGTAGTTGAAGCTGTTCTGCATGTATTTCGTTGAATCGTTCGTCGACTTTGCTTCGCAGAAGCGTGAGCTCTTCCTTCAAAGTATCCACAGTTACCTCTAGCTTTACGATTCTCGGTTCGTAATCCATGACACCTCCCGCTTGGCAGTGGTTAGACGCTGCCGCAGTTCGCGGCGGGAGGCTTTGAGGTTGGACAGAGGGCGGGGCGGAAAGTTCCGCATCAAGCGGCTGAGGAGAGCTCGTGGTTGAGCGCGGCCTGGTATTCAGCGAGCGCTTGAGCGCGTGGCGAGCCTTCGCTCTCCCACGCGATCGCGTTGTCGATGCGCTTGATCACGGCGGGCAGGGTGGTGGTCCAGTCGTCCTTGCGCAGCAGGCGGCGGGCGGCAGAGTCCAGTTCTTCGGCAGGGGCGGCGCGCCAGCTGATGTGGCGCACCAGATTGAGGGCGAATGGCGGGCAAGTCAGCGACTCGAAAGCGAGGGCGCCGACCTGGCGGCCGGTCAGCTTCAGCGCGGCGCGCTTAAACCATATGTAAGCCAGCGCGAGCAGCGCGGCGGCGTAGAACAGCATGATGCCGGCGGCGATAGCCAGGTTGCCATAGCGGGAAAACAGGCCGGCAGGGATCAACCCGAACAGGGCCAGTGCCATCAGCCATATGAACGGCGCCAGCACCTTGTACGGGCCGAATGGCGGCGGCGCCCAGCGCTGCACCGCGGGCGTGGCGCTGGACAATTGCTGCTTCCACCGCAACGGAAATACCGGACGGTGCGGCAGCAGGGGATTGGGAACGAAGGGCTCCTTGCCGCGCAAGGTGTAATGCTCCGCGCCGAAATGCAGCGACCAGCGGCCCCCCAGGGAAGCCGCCAGTACGCCTTCATTAGAATGCAGCAGCCGCGCCGAGTCGTACAGGTACAGGCCAACCATGGCCGCTACCAGCAGGATTTCGGCGTGGACGATCAATTGCTGCTTTCTTTCTTCTTGAACAGCGACTTCAGGCCCGCGATGGCTGCAACACCACCGACTGCAACCAGCTTCCACATCTTGGCCAGGAACAGCGCCGCGGCAGCCCAGAAGCCTTTCTTGGTCGCGATCACAGCGGCGCCGCCGGTCACCAGCGCGGCCAGGCCGAATTCTGCAACGTGGTCGCCCGGCTTGAACTCGGAGTACTTTTCGCCGTCGTTGTAGTCGAAGCCGGTCAGCACTTTGCGGAAGGCCGCTACGTCGGCATCCAGCGTTTCAGGCGACGACACCAGGGTCGCGCTCATCACGCCGCTGCGGCCCAGCAGGCGGATGGTGTAGTTCAGCGAAATGCCGTTATCGGAGCGCAGTTTCAGGCCCCATTCCAGGCGCTTGGTCTTTTCGTCGTAGTGCGGCGGAACGTACCAGCCCTCGGTGTACAGGGCGCCCAGGCCGAGACGCTTGCGTTCCTCATTGGCTGGCTCGTCGCTCTCTTTCAGGGTTTTCAGCAGCGCGTCGGCGTCGATCTTGTCGCCTTCTTTCACGTAGCCGCTTGGGTCGAACGTGAAGGTTGCCCACCAGCCGCCTTCAGTGTCCAGGATGGTGTAGTTGCCGTCTTCCGGCAGGTTGCCGGTCAATTCCAGGAAGCGACGCGAATTCTTATCGTCCAGGAACTGGATCTTGTCGCTTGGCGTTTTCAGCGTTGCCTTGGCGGCGATGGCTTCGGCGCGCGGGCCGGTATGCCAATCCAGCTTGTCGAATTCTGCCTTGCGCTGTTCGGCAGTCATGTCGGCCATGGCAAATACCGGCACTAGAGCAAGCGCAATCACCCAGTTACGAATCTTCATTGTTGTTACCCCGTTGAGTTATTTTTGAATAAACCCAAGAGGATAACAGCGCGGGCCCGCTTCAAAATGCGCACTTTCTCACATCCGCAGGCTGCGTTCAATAGCGCCGGAGGCGGCGGCCTTCAGCAGGCGCTGAAATTTCGGGCACTCGGCATGGCTGGGCGCTGGACAGGCCGCCGCATGGCGCAGGCCTTCGCTCATCGCCTTCAGCCGCTTTGCCAGCGCGTCGATTTCTTCTGCCTTGGCCAGCAGGAAGGCGCGGTCGATGGAGGTGCCGCCGTCGGGCGTGAACATCGAGCCGATTTCGTCCAGCGACAGGCCGGCTGACTGGCCGAGCGAAATGATGGCCAGCGTATCGAGCACGCCGGGCGCATAAGTGCGCCGCAAGCCATTGCGGCCCGCTGGCTTGATCAGGCCTTTTTTCTCGTAATAGCGGAGCGTTGAGGCGGCCATGCCCGAGCGCTGCGCGACTTCGGCGATATCCATCAAAAATCCCTTGACTTGAAGTTGACTTCAACTTCTACAGTGTGCCCATCAACCAGGGAGATTGCAATGGAAATCATCATCATCGGCATTGGCGCCACCATCGTTTTCGACTTGTGGCTGGTGCTGCTCAAGCGCATGGGCGTGAAGACCATGAACATGGCCTTCATCGGCCGCTGGGCGGGGCACCTGGCGCAAGGCCGCTTCGCGCATGACTCGATTGCCGCTTCGCCGGCAGTCAGCGGCGAGCATGCACTGGGATGGCTGGTGCACTACGCGACGGGCGTGGCGTTTGCCGGCGCCCTCGTTGCAGTCGCAGGCCAGGGCTGGCTGCATGCGCCCAGCATCGGGCCGGCGCTGGCAGTCGGCATCGCAACCGTCGGCGCACCGCTGTTCGTGATGCAGCCTTCGATGGGCCTTGGCGTGGCTTCGAGCAAAACGCCGACGCCAATGAAGAACTGCCTGCGCAGCCTGGCCAACCACACGGTCTTTGGCCTTGGCCTTTACCTCTCCGCCTTACTTATCAAAGGAATCGCACAATGAAGAAACTCGCAGTCATTTACCACAGCGCTAACGGCCATACCGAACATATCGCCTCGCACATCGCGCAAGGCGCCGCCAGCGTGGCGGGCATGGTGGTGCATGTGCTGAAAGCATCGGAGCTGGCAGGGGCGCCGGACGCGCTCCTGCAGTACGATGGCATGCTGCTTGGCTCGCCGACCTACCTCGGTGGCGTGTCAGGCGTGTTCAAGACCTTCATGGATGCTACCGGCAAGATGTGGCGCACGCAGCAACTGAAGGGCAAGCTGGCAGGGGGCTTCACCGTGTCGTCGCTGCCGGCAGGGGACAAGCAATCGACCCTGGTGTCGATGTTCACCTTCTGCATGCAGCACGGGATGATCTGGGCCGGCAACCCGATCATTCCGGAGCAGCACTCGGGCGTGCCTTACGACGAAGCAGCCAACCGCCTGGGCTCCTGGACCGGCCTGATGGCGCAGGCCGGGCATGGAACGGCGGCGCATGAATTCGCCGCCGGGGACATCAAGACCGCCCGCATGTTCGGGCAGGCCTTTGCGGAGACCCTGGTCAGGCTTCGATA
This sequence comes from Pseudoduganella sp., assembly GCA_039593775.1. Lineage (GTDB taxonomy): Bacteria > Pseudomonadota > Gammaproteobacteria > Burkholderiales > Burkholderiaceae_D > Rugamonas. The sequence continues at coordinate 16,059 of JBCNOP010000039.1, forward strand.
ATTTCGAAGGTGTGGGTGATTTGCGCCGTCTTGGCCAGCATGATGCTGGCGGAGCAGTACTTGTCGTGGGACAGGGTGATGGCGCGGTCAACCACTTCCGGCTTCAGGTCCTTGCCGGTGACGACGAAGTGGAAGTTAATCTTGGTAAAGACCTTTGGCTCAGTCTCTGCGCGTTCGGCTTGCAGCACCACTTCGCAACCGCGCACATCGGCGCGGCCCTTTTTCAGGATCAGCACAACGTCATAGGCGGTGCAGCCGCCGGTGCCAAGCAATACCATTTCCATCGGGCGCGGGGCCAGGTTATGGCCGCCGCCTTCCGGGGCGCCGTCCATGGCGACCATGTGGCCAGAACCGGTCTGGGCACGGAAACTCATGCCCGACGGGCCATTCCAGCTGACTTTAACTTCCATCTGAACTCTCCGTTAAATGCGTCCAGGCATTATACGGTCATCATGTATTTCTCGCTCTTCATGCGCCGCTCGGTATACCAGACGCACAGCATGGCCAGCAGCAGGCTGCTGAAGAAGGTTTGCAGGAAGGGCAGCATGCCGATGCTGCCGCCCTTGGCCAGCTCGCGCAGCAAGGTCTGGTTGGACAGCACGGGCACCATGTACATCCACCAGCTGTTGTTCAGGTTCATCATCGGCACCAGGATCACAGGCACCAGCGGCACGATCATGGTGAAGCTGACCAGGGTCTGCGCCTCCTTGAAGGAACGGGCGTTGATGGCCAGCGCGATTTCCAGCGCCGCGGCGAACAGCGACAGGGTGGCGGAAGCCAGGCATACCATAGCCAGGTCGCGCCAGCCCAGGCGCCAGGACAGGCCTATTTCCTCCAGCGGCAGCCATTTCAGGATGCCGTGTGCGATCGCCAGTTCCAGCGTAATGCCGACAATCGACAGCAGCGAGGCCGCGAGCCATTTGCCGACAATCAGGTCGCCCGGGCGCACCGGCTGCGCCATCAGCACTTCCAGCGAGCGCCGTTCGCGTTCACCGGCCGTGCTGTCCACCGCGGTACTCATGCAGAACATGAACGCCGGGATGAAGAAGATGCCCAGCATGGTGCTGATCGTATTCGCCGAACGCGAGGCACTGGTGCCGGCGTCGTAGCGCTGCACCAGCACCGGGTTCAGGTTGACCGGCGACACGCCGTGCGCCAGCAGGCGCGCACTGGCGATATTGCGGCTGTAATCGCGCAGCACGTATTCCACTTCATCGATCTTGCGCGAGCTGTCGGAGGCGGAATCGAACCACAGCTCGACCCGTGCCGGGCGCATGGCGTGGTAGTTCTCCGCGAACTCCGGCGTCAAGCGCAGTACGGCCGTGACGGTCTGGCGCCGCAGCAGGGCGTTGATGTCCTCCTCGGCCATGGGTTCCAGCTCGGTGATGTTGACGTTGCGCTGGCGTAGCTGGTTCATCAGCGTTGGCGCCTGGTCGCCGCCGATCACAGCTATCTCGACACCTTCGCGCTCCGGCTTGGTGGCGCGGTCGATTTGCCGATGCAGCATGAAGCCGACCAGGATCGGGTACATCAGCACGAACAACAGAAGGAGGCTGAGGGCGCGGCGGTCGCGCAAGGTTTCCACAAGTTCCTTGCGCAGCACGATAGGAAATTTGAGCTTCACAGTTCGATCCCTTCTTCGGTGCCGACCAGGCGCACGAAAGCGTCTTCCAGGCTGGGCAGGCCTGCCTGCTCGCATAGCTGCTGCGGGGTGCCTTGCGTGACCGTGGTGCCGTTGGCAATCACGATCACGTCGTCGCAGGAATGGATCACTTCCTGCATCACGTGGGTAGCCATGATGACGCAGCAGCCATCCTCCTTCAGTGCGGCGAGGGCGCGGCGCAGGGCGCGTGTGCTCATCACGTCCAGGCCGCGGCTCGGCTCATCGAGCAGCAGGTGGCGCGGCCGGTGCAGCAAGGTGCGCGCCAGGGCGACCTTGATGCGCTGGCCTTGCGAGAAGCCCTTGGCGCGGCGGTCGATGATGTCTTCGAGGGAGAGCAGCTCGGTGACCTCCCTGGTGCGCTGTTCGATCGCGGCACCTTCCATATCGTTCAACTCGCCGAAGTAGCGCAGGTATTCGCGCGTGGTCAGGCGCTCGTACAGGCCGAACTGGTCGGTCAGCACGCCGACGTTGCGGCGCACAGCCATCGGGTCGATCGCGGGATCGACGCCGTCGATGGAAATGGTGCCGTGGTCGCGCTGCAGCAGGCCGACCAGGGTACGCAGCAGGGTGGTCTTGCCGGCGCCGTTCGGGCCGAGCAGGGCGGTGATGATGCCGTCGCGCGCGGTGAAACTGGCGCCGGCCAGCGCCTGTACCTTGCCGAAGCGCTTGCAGAGGTTATGGACTTCGATCATGGCTGTGGCCCTGCGCTATTGAGCTGGAAAGTCGGAGCCGGAATCTCATTGAGGCATTCCGCCTTCACCGGCGCTCCGGGCTGGTCGAGGAAGCCGCGCAGCAGGCGCGGCATGCACCCGAGCGGCGACACGATATGGCCGCCATTCTTGACGACCAGGTGCTGGGCGTTCTTCATGTACTTGCGCGCGGCTTCGGCGCGGCGCGGCGGGGTGACCGGGTCGAGGGCGCCGGACATCAGCAGCACCGGCGCTTCGATCACGGACGGCTCTTTAAAGGGCACGGCCGGCACCGACATCGTTTCGCACATTTGCCCGATGCGCATGATCTGCGGCGCGCCCAGGAAGGAACCTTTAGTGTCCTCTTCCAGCAATTGCGGCGTCAGGCGCGGAAAGTCTTCGGCGCAAACCACGGCCAGGTGCAGCGGCATGGCCGGCCCGCCCTCAGAGGAAAAGTCGCGCGACACATTGCTGCGCGCGATGAAGGGCTGCCAGCGGTCCTGGTAGGCACTGTGGATCAGGAAGGGCAGGCGGCGGCTGTCGGCCTGTGAATACAGGATGTTGTGCACGGTGCCGATGAAGCGCATGCTGGTCATCTCGACCTTGGTGGTTTCCGCCGTGCGCGGATCGGGCAAGGTCAGCGATTGCGGCGACTTGGCCAGGCGTGCTGCCAATGCCTCGAATTCGGAGCGCAGGCCGGGGAAGGCGGCCGCGCAGACCCTGTCGTCGGCGCATTGCTTGAACAGGGCGTCGAGCGCCGCCTGCGCATCGTGCGCGCCGGCCGGCACCACCTGGTCGGGCGCCGCCACGCCATCCAGCACCAGGGAGCGTATGCTGCCCGGGTACAGGCGGGCGTAGGCCTGGGCCAGGCGGCTGCCGTAAGACCCGCCCCAGACATTGATGCGGCCATAGCCAAGTTCGCTGCGCACCACTTCGATATCGCGTGCCGCCTGCTCGGTAGTGTATAAGTTGAAGCGCTTGTTCAGGCCTTTGATGCAGGCGCGGGTCTCGGCCAGCAGTTCGTCTTCCGTGGCTGTTTCGGCATTCTTGCCGGGTTTGCAATCGAGCTTGCCCGATAATCCTGTGCCGCGCTGGTCGATCAGCACGATGTCGCGCGTGGCGCGCACCTTGCGGAAGGTTGTGTTCAGCAGGGGGACCAGGTCGGAACCCGCCTCGCCCGGTCCGCCGGCCAGCAGGAAGAGCGGATCGCGCCGCGCTGATTCGCGCAGGGCAGGGGCGACGGTAACGTGCAGGCTGAGGGTGGCGCCGGGGGCGTGATGGTCAAGCGGCACTGCCAGGCGCAGGCAGCGCAGGGATTCTTCAGTGCCAGGCAAGTGGCAATTTTTGCCGGGCTGGGCCAACGCCAGGGCAGGTGCCCACGTAAGCGCTAGCAGCGAGGCCAGCATGAGCGATCGCATGGCCGTCTCCTCTTGTGATTCTGGGGTTCCATAGTAGCTCGGCAATATCTGCTTAGCAACGGCAACCCGGTACAGGGCGGGGTTGACCCAGCGGGCCAGGCCGGGCTATAATCGCCAGCTTTCCGTTCGCTCAGGAAAAGCATATAAGAAGGATGCGTCCGCTGAAGTACCCGGGCGGAACCACCGATTGAGCGTTTTTAATCTTTCACAGAAAGTTCAAACATGAAAACTTTTTCCGCTAAGGGCCATGAAGTCCAGCGCGATTGGTTCGTGATTGACGCGACGGACAAAGTCCTCGGCCGTGTTGCCAGCGAAGTGGCACGCCGACTGCGCGGCAAGCATAAGCCAGAATTCACCCCTCACGTTGACACCGGCGACTTCATCGTTGTCGTGAACGCAGGCAAACTGCGCGTGACCGGTACCAAAGCAACCGAGAAGACCTACTACCGTCACTCCGGTTACCCAGGCGGTATCTACGAGACCAACTTCCTGAAGATGCAACAGCGCTTCCCAGGCCGCGCCCTGGAAAAGGCAGTGAAAGGCATGCTGCCGAAGGGTCCTCTGGGCTACGCCATGATCAAGAAGCTGAAAGTGTACGCTGAGGGTTCCCACCCACACGCTGCCCAGCAACCTAAAGCACTCGATTTCTAAGGAACTGACATGATCGGTAACTACAACTACGGCACCGGCCGTCGCAAGAGTGCAGTTGCTCGCGTGTTCATCAAAGCTGGCACCGGCCAGATCATCGTGAACGGCAAGCCAGCAGCTGAGTACTTCTCCCGTGAAACCGGCCTGATGGTGATCCGTCAGCCGCTGGAACTGACCGGCAACACCGAACGTTTCGACATCAAGGTCAACGTGCACGGTGGCGGCGAGTCCGGCCAGGCAGGTGCAGTGCGTCACGGCATCACCCGTGCACTGATCGACTACGATGCAGGCCTGAAGGGCGACCTGGCACGTGCCGGCTTCGTCACTCGCGATGCTCGTGAAGTTGAACGTAAAAAAGTTGGTCTGCGCAAAGCACGTCGCGCAAAGCAATTCTCGAAGCGTTAATTTTTACGCTGTCGACCAAAAAGCCGCTGGATTCCAGCGGCTTTTTTGTTTTTTAGAACCGGCAAACCGGTGTCAGACCCGCAGGGTCTGACACCTGATACGCGGCGGCCGCTGGCCGAGTGTCTGACCCTGCGGGTCAGACACTGATTTACCGGTTTTGATAGAATGACCCCCTCACTCAAATTTACCTCGCAAGGAAGAGATCATGATCAAAGTAGGCATCGTCGGCGGCACTGGTTACACGGGTGTGGAACTGCTGCGACTGTTAGCCGCACACCCTGAAGTCGAACTGACCGCGATCACTTCGCGCAAAGAGGACGGCTTGCCGGTGGCTGAGATGTATCCTTCCCTGCGCGGCCGCGTCAACATCGCCTTCTCCTCGCCGGACAAGGTCGACCTGACCCAGTGCGATGTGGTGTTCTTCGCCACCCCGCACGGCGTAGCGATGGCGCAGGCGCCTGAACTGCTGGCCAGGGGTGTGAAGGTGATCGACCTGGCAGCAGATTTCCGCATCAAAGACCGCGCCGTCTTCGAAAAGACCTACAAGATCGACCACACCGCGCCAGAGCTGCTGGAGCAAGCCGTGTACGGCCTGCCGGAGCTGAACCGCGAGGACATCAAGAAAGCAAACCTGATCGCCAACCCAGGCTGCTACCCAACCACCATGCAGCTCGGCTTCGTGCCGCTGCTGAAGGCAGGCCTGATCGACGCCGGCCACCTGATCGCCGACTGCAAGTCCGGCGTGTCCGGCGCCGGCCGCAAAGCCGAAATCGGCACCCTGTTCTCCGAATCGTCGGATAACTTCAAGGCCTACGGCGTGAGCGGCCACCGCCACACCCCGGAAACCGCAGCCCAGCTGCAGCGCTACACCAGCGAGAAGGTCAACCTGATCTTCACTCCGCACCTGACCCCGATGATCCGCGGCATGCACTCGACCCTGTACGCGCGCCTGACCAAGGACGTATCGAACGAAGAGCTGCAAAAGCTGTTTGAAGACGCCTACGCCGACCAGCCGTTTGTCGACGTGATGCCATGGGGCTCGCATCCGGAAACCCGCAGCACCCGCGGCGCCAATATGCTGCGCCTGGCGCTGCATCGCCCGAACAATGGTGACACCCTGATCGTGCTGGTAGTGCAGGACAACCTGGTCAAAGGCGCGTCCGGCCAGGCCGTGCAGTGCATGAACCTGATGTTCGGCCTGGACGAAGGCCTGGGCCTGCAAACCATCGCCCTGATGCCATAAGTGGAAGCCCGCATGGAGCAGGCACGCGTGCCGCTGCTGGTGCGCGTGTTTGGCCTGGCTGCGGTCCTGGTCGCCGGCGGCGCGCTGGCGGTGTGGGGCGTCGACCTGGGCAAGCGTGTGGTTGGCATATCGAAGGGCGAATCCGGCCCCACGGTTGCTCGACAGCTTGCCGCAGCTGAACTGGAGCTGGCCCGCGTATCGGCCGAGCGCGACGAGCTGGTCGAGAAGCTGAAAGCAACTCAGGTTTCAGCACCCACGCCGGCAGTACCCGATGCCGAATTGGCAAAATTGAATGCCGACCTGGCCTTGCTGGAAGAGGCGCTGCCTGCGGCCAAGGCCGGTTCGGGCCTGGTGATCCGCGGCATGCAAGCGCGCATGGCAGCGCCGAAGCTCTTGCATTACACGGTTCTGCTCCAATATGGGGCAAAGAAGAAAGGCCCATCCGCCTTTAATGGCCGCCTCAAGCTGGCGGTTGCCGTAATCCAGGATGGCAAGAAAGCGGTGCTCGAGTATCCGAAGGAAGGCGCCGAGCGCTACGACCTGAAAGTCGACCGCTACCAGCGCGTTGATGGCACACTGGAACTACCCGAAGGCGCCAAAGTGGTGGCGGTCAAGGTCAGTTTGTCGGAAAAGGGCAAGGTAATTGCCGATGAGACAACGACCGTGCGCAGCCTCTAAAGCGGCCAAGTCCGGCATGGACTATAATGGGACAACTGATTTTAAGTAGGAGTAACACATGACTGCAGTAGCCGAAGACGTGATCCCGGCACCGATCGTTTTCACCGACGCCGCGGCCGAGAAAGTAGCGCAACTGATCGAAGAAGAAGGCAATCCTGACCTGAAGCTGCGCGTATTCGTGCAGGGTGGCGGTTGCTCCGGCTTCCAATATGGCTTCACTTTTGACGAAATCGTCAACGAAGACGACACCACCATGGTGAAAAACGGCGTCCAGCTGTTGATCGACTCGATGAGCTACCAATACCTGGTAGGTGCCGAGATCGACTACAAGGACGACCTGGAAGGCGCACAATTCGTGATCAAGAACCCATCCGCAACATCGACCTGCGGCTGCGGCTCCTCCTTCTCCGTCTAAAGATTTACGGCAGGGCCCGTGTCACACCTTGGGGTCACACCCCGAGAGTGACACGGCCTCTGCTATGACACGGCAGAGCCCGTGTCACACTTAGGGTGTGACCCCAAGGTGTGACACGGGCTCGGCCGTTAACGGGGGTACAAGGCGCCGAGGATGCGCTCGCCGCGCGCGCCTGTCACGGATGGCAGGTTGCCGGGTTGGCGCTCGCCGAAGCGGTGGGCTAGCCAGGCGAAGACCATCGCTTCTACCCGGTTGGGTGGGACGCCCAGCGCGTCGGTCGACTGCACTATGGTCGCTTCCCCCAGCTCTGTCTGCAACTCGCGCATCAGCGTGGCGTTGTAGGCGCCTCCTCCGCACACGTAGAGCGCGTCCGCACCGTGCGGGGCGATTTCGCGCGCCAGGCTGACGGCGGTCAGCCGGCATAGCGTGAACATGACGTCTTCTGGTTTAGCGTCAGCGAAGGGCGCCAGGCGGGCATCCAGCCAGTCGGCATGGAACAGGTCGCGGCCGGTACTCTTCGGCGCCGGCAGGGCGAAGTAGGGCTCGGATAGCAGCGCGGCCAGCAGGCCGGGCACTTCCTTGCCGGTGGCGGCCCAGGCGCCGTTGTCGTCGAATTCCACGCCTTTGTGGCGCGAGATCCAGGCATTCATCAGCACATTGCCGGGGCCGGTGTCGTAGCCGCCGACCGTGCCGTCCTTGTGCAGCAGGGAGATGTTGGCGATGCCGCCGATATTGGCCAGCACGCGCATCTTGCCTTCCTTGCCGAACAGGGCTTTGTGGCCGGCCGGCACCAGTGGCGCACCCTGGCCACCGGCAGCTACGTCGCGCGAACGGAAGTCGGCAATCACGTCAATGCCGCTCAGTTCGGCCAGCAGGGAAGCGTTGATGATCTGGCGGGTAAAGCCCAGTTCGGGACGGTGGCGGATAGTCTGCCCATGCGCTCCGATTGCACGCACGTCGGCTGACTTCATTTCTGCCTTCGCCAGCAGTTCGGCCACGCAATCTGCATAGAGTTCAGCCAGCTTATTGGCGGCCAGCGCCTCGCGTTCGATTTCGTTCGGCGAGGCGGCCTGCAGCGCCATCAGCTCGTCACGTAGCACTTGCGGGAATTCCACGTAGGCTGCCGACATGGTGCGCGCAGCACCGGCCCAGAAGTCCACGAGGACGCCATCCACGCCGTCCAGGCTGGTACCCGACATTAATCCGATATATAGGCTCATACCTTATTGTAAGTCGGGGTCAGCTCCGGCAAATGGACAAAAGGCGCACAAAAGTGCGCCTCTTTGTCCGATTGCCGGAGCTGACCCCGACTTTTTACTTGGCAGCGAGGTTGCTGGTGTTGCTGTTCGGGCGCAGCAGGGCGAAGCGGTGGATCATGTCGCCGGCCACCGATTTGAAGCGGGCCAGTTCGGCCGTGGTCAGCGGGGCTTGTGCGGTGATGTTCAGCTTGTTCGGGTCCTTGGCTTCGCCGGCGACACGGAATTCGTAGTGCAGGTGGGCGCCGGTCGACCAGCCGGTGGTGCCGACGTAGCCGATGATGTCGCCCTGGCTGACCTTGGCACCTTTCTTCATGCCTGCGCCGAAGCGGCTCATGTGCGCGTAAGCGGTGGAGTAGTTGGCCCAGTGCTTGATCACGACCACGTTGCCGTAGCCGCCTTGCACGCCGGCGAAGTCGATCACGCCGTCACCGGCTGCGCGGATTGGGGTGCCGGTTGCTGCGGCGAAGTCGGTGCCTTTGTGCTGCTTCCAGTTGCCGGAGATCGGGTGCGAGCGCATGCCGAAGCCGGACGAAATACGCGAGAACTCCAGCGGCGATTTGAGGAAGGCCTTCTTCAGCGATTTGCCGTCGAAGCTGTAGTAGCCGCCGCCCGATTTGGTCAGCGGATCTTCAAACCACACGCTCTGGTAGGTAGTGCCCTTGTTGGTGAATTCGCCAGCCAGGATGCGGCCTGCGCGTACGAATTCGCCGTCTTGCCAGAAGGTTTCGTACACCACGTTGAAACGGTCTCCGCGCTTCAGGTCCGAGCGGAAGTCGATGTTGGTGGAGAACATTTCAATGATCTGCGCGACGATGGAGTCGGGCAGGCTGCTGCCGTCGGAGCTCGAGTCGGTCGCGGCATACAGGGTGGTGGTGATTTCGCGCGCGCGCATTTCCACGCGGCGTTCCAGCTTCGCGGCGGTCTCTTCGGCCGTGAACTCTGCGTCGCCCGTACGGGAGACCATAATATTCTTGACGGGGTTATCTTTGCCGTCCACAACGGTGGCCTTCAGCCACAGCAGGTTGCCGTTATCGTCGGTCTGCGCCTGCACGCGTTTGCCGCTGCGCAGCTGCATGATGGCGCGCGCGGTCTTGTCTTTCTTGATGAAGTTTTCTGCAGCGTCGTCTTCCACGCCCAAACGATTGAGCAGCGTCGCGAGCGTGTCGCCGGCGCGGATCTTCTCTTCGTGGACGTATTTCTGGGAAGCTTCTTGCTGCTGCAGGGCGGTGATCTGCGAGGACAGGTCAGGGAGCTGGATATCCTGGGCAATGGTCTTGACGGGCAGGTCGCTCGGATCAGGTGCGAGCGGGGCCACGCCAGCAGCGCCAAAAGCGCATACGGCGAGGAAGATCGCCGATGCGCTGATGATTCGCGACTTACGCGTCGAACCGAGCAGATTGTGCAAGCGTGAGCTTGTGAACTTGTTTATAGGGTTCATGCAATCAGTTAAAATTTGCCGCTTGAACTTTTAGGATTCTTGGTATTTTGTTCTAAGTTGTTGATTTAATTCGTTTTCATCGGGCAAGATTGATGGGATCGGGCATTATAACAAAGTCCTGAGCCGTGCCAACAATTTGAGAGAATTTCGCAAAAATGGATACAGACAACAAAATCCTGCCGCTGACTGATAGCGTCCAGGAAGCCCTCGCCATCACCAAGCGTGGTGTGGACGAGCTCATCATCGAAAGCGAATTCGCACAAAAACTGGCGCGCTCGGAAAAGACTGGCGTGCCGCTGCGTATCAAGCTGGGCCTGGACCCGACCGCGCCGGACTTGCACCTGGGACATACCGTGGTGCTGAACAAGATGCGCCAATTGCAGAACCTGGGCCACCAGGTCATCTTCCTGATCGGCGACTTCACTTCGATGATCGGCGACCCATCGGGCCGCAACGTGACCCGTCCGCCGCTGACCCGCGAACAGATTGAACTGAATGCCCAGACATATTTCAAGCAGGCATCGCTGGTGCTGGATGCGGCCAAGACCGAAATCCGCTACAACTCGGAATGGTGCGACCCGCTGGGTGCGCGCGGCATGATTCAGCTGTCCTCGCGCTACACCGTGGCGCGCATGATGGAGCGCGACGACTTTTCCAAGCGTTTCAAGAATGGCACGCCGATTTCCGTGCATGAGTTCCTGTACCCGCTGATGCAGGGTTACGACTCGGTGGCGCTGAAGGCTGACCTGGAACTGGGCGGTACCGACCAGAAGTTCAACCTGCTGGTGGGGCGCGAGTTGCAAAAGGATTATGGCCAGGAGCAGCAGTGCATCCTGACCATGCCGCTGCTGGAAGGCCTGGATGGCGTCGAGAAGATGTCCAAGTCCAAGAACAACTATATTGGTATTACCGAACCGGCCAACACCATGTTCGCCAAGGTGATGTCGATTTCGGACGTGATGATGTGGCGTTACTACGACCTGCTGTCGTGGAAGTCGATCGAGGAAATCGCGGGCTTGAAGAAGGCGATCGAAGGTGGTGCGAATCCGCGCGATGCCAAGGTGGCACTGGCGCAGGAGATCGTGGAGCGCTTCCACTCGCGCCAGGCGGCGGAGGATGCGCTGGCGGATTTCGTCAACCGCTCCAAAGGCGGGATTCCGGACGATGTGCCGGAAGTGGCCGTGGCCGGTGCGCCGATTGGCATCGGGCAGTTGTTGAAGCAGACTGGCTTGTGCGCTTCGACCGCCGAGGGCCTGCGCATGATCGACCAGGGTGGAGTGCGTATCGACGGTACCGTGATCAGCGATAAGGCGCTGAAGATCGAGCCGGGCGTGTTCGTGCTGCAGGTTGGCAAGCGCAAGTTTGCTAAAGTGACCTTGTCGGCATGATCGGGCTGCTGCAGCGGGTGTCGTCCGCCAAGGTTGTTGTTGATGGCGAGACGACCGGCGCCATTGACGGCGGCTTGATGGTGCTGGTTTGCGCGGAAAAGGGCGATACGGAGAAGGAGGCGGACCAGTTGCTGGCCAAGCTGCTGTCGTATCGGGTCTTTTCTGACGATGCTGGCAAAATGAACAAGTCGGTGACTGATGTCGCTGGCGGACTGCTGCTGGTGCCGCAGTTTACGCTGGCGGCGGATACCAATTCGGGCACGCGGCCTTCATTCAGCCCGGCGGCTGCGCCGGCGGACGGGAAGCGGTTGTTTGAGTATTTTGTGGCCCAGGCGCGGGCCAGGCATGCGGTCGTCGGGACGGGCGTGTTTGGGGCGGATATGAAGGTGTCGCTGACCAATGATGGGCCGGTGACGTTTTGGTTGCAGGTGAGTCCGAAAACATAAAACCGGTAGGGCGGTGTCAGACCCGCAGGGTCAGACACCAGACCTGCGGCAGCCGCGTATCGGGTGTCAGACCCTGCGGGTCTGACACCGGTTTACCGGTTTATAAAAGCAAGCTGGGAGATAAAGATGAAAATCTGGAGCGATTCTTTCAAAGATGGCGCCGCCATCCCCGGCGACTTTGCCTTCGCCGTGCGCGACAAGACCACGAAAGTACGCCTGTCCGCCAACAAGAACCCCCACCTGGCCTGGTCCGAAGTCCCCTCCGGCACCGAATCCCTGGCCCTGCTCTGCATCGACGGCGATGCCCCCACCGACGGCACGCACGTCAACCAGGATGGCCACACCCTCCCGCCATCGATGCCGCGCGCCGATTTCTACCACTGGTCCCTGATCGACATCCCGATCACCCGCACCAGCATCGCCGCCGGCGAGTTTTCGAAAGAAGTCACGCCCAAAGGCAAACCGGCTACCCTGCCAGCGCCCCTGCGCCACGGCATCAACGACTACACCGGCTGGTTCGCGAGCGACAAGGACATGGCCGGCGACTACTACGGCTACGACGGCCCATGCCCTCCATGGAACGACGAGCGCACCCACCATTACATTTTCCGCCTGTACGCGCTGGACATCCCGCGCCTGGAGCTGGAAGGCCGCTTCACCTGCCAGGATGTGCTGCAAGCGATCCACGGCCATATCCTCGACGAGGCGCAGGTGATCGGCAGCTACTCGCTATTTGAATGACAAGAATCCTGCTGATCCGCCACGGCGAAACTGCGTGGAACGCGGTGCGCCGCCTGCAAGGCCACACCGATATTCCCCTGAACGAAGAAGGCGAGCGCCAGGCCGAAGCCCTGGCCCGCTCTCTGGCGTCCGAAAACCTGGACGCCATCATCTCCAGCGACCTGGGGCGAGCCATGCAGACCGCGCAAGCGGTGGCTGCCCGCCACCCGCATGTGCCCTTGCACACCGATCCCGGCCTGCGTGAGCGGGGCTACGGCGTTTTCGAAGGCCTCTTATATACAGAGATCGCTGAACGGTACCCGGTCGAATTCGCCGAATGGCAAGCGAGGGACGTGGATGCGGTGATGCCTGCCGGCGAGCGCGTGGCAGAAAGCTTCCGCCAGTTCTACCAGCGCTGCCAGGACGGCATTGCACGTTGGGCCGCGCGTTACCCGCAGCAATCCATCCTGATCGTCGCCCATGGCGGCGTGCTGGAGTGCGCGTACCGCGCCGCACGCGGCCTGTCGATCGACGGCCCGCGCGATTTCCAGGTGAAGAACGCCAGCATCAACCGGTTTTCGTTCAGTGACGGCGTGCTGGCGCTGGAGCAGTGGGGGGAGTCCGCCCATTTGCAGACCGCGGCGCGGGACGATATCGTCTAAAGGGCGCGGTCGATCTAACCCCGTGGTTTGGACAACGAGCGCAGCTTGTTCAGGGCATTATCGTCCTGGCTAATGCGGTCCGCGTTCAGCTTCAGCAGGCGTTGCCGGGCCTCGTCCAGCTTTTCGAATATTTGAACGGCCTGCAGGCGCGCTTCTTCGGTAGGGAGTGCCACCTTCCCATCGTGAACCGTAAAATTGCCGTTTTGCGATTGCATGAATGCCACCGCCTGGCGGTGCTGCGCCAGTTGAAGGCGAACCGCTTCGCTGTAGTCGCCGACGTATGCATATAAGCTGGCAATGCCATGTTCGTATTGCTTTCGCAGGCGCGGAGACTTGACCATCGAGCTCTTGCCGATCGCCAGTTCGCGTTCCTTGACCGCTGCATCCAACTGGGTCACTGTGGATTCCAGGATAGCTTCGGCCTGGTCGATCACGGCGGGAGCCTGCTCCACGTGCTGCCTGTCAATCAGGTATGTCGGCCGCAGGAACTCTCCGTAGTTGAGCTTTAGCATTGCCGCATCCTGCTGCGCGAAGGCGTTGGCGAATTTGATTGAGCACTGGCCGTAGGCGTCAATGATCTGGTCCCACGGCGCGAAACCAATCCTGGGAATCTTGATGGTGCGGCCGTCGTTTGCTTCGCGTGCTGCGACAAGGTTTTTCTCGATTTGCTCGATGGCGTCGGCGGCCTTGCCATTCAATTGCGCTGCGTAGTCGTTCGACCAGATCCCGACTGCTTCCCGGACCACGGCTTGCAGCTTTGGTTGCAGCGCACGGTACTGCACCATCGCCGCATGCGCGTCAATGCTGCGAAGCGTCTTCAGTTCCTGGTCAGTAAAGAAGGCCGTCGTGCCGCCCAAGTCCATGTTGCCTACCTGGTTCAGGCCACGCGCCGCGCGCTTGCGGTAGACAGGATTATTCATCTGGCGTTCCAGCTGCGCAGCCAGTAGTGGCCCGATTTCCTTGCCAAAAGCCGGTGCGAGCCGGCGCATCATTTCTTCGTGGGTAGCTTGCGCCCGGAACGCAGCCATGAATTCCTGTTCGAAATCGTCAGGCGCAACGAAGCGGGGTTTGGTCAGGAATTCAAACAGGTACTCGGCGTCGATGATGGCCCGTATATCGCGGCTATGTGAAAAATCCTGCTTTTCGGAGCTGGTGCCGGTTGCTGGTGCTTCGCCGGCAAAGGCGGTAACAGGAACAGCGGCGGCGACAGCCAGCAGAAGGGCGCAGGAGAAGCGGGAAATCATGGTTGGCGCGTTATTAATAATGAATGTTCGAGTTGCAACGACAGTTACCTTAACACATGTGCCTGCCACAAAACCCTTTAAAAACAAGGGTTGCATAAGCCGCAAAAAATAGTGCTTAGTTTTTGGGCAGCAGATCGGTTAAAATAGCCCCCTTTCCCGCACTGTCTTACGGATTTATTAAGTGAATATCGGACCTCACGAGCTCCGCAATAATGTCTTTGTCGCGCCTATGGCTGGTGTGACGGACCGCCCGTTCCGCCAGCTGTGCAAGGAACTGGGTGCGGGCTACGCGGTGTCCGAGATGG
>JBCNOP010000004.1:0-94552 GCA_039593775.1 Pseudoduganella sp.
TGGTGTATGCACGGTATATGTCGAGCGTTTTGTGGTCGCTTTGCCTGGAAGTGCAGATGTACCTCGTCCTGCCTTTCCTGTTCCTGTTCTTTCGGGCGCGGCCGCTGCGCTGGTTGCTGGCGTTGTGGGCGGTATCGATCCCATTGGCGCTGTTGCAGCCTCACGTCAGCGCGCGCCTGAATGTGATTGAATTCGCGCCATGCTTCCTCGCTGGCGTTCTCGCCTGGCGGATGCAGGGCAGGGAACGCTGGCCGGCCTGGCTGTGGCCGCTTGTGCTGGCTACCGCTTGCCTGGCCTTTGTCGCGTACGCTGAACCGCGCAGCAATAATTACGGGCGCTGGGCGGTATCCCTGGCAGTTGGCCTGGCAATCCCCTGGATGCGCCAGTTGGCGGCACCGGCGTTGAACAGGGCCTGCCAGGCGGTGGCCCGCTACAGTTATGGCATCTACCTCTTTCACCCTCCCATCCTGTGGCTCTCGTTCCGCACAATGGAGGCGTTTCATCCGCTGCTGCAATGGGGAACGTTGCTGTCGCTGCTGGTGGCCTTGCCTTGCCTCGGTTACCACGTCGTCGAACTGCCAATGATCCAGCTGGGTGCGCGCTGGAGCGAGCGCAAGGCGGGCAGCAAGGCCGCGGCGCCATTGGCTTAGTTCAGCGGACGTGCCGCCAATTGCTCCGGCGTGGCATAGATGGTCATGCCATCCTCGGCCAGGCGCCGCAGGTGGTCATGGAAGCCGCGTGCCGGAATCCACCACGAAGCTGCCATGCCAACCTGGCCTGCATGCAGCAGGCCAGCGCGCTGGAATTCGGCGGCGAAACAGGCGCGCAAATCGCTGCGCGAGGGATGGTCGATGCGGCGCCGCGCCAACAAGGGATCGAACGGCCGCAGCGGCACCTCGTGGCGCTGGCCGTGCTGGTCGATGCATGGAATCCGGTAAGCGCGTTCGCCCCACACCGGCACCGGGAAGGCCGGGCCCATCGCATCCTCCACCGCGTGGTAGAAGGTGACTGGTCCCATCGACACACCCAAGCCCAGCACCTTGGCGTTTTCAAGGCCGGCAAGGCGCTGCCATGGCGATCCTGCGCCGAAGATGGACGGCGCAAGGTGGTGGGCTTCAGTCAGGTAAGCAGCATGGCGGCCCCAGGCGGAGACGGAATGCGTCGGATGCACGCTGCGCTGGATGCCCGCCGTGGCGAGGAAAGCTTCTGGCAGCCGGCCGGTATGGGTGCCATGTTGGCGCACATCGAAGACATAGTCCTTCAGCTCGCAAGCGGCGCGAATGCTCCCTCCCGGCATGTAGTAAGTGGGCAGCACCAGCGTGCCTTCCGGACCCACTGCTTCCTGCAATGCCAGCACCAGGTTGGCGGCGCCACCTTCAACGTAGCCAAGGCTTTTCAAGGAGGAGTGAATGAACAAGGTATCGCCTTTGCCGATCCCAAGCCGGACCAGGTCGGCCACCAGCGCTGCGCGCCGTGCTTCGAGGATGTCTTGTTCCAGCAGGTTGGCATCAATACAGAACTTGGCGGCCCAGTTGAGGAATTCGAAGCGGCCATAGTCGCCATCGACCGGAAAGGCGCCCTTCACTCCGCCGCGCATTTCCACGGGGCCTTCAACCTTCACACTGCGCCGCACATACCGGTTCAGGCGCTGGCCGGCTTCGAAGTAGTGCTGCTGGCCGGTCAGCTGGTACAGCAAAAACAGGCAATGCGCATTCTGCGCCGAGCCGGTCAGGCAGGCGAAAGTGGCTGCGGGACGCCAGTGCCGGTCAAGCCGGCCAGGCAGGAAGCCGTCCGCGCCAACCGCCTTGCATAAGGCGCTGCCGGTACGCGCGGCGGCGGCCAGTAGTTCGGGCTGGCGCGACAGCAGGTAGGCTTCCAGCACGCCGCGCAAGGCATAGCCGATCGTATGGCTGAGGGGGCGCTGCGGATCGTTCAGGCAATTGGACGCGAACCAGCCATTGGGCTGCTGCCTGGACAGCGCCCAGGCAACCTGGCGCAAGCCGGCTGCCCCATAGCCATGGCCCGGCGCAATGCGCTCGGCGGCGAACAGGCTCCAGGCCACATGGGTTTCATATGCCTTCTCGCCCGGCACCGCGAACGGCGTGGGGTGGCGGCGCCAGCAACCGTCGGCGTCGAGCGAATCACGCAGCCAGGCCGCGGCGCGGTGCATGGCGGCGTGGTAGCGCGGGTCGCCGTAGGCAGCGGCGCCGGCCGCCAGGCCGAGCAGGATCTGGCCGGTATTGAAGGTGACTGGCACGCGCGGCAAGGAATCGATGCGCCCGCCCTGGAAACCGCCTTCGGGGAACTGGATGGAAACGAGCCAGTCCAGCATGCGCCGTGACCGTTGGTGCAGTTCGTCGCTGCCCTGGCGGTGCGCCAGTTCGATCATGGTCGGTACGATATAGCCGGTAGTTTCGGGATAGGAGCTCGCCCAGCCCTTGAGCAGGCTGAAGTCGCGCGCCACGCCGCCATCGGCCGAGGCCGAACGGTCCTGTGCCGCGCCCAGCCAGGCTGCGCACGCGGCCACAACGGCTGCGCTGCCCGGATCATGGTCCGGCAGGCCGCGCCGGTCGGCCTGGCGTTCGGCCCGTGCGCCAGGTGGCAGCGCAGCTTGCGGAGTCAACTGATCCTTGATCGAACGGAATAGCCGGCGCATGTCGTCCCCTCGTGCCCTGTCCCTGCCTTCAAGATGACATAGGGCATACAGGAGGGTTTTGAGAAATATCTACAGCCCTTGCTCGATTTAATTTTTCTATTGCAACTTTTTGTGAGTTTCCTAAGCGCACCATCTTCCTATACTTGAGCGATCACATGGCAGGGGACGCCAGCTCGCGTCCCAATCCGAGCCTAGGCGGACCCCAAACCCGGTTCGTACGAATTCCTTTCCCTTACAGCTCAGAAGGAGTACCGCCATGCGCCTGAACACCCCTGTCACCAACCAGGAATACATCCTGGAAGATGGCAAGACCATCGTGTCGACCACGGATTTGAAGGGCAAGATCACTTACGCCAACCCCTACTTTGTCGAAGTCAGTGGCTTTACCGAAGACGAACTGATTGGCGCGCCGCAGAACATCCTGCGCCATCCTGACATGCCGGTCGAAGCCTTCGCCGACCTGTGGACCACGATCCGGGCCGGCATGCCGTGGGGTGGAATGGTCAAGAACCGCTGCAAGAATGGTGATTACTACTGGGTATACGCGAACGTCACGCCGGTCATTGAAGCTGGTCGGCCGGTTGGCTATATGTCGGTGCGAACCAAGCCCAGCCGGGAACAGGTGGCGCAAGCCGACCAGTTGTACCGCGAACTGCGGGATGGCAATCCGCGCCGGCTGCGCCTTGAGCGTGGCCGGGTGCAGCTACAGGGCTGGCGCAACTGGACCAGCCAGCTCCGCAACGTATCGCTGGCGCGCCATATCGGCATCGGCATGGGCGGCTTGAGCGGTATGCTGGCCTTCCTCGCCATTACTGGCGCGATGCAAGGCGCCGCGCTGTGGCTGACCGTATGCAACGCTGCCTTCGTCGGACTGGCCCTCTATTTCTGGTACTCGCTGCAGCGGGCCATCGTGCAGCCCCTGCGCCAGGCAACCAGCTTCGCGCGCAAGATGGCCGGCGGCGACCTGACCGGCATCCTCGACGTCGGCGCCGACAATGACATGGGCCAGCTGCTGGCAGCGCTGAGGCAGACCAACGTCAACCTGCATAGCATCATTGGCGACGTACGCAGCAATTTCGACCAGATCCAGACCGCCACCAGCGAGATCGCCAGCGGCAACCTCGACCTCTCGGGCCGCACCGAATCGCAGGCGTCCAGCCTGCAGCAGACGGCCGCCAGCATGGAGCAGCTGACCAGCAACGTGCAGCAAAGCGCCGCCAGTGTGCAGAGCGCCAACGAACTGGCCGGCGAGGCTTCCAGCGTGGCCGCTGCCGGCGGCTCGATCGTGGCGCAGGTCGTGCAGACCATGGACGATATCAGCCAGTCCTCACGCCGTATCCTCGACATCATCGGCATGATCGACGGCATCGCGTTCCAGACCAATATTCTGGCGCTCAATGCGGCGGTGGAAGCGGCGCGCGCCGGCGAGCATGGCAAGGGCTTTGCCGTGGTCGCCACCGAAGTGCGCAGCCTGGCCCAGCGTTCGGCCACTGCCGCCAAGGAGGTCAAGGCGCTGATCGACAGCTCGATCGCCAAAGTCGAAGCCGGCGCCAGGCTGACCAGCAATGCCGGCGCCACCATGAGCGAAGTGATCGCATCGGTCGGCCGCGTGACCCGCATGATGAACGAAATCCACCATGCGACCACGGAACAAAGCCGTGGCATCGGCCAGGTGAACCAGGCGGTGGTCCATATCGACGACATCACCCAGCAGAACGCTGCCCTGGTCGAGCAGGCCGCCGCCGCCGCCGGCAACCTGGCGCGCCAGGCCGATTGCGTGGCCCAGGCGTTTGCCGTCTTCAAACTGGGCGAAACGGCCGCGCTGCCGCGCCCGCCGGCCCGCCTGTTGCTGGCGGCATGAAGAAGCAGGGATTTTGTTTCCTTTTAGGTAATATCAGCTATATACTTCCCCCAAGCCTTCCTGACGGCGCCGGCGGTTCGCCGGCGCCTGTCGGTGCCGCGCCCGCTTCAACGGCGCTTGCCGGCGAATCCTGCCGGCGTCCCGTGACCGAAGACATCGCCAGCCTGCTGTTGCTTTCCCGTTCGCACACAAGAAAGGCTGTGACAGCTTTCAGGGTCCAGGTGTAAAATTGACAACCCGTGCAAAACAATCAATACTATTATCAAAAGATTACAGTTCACTGTGGCGGCGATCCGACGTCAGCACGGAAAAAATTGTTACATCCTGGAATAGTTTTGGCGGCTGTCATAGGGGCATCAAGCTGAGCTGTCAGGATCAATTGTAAAACTCAGCATTGAACAGCAGCGGCAACTGGTATACAGTTATCACAAAAGAAATACATAATTCTCACGGGAACCCGATATGGATGACAATAAGGTTGTAGCAGTCGTAGGTTTGGGCTACGTAGGCTTGCCCCTGGCAGTTGAATTCGGCAAAAAGCGCAAGACCATCGGCTTCGACCTGTCGCAAGCCAAGATCGAGAATTACCGCAAATTCTGCGACCCGACCGGTGAAGTGTCGGAAGCGGAATTGCGCGAAGCGACCCAGCTGCATGTCACTTACGACCCGGCCGCGCTGGCCGAGGCCGACTACATCGTGGTGGCGGTGCCGACCCCGGTCGACAATGCGCACGCACCGGATTTCGGCCCGTTGGTCGGGGCGTCGACCACCGTCGGCAAGCATATGAAAAAAGGCGCCATCGTCGTGTATGAATCGACGGTCTATCCCGGCGCTACCGAGGAAGTCTGTATCCCCGTGCTGGAAAAAAATTCCGGCCTGAAATGGCCGCAAGACTTCAACGTCGGCTATTCCCCGGAACGTATCAATCCAGGCGACAAACTGCACCGCCTGACCACGATTTTGAAGGTGGTCTCCGGAGATAATCCAGCAACTCTCGAACAGGTTGCTAAACTATATGAATCGATAGTGACTGCTGGGGTATACCGGGCTTCCAGCGTGAAAGTTGCGGAAGCGGCCAAGGTAATCGAGAATACGCAGCGCGACCTGAATATCGCGCTGATGAACGAGCTGGCAATCATCTTCGACAAGATCGGCATCGATACGCTGGAAGTGCTGCAGGCGGCTGGCACCAAGTGGAATTTCCTGCCTTTCCGTCCTGGCCTGGTTGGCGGCCACTGCATCGGCGTCGATCCTTACTACCTGACCCACAAGGCCGACATGATCGGCTACCACCCGCAGGTGATCCTGGCGGGGCGCCGCATCAATGACGGCATGGCCAAGTTCGTGGCCGAGAAAACCGTCAAGCAGATGATCGCGGCGGGCTGCCACATCAAGGGCGCGAAAGTGAACGTGCTGGGCCTGACTTTCAAGGAAAACTGCCCGGACTTGCGCAATTCGAAAGTGGCGGACGTGGTGTTCGAACTGAAGTCGTACGGCCTGGACGTGCATGTGCACGACCCGGTGGCCGATTCCGAGGAATCGGTGCACGAATACGGAATTCGCCTGGAAAGCTGGGACAGCCTGCCGCAGGCGGACGCGGTGGTCGCTGCAGTGTCGCACAAGGAATTGCTGGCGCTGTCGCTGGGCGACCTGTCGGCCAAGCTCAATCCGGGCGGCGTCTTCATCGACGTGAAATCGGCATTCAATATGGCAGGCCTGGAAGAAGCTGGTTACAGCGTCTGGCGCCTGTAAACAAAAATAGCAGGGAAGCCTGGGAGGGCTGTAGTGGGCAAGTTTGACGACGTGCGGCTGCACTTGCGTGGCCAGCGATACCATTGGCTGGTGACGGGGGCTGCCGGATTCATCGGCTCCAACCTGGTGGAGGCGCTGCTCAAGCTCGGCCAGCAGGTCACGGGCCTGGACAATTTCGCCACCGGCCACCAGCACAACCTGGACCAGGTGCGCGAAGCCGTCGGCTCCGCGGCCTGGGCCTCGTTCACCTTCGTCGAAGGCGACATCCGTGACCTGGCGGCCTGCCAGGCAGCCTGCGCCGGCAAAGACTACATCCTGCACCAGGCCGCATTGGGCTCGGTCAGCCGCTCGATCGACGATCCGCTGCTGACCCATGGCACCAACGTCACTGGCTTCCTGAACATGCTGGTGGCGGCGCGCGACGCGAAAGTGAAGCGCTTCGTCTACGCGGCATCCAGTTCCACCTACGGCGACCATCCTGCGCTGCCGAAAGTGGAAGACACGATCGGCCGGCCGCTGTCGCCGTATGCCGTCACCAAATACG
Organism: Pseudoduganella sp.; assembly: GCA_039593775.1. Taxonomy (GTDB): domain Bacteria; phylum Pseudomonadota; class Gammaproteobacteria; order Burkholderiales; family Burkholderiaceae_D; genus Rugamonas. The sequence continues at coordinate 6,814 of JBCNOP010000004.1, forward strand.
CCAACGAGCTGTACGCCGACGTATTCGCGCGCACCTATGGCATGGAAACCATCGGCCTGCGCTACTTCAACGTGTTCGGCCCGCGCCAGGACCCGGAAGGCGCCTATGCGGCCGTGATACCGCAGTGGGTATCGGCCCTGATCCGCAACCGTCCGCTGTTCATCAACGGCGACGGCGAAACCAGCCGCGATTTCTGTTTCATCGACAACGTGGTGCAAGCCAACCTGCTGGCAGCCATGGCCGACAAGCCAGGTGCCGCCAACCAGGTGTACAACGTGGCGCTCAATGAGCGCACCAGTCTCAACCAGCTGTACCTGATGATGCGCGAGCTGCTGCAGGAGCGTTTCCCGCACTTGCGCCAGCACCAGGCGCAATACCAGGGATTCCGGGCCGGCGACGTGCGCCATTCGCAGGCCGATATCACCAAGGCGCGCGAGCTGTTGGGTTTCGATCCTTCGCACCGTATCGGCGATGGGTTGAAGGAGGCCATGGACTGGTACGTCCGCCACCTGGCCCCGCAAGAATAATTTACGAGACATGGCCGCAAGGCTCCGCGCGCTTTCACGGCCAGCATGAGCAGTAAAGCGGGAGGGAATAAAAATGCTAAGAATTTCCAATCACTACATCTCCAAGGTCGTGTTCAGCCTGCTCTTCCTGGAAGTGTTGATCCTGATTGGCTCGTTCTACGCTGGCGCTGGTCTGCGTTTTTTCGACGGTGACCAGTTCGCCATACCGAAGCTCGACCACTTCTTCATGTCGGCCTGCATCTTTGCGGCGGCCATCGTGTTCAGCATGTCTGCGCTGGGCATGTACCAGATCAATTTCCAGGAAGGCTTGCGCAATCCCTTCTTCCTGCAATTGATGCCTTCGTTCGCCATGGGCTTTTGCATCCTGACCCTGGTGTTCTACCTGGCGCCCGACCTGTATTTCGGGCGCGGCATCCTGGTGCTGGTGTTCATCATTGCCGGCGTCGGCATCCTGCTGGCGCGCGCCATGTTCATGAAGACCTCGCGCACGCATTTCCTCGCCACCCGCATCATCTTCCTCGGCGGCGGCGCCATGGCCAAGGAGTGCGGCGAGCTGGCCACGCGCGAAACGAATTACCGCCGCTACGACGTGGCCGGCTACGTGGCGGTGCCGTCGGAAGATACCTGCGTGCCGCAGAACCAGCTGCTGCACCTGCCCGAAGGCGGTTCCCTGGTAGCGCTGGCCAACGCCCTGCGTGTATCGGAAATCGTGGTCTCGGTGCAGAACCGCCGCGGCGGCGCCTTCCCGATCAAGGAGTTGCTCGAGTGCAAGCTGTACGGCATCCAGGTCACCGACGCCGCTACGTTCTTCGAGCGCGAAACCTACCAGATCCGCGTTGAATCCCTGCAGCCTTCCTGGCTGGTGTTCGGCGGCGGTTTCGACCAGAGCTTCATGCGCACCTTCATGAAGCGCACGGTGGACGTGCTGGCCAGTGTGTCGCTGCTGGTCGTCTCCCTGCCGGTCATGCTCATCACCGCCATCGCCATCGTAGTGGAAGATGGCGCACCGATCTTGTATTCGCAGGAAAGGGTGGGCATGGATGGCCGCGTCTTCCGCGTCCTGAAATTCCGCAGCATGTTCAAGAATGCGGAAAAGAACGGCACGCCGCAATGGGCTGCCAAGAACGACCCGCGCATCACGCGCGTGGGCAATATCATCCGCAAACTGCGCATTGACGAATTGCCGCAAATCCTCAATGTGCTGAAGGGCGAAATGTCCTTCGTCGGCCCGCGCCCGGAGCGCCCTTACTTCGTCGAGCAACTGACCGAGCGCGTGCCTTATTACAACGTGCGCCACAGCATCAAGCCGGGCATCACCGGCTGGGCCCAGGTGCGCTATGGCTATGGCGACACGGTCGAAGACGCGCTGCAGAAACTGCAGTACGACTTGTACTACGTCAAGAACAACAGCCTGCTGCTCGATGTGCTGGTCCTGATCGATACCATCAAGGTGGTCATGTTCAGGGGAGGCCGTTAAGGACATGGGGGCCTGATGCCGACCAGTATCACCGCCTTCAGTTACGCCAGCGCTGCGCTGGCGTTTCTGTTACTTAGCGTGCTGGTCCTGACCGGCTGGCGCCAGCGCCCCGACCAGCGCCCGCACCAGCGCGTGCTGGCCAGCGCCTCGCTGCTGACGGTGCTGTGGGGCGCGGTGATGGCCAGCGCCACCGTGGTGCCGTGGGCGGCCTGGGTGCTGCACGGCGCCGAATGGCTGCGCAACGCGGCCTGGACCGCCGTGCTGCTGGCCATGCTCGGCCTGTGGCAGCGCGGCGCGCGCACCTTCCAGGCCAGCATCGCGGTGTACGGCGCCATGCTGCTGGCCAGCCTGCTGGCGCAGCAGCTGCCGGCCAGCCTGGGCTTCCACGTGCTGGCCATCGGCCGCCTAGGCATGGCGGTACTGGGCATGCTGCTGGTGGAGCAGCTCTATCGCGACCGCAGTGTGCAAGTGCGCTGGGCCATGAAGTTCATCTGCCTCGGCCTGGGCGCCCTGTTTGCCTACGACTTTTACCTGTACAGCGACATGCTGCTGCTGCGCGAGCTTGACCCCGAGCTGTGGGCGGCGCGCGGCCTGCTCAATGCGCTGATCGTGCCGCTGCTGGCCATTTCGCTGTTGCGCCGCGCTTCCTGGCCGTCCCAGCTGGCGGTGTCGCGCCGCATCGCCTTCCATTCGGCAGCCCTGCTTGGCTCGGCGGTCTACCTGCTGGCGATGAGCATGGCGGCCTACTACCTGCGCTTTGTCGGCGGTTCCTGGGGCGGGCTGATGCAACTGGCCTTCCTGTTTGGCGCCAGCTTCCTGCTGCTGGGCGTGCTGTTCTCCGGCTCGTTCCGGGCCTGGCTGAAAGTCTTCATCAGCAAGCATTTTTACCGCTACAACTACGACTACCGCGAAGAGTGGCTGCGGTTTACCCGCACCCTGTCGGCCACCGGCCCCAACCTGGGCGAGCGCTCCATTTCGGCCCTGGCCGAGCTGGTGGAAAGCCAGGGCGGGGCATTGTGGATCCGGCGCGAACAGCGCTTCGAGCCGCTGGCTTCCTGGCATACGCAAGCCCCGCAGGCGAGCGAGCCGGCTGACTCGCCGTTTTGCCAATTGATGGAAAGCAAGCAGTGGCTGGTCGACGTCGGCGCCCACGCGCTGCACAACCCGGAAGTGCCGCTGCCGGCCTGGCTGCTGGCATTTCCCAAAGCCTGGCTGGTGGTGCCGCTGCTGCTGCAGGGCCGGCTGGCCGGCTTCGTGGTGCTGATGGCCTCGCGCAGTGAAGTCAAGCTCAACTGGGAAGTGCTGGACTTGCTCAAAATCGCCGGCACCCAGGCCGCGTCCTACCTGGCCCAGCAGGAGGCCGACAATGCCCTGATGCTGGCGCGCCAGTTCGATTCCTTCAACCGCCTGTCGACCTTTGTGGTGCACGACCTGAAGAACCTGGTGGCCCAGTTGTCGCTGATGACGGCCAATGCGGAAAAACATGCCGACAACCCGGAGTTCCAACGCGATATGATGGAGACCGTGACCCTGTCGGTGCAAAAGATGAAACTGATGCTGCAAAAGCTCAGCCGTACCGCTTCCCCCGAGCGTGCCGCGCCGCAAGACCTGGGCCAGCTGCTGGCGCAGGCGGTGGCGCTGAAGGCGGCGTTTGAGCCCAAGCCGACGCTGCAGCTGGCCGAGGCCGGGCTGAAAGTGCTGGCCGAAGGCGAGCGGCTGGAGCGCGTGCTGGGCCACCTGATCCAGAACGCGATCGAAGCCACCCCGCGCGACGGCAAGGTGTGCGTGCGCCTGGCGCGCAACGGCAACAGCGTGCTGGTGGAAGTGGCCGACACCGGCGCCGGCATGAGCGAAGAATTCATCCGCGAGCGCCTGTTCAAGCCTTTCGATTCGACCAAGTCGGCCGGCATGGGCATCGGCGCCTTCGAAAGCCGGGAATACATCCACCAGCTCGGTGGAACGCTGCAGGTGCGCAGCACGCCGGAGCAAGGCACCACATTCACGGTCAGCCTGCCGCTGTACCGCCAGCAAACCATTGAACAAGCCGCCTGAAGGCGCAAGGACCCGTTGTGAGCCAGAGCAAACCCAAACTGTTGATTATCGAAGACGATCCCGGCCTGCAAAAGCAGCTCAAGTGGAGTTTCGACGACTACGACGTGGTGGTGGCGGGCGACCGCGAAGCGGCGCTGGCCCAGCTGCGCCGCCACGAGCCTGCCGTCTGCACCATGGACCTCGGCTTGCCGCCCGACCCCGATGGCGCCACCGAAGGCCTGGCCACGCTGCAGCAGATCCTGGCGCTGGCGCCGGACACCAAGGTCATCGTCCTGACCGGCAACCAGGACCGCGCGCATGCGGTGCAGGCGATTGCCATGGGCGCCTACGATTTCCACCAGAAGCCCTGCGAACCGGAACTGCTGGCCCTGGTCATCAAGCGCGCCTTCTTCCTGCACGGCCTGCAGCAGGAAAACCGCCGCATGCAGCAGGACGGCGCCGACACCCCGCTGGCCGGCATCATCTCGCGCGACCCCGGCATGCTCAAAGTGTGCCGCCAGGTGGAAAAAGTGGCGCCAAGTTCGGCCACCACCATGGTGCTGGGCGAATCGGGCACCGGCAAGGAAGTGATCGCGCGCGCCCTGCACCAGGGCAGCCCGCGCGCCAAGGAACGCTTCATGGCCATCAACTGCGCTGCCATTCCCGAGACCCTGCTCGAGTCGGAGCTGTTCGGCTACGAGAAGGGCGCGTTTACCGGCGCCGTCAAGCAGACCAAGGGCAAGGTGGAAGCGGCCAATGGCGGCACTTTCTTCCTCGACGAGGTGGGCGACCTGCCGATGCCGCTGCAGGCCAAGCTGCTGCGCTTCCTGCAGGAGCGCGTGATCGAGCGCGTCGGCGGCCACGAGGAAATCCCGGTCGACGTGCGCATCGTCTGCGCTACCCACCAGAACCTGAAGGAGCTGGTGAAGGCCGGCCGCTTCCGCGAAGACTTGTACTACCGCTTGTCCGAGATCGTGCTGACCATCCCGCCGCTGCGCGAGCGCGACGGCGACTCGGTGCTGCTGGCGCAGCACTTCAAGAACCGCTTCTGCGCCCAGGAAGGCCGCGCCAACCTGCATTTTTCCCCCGACGCGCTGGCGCAGATCGCCCACCACGACTGGCCGGGCAATGTGCGGGAAATGGAAAACTGCATCAAGCGCGCCATCATCATGGCTGACGGTCCGGCCATCACGGCCGACGACCTGGGCCTGTCCGGCGCCCCGGTGGAAGAAGAACCGTTCAACCTGCGCCAGGTGCGCGACGAGGCGGAATACCGCGCCATCGTGCGCGCCCTGGCGCGGGTGGAAGGCAATATCGTCAAGGCTTCCGAACTCCTGGGCGTGTCGCGCCCGACCCTGTACGACTTGCTCGAGCGTCACGCCATCAAGACCTCCGCGTCGTCCTGAGCACGCTGCTGTTCGGTCCCGGCACCGGCCCACACGCGGTGGGCGGCTGCAGGTCTTTGTTGAATCTTTGACGGATTGCGCCCTTGAGTATCAAGAAGTCCCTCCTGTTTTCCTTCGCCGAAAAGTACACGGTGCTCGCGCTGGGCTTTGTCAGCAGTATTGTGCTGTCTCGCCTGCTGACCCCGGCTGAAGTGGGCGTCTATTCGATCGGCTCGGTGGTCGTGGCCGTGCTGCAGATCGTGCGCGACTTCGGCGTCGGCCAATACCTGGTGAAGGAGCGCGAACTGACCCCGGTCAAGATCCGCGCCGCCTATTCGCTGACGCTGATGATCGCCTGGCTTATCGCTGCGGTGCTGGTGCTGGCCAGCGGCCCGCTGGCCGATTTCTACCGTGAGCCGGGGGTGGGACAGGTGCTGCGCGCGCTGGCGCTGAACTGCCTGCTGATACCGTTTGGTTCCATCACCCTGCCGGTACTGCGCCGCGAGATGCGTTTTGGCGCCATCTATTGCATCAACGTGACCAGCGCCGTCGTCAGCCTGGTCGCCAGCATCGTCCTGGTGCTGGCCGGTTTCAGCTTCATGGCGCTGGCCTGGGCGGCGGTGGCCGGCGTCGCCGCCTCGGTCCTGACCAGCATGCTGTTCCGCCCGGCCTACATGCCCTGGCTGCCCAGCCTGAAGGGCGTGCGCGAGCTGCTGCCGTTTGGCGCCTACGCCACCGGCTCCAATATCCTGGATGAGGTTGCGGTGGGCGCCCCCGATATCCTGATCGGCCGCCTGATCAATATGGAAGCAGTCGGGCTCTACAGCAAGGGCCAGTCGCTGGTCACCCTGTTCAACATGCTGATCACGCGTGCCGTGACGCCGGTGGTGCAGCCGCTGTTTGCCAGCCAGGTGCGGGCCGGCACCGACATGAAGCAGGTCTACCTGCGCCTGATGTCGTATATGGCCGGCGTTTCCTGGCCGTTCTTCGCCGTGCTGGCCGCGCTGGCCGAACCGATGGTGCGCCTGCTGTTCGGCAGCCAGTGGGGCGCCAGCGTGCCGCTGGCACGCATCCTGTGCGTCTCGGCTGCCGTGCTGAGCCTGTTCGGCATGGCGCTCGACCTGTTTGTCGCCATGGGCCACGTGCAAAAGCGCGCCCGGCTCGAGTCGGTGGCCTTGCCGCTGCGCGTGACGGGCATTGTGCTGGCCGTGCCTTTCGGCCTGGCGGCCGTGGCCGCCAGCATCGCCTGCACCAACCTGGTCAAGGCAGGCCTGATTTACCGCGGGCTGTCCGAACTGACCGGCATGCGCTTGGGCGAATTGAGCCGCAATCTGGCCAAGAGCCTGCAACTGGCGGCGCTGGCCGTGATGCCGCCGCTGCTGGCGCTGGCGCTGCCGGCCCTGCGCAATGGCCCGCCCATCATGCTGCTGCTGGTGGCCGGCAGCGGCGCGCTGGCGGCCTGGCTGGCCGGTATCGTGCTGCTGCAGCATGATCTGAAACCCGTGCTGATGTCAATTACCGGCCATCTGGCCAGCCGCCTGCGCGGCCAGAGCCGTTGAGGAGCTGCTCCATGTTGTCGACCCTGCGCCAGTATTACGCCCAGATGGGGTGGTGGGATGCATCGTTCTATTGCCTGTCGCGCGTGCTGGTGCGCGTGGGTGTACAGCTGTACAAGTACGATTTCGTGGCCCAGCCCGTGGCCGAGGAGTCCTGGGCCCGCGGCCGCGGCGCCAAGCTGCGGGTGGCGCTGGCTACCACGCTCGACCAGGTGCCGGCGGACTGTCCGCGTCCGCGCGCCGTGCTGGCCGAGCGCATCGGCCAGGGCGCCTATGCCTTGCAGGCCTGGCGCGGCGAGCAGCTGGCCGGCTTTCTCTGGCTGGTGCACGGCAATTACCTGGAGGATGAGGTGCGGGTGCATTTCCGCCTGCCGTCGGCCGATAGCGTCTGGGATTTCGATGTGTACGTGGCGCCCGAGTTCCGCCTCGGCCCGGCCTACCTGCGCCTGTGGGACGAAGCCAATGCGCTGCTGCGCGAACGCCGGGTGCGCTGGTCGGTCAGCCGGATTTCCGCCTTCAACGTGGCCTCGCGCCAGGCGCATGGCCGGCTGGGCGCGCGCAAGATCGGCGGCGCATTGTTCCTCTGCCTCGGCCGCTGGCAGCTGAGCTTTGCCAGCCAGGCGCCGTTCATCCACCTGTCGCCCGGCCCGGCCTCGCGCCTGCAGCTGACGCTGGACACGCGCGGCCTGGCTAGCGCCGCTGCGCCAGCGCTTGCCGGTAGTTAGCGGCGATCCGCTGCGCCACCTGTTCCCAGCGCCATTCCGCCACCAGCTGGGCCACCTGCGCGCGCGGCGGCGGTGTCCGCAGCAGGGCCTCGATCGCCTGGCGGATGCCGGGACCGTCCTGCCAGTCGACCGTGCGCAGCGCGGCGCCGCTGCCCGGCACCACCAGCGCGCTGCGGCTGGTCATGACTGCCGGCGTGCCGGCCGCCAGCGCTTCCAGCACCGATAGCGGCTGCACCTCGCCCTGGCTCAACAGCGCCAGGACCGCGGCGGCCGCATAGGCGCTGGCCAGCAGCGGATCGCCATGGTCCAGCGGGCCCAGCCAGCGTACGCCGGGCTCGCGCTGCAAGAGTTCGAGGTAAGCGGCGTGGGCGCGCTCGGCGCGTCCGATCAGCACGCAGCGCAGGCCGCTGCCGGCCAGCGCGCGCACCACCCCGAGCTGGTTCTTGTAGGGCGAAATGGCGCCCGTCATCAGGACGAAGGGGCCGTCGATGCCATAGGCCTGGCGGAACAGGCCAGGGTCGGCGTCGAAGAAGCGCGGTGCGATGCCGTTGGGGCAGATGTCGATGCGCGCGCGCTCGATGCCGAAGGCGGACTGCAGCGCCGCCGCCTCGGCTTCGCCCAGGGCCAGCAGGCGGTCGGCGCCCTGCAGCGCGCTGGCCATCTGGCCGTAGCTGGTTTGCACCTGCCAGCCGCTCAGGCGCCCCACCAGCCGGTCGAGCAGCCTTGCGGTGCGGCCGTTGCCACGGTTCCACTCCGGCGACAGCAGCGGCGACAGCACCAGCGGCACCTCCTGCTCGCGTGCACTCTCCACGATGCGGTAATTGCCGCTGATGGTGGAGAACACATGCACCACATCGTAGGAGGACAGCAGTTCGGTGACGGGATCGGCCAGGCGCGCCTCGATACCGATCGCGTTCAGCGCTGCCACCGTTTCCCGCACCTGGATCTGCAGCCCGCCGCTGCGCTGGAACAGCATCGGATAAGACAGCACGCCAACCCGCATCTCACAGGCCCTCATAGAACGCGCGCACCAGGGTACGCACGTGGTCTTCGCCGAAACGGGCGTGCGCTTCGGCCGGACCGGCGGCGGCCATGGTCGCGCGCCGCGCCGGATCGGCCAGCAGGCCGGCGACCATGGCTGCGGCGCCGGCCGGATCGTCGAGCGGCACCAGCATGCCGGCCGCGCTGCCGCGCAGCACGTCGGCCGTTCCCGGCACATCGGTGCCCACCGCCGGCACGCCGCAGGCCATCGCTTCCGCGGTGGCGATGCCGAAGCCTTCGTTGCGGCTCAGCAGCACGTGCAGGTCGAGCGCGGGCAAGACCTCGTGCACCTGCGGCACGAAGCCGGCAAACACGACCGCCTGCTCCAGGCCCAGCTCGCGGCAGCGCTGGCGCACCGCCTGTTCCAGCGGGCCGCTGCCGATCAGCACCAGGACCAGTTGCGGGAATTGCGGGCGCAGCGCGGCCAGCAGCGCGAGCAGGGCAAGCGGCCGCTTCTGGTCTGCCAGGCGCCCGACACTGCCCAGCACCAAGGCCTCGCTGGCAATGCCCCAGGCCGCGCGCGCCGCCTGGCGCCGTTCGGGCGAGGGGCGGAAGCGCCGCGTGTCGACGCAATTGGGGATCACGGCCAGGCGCGCGGCCGGCGGCAGGCAAGTGCGGTACGTCGCCAGGAAATGCTGCAGTGCCGAGTCGGACACCGCATACACGCCGCGCACATTGGCGAACGCTGCGCGCATGCGCCGTTCCTGCCAGCCGCTGAAGCTGGCCGTCGGGAAAGCGTTGTGCACGCTGACCACGGCCGGGATGGCGGCGCGCGCTGCCAGCCACAGCGCGGAAGCGCCGTAACTGGTCCAGCAAAAGGCCACGTGCACCAGGTCCGGCCGCAGGCGCCGCAGTGCGGGGCCGGCAGTCAGCCAGGCCTGCGCCAGGCGCAGGTGGCGCCAGGGCCATTCTTCCAGGAAGGGCGGCGGCGACCAGTGGCGCACGTTCAGGCGTTCGGCGCGCAAGCTGTCGAGCCAGCCCGCACTGCCGGGGAAGGGGCGGATGGCCAGCATGCTGTGCCAGCCCAGCCCGTTCAGGAAGCGCGCTTCCTGCGCCATGCGCAGCTCCATGCCGCCCAGGGAGCCGCTGAAACCGGTGATCAGCACGCGCCGCTTGGCCGGCGCCGGGGCGCGCCACGCTTCGTGAAAATAGCCGCGCAGGTAGTGCAGTTCCCAGCGGTGCAGGAACTGGCGGTCGCGCTCGCCGCGCAGGCGCGCCTTGGCCAGGCCGGCCAGTTCCGCCAGGTAGCGCGCCATCATCCAGCGCGGCACGCCGAACAGGTAGGGGACGGGCTGGCGCCCATCCTGGCGGAACTTGCCGCGGCCGAAGCGCCAGGCGCGCTGCAGGATCGATGCCTCGCTCAGCTGCTGGGGACGGATGTAGTGCGCCACCTCGGCCGCTTTGCAGAAATAGCTCTGGTGCCCGGCGTCGCCCAGCATGCGCGTCAGCTGGGTTTCGCTGCCCATGGCATAGGCGCCGCCATTGGGGCCGATGGTTTCGTCGAAGCGGTAACCGTGGTCGAACACGCTGCGCCGCACGGCCATGTTGGCGCCCCAGATCAGGCCCGGGAAGATCGGGCCGTCGGGCAGGGCCGGGTCGGTGATGCCAAACGTCAAGCCCAGCGGCACCAGGCGCAGCACCCAGTCCGGCGGCGCAGCGCCCCAGTCGGCCACGATGCCACCGCCAAACAGCGTCGCTTCCGGATGCGCCTGCGCCGCCTCGGCCAGCGCTTGCAGCCAGCCCGGCACGGGCGTCGCATCGTCATCGGTGAAGACCAGCAGGTCGCCGCTTTGCTGCAAGGCGAGCGCCAAGCCCTGGTTCAGCGCGACGTTTTTGCCCGGTTGCGGCACGTGCAGGTAGTGCAAGGGCAGCCGGTCGCGATAGCTTTGCACCACGGCAGCGGTGTCGTCGGTGCTGCCGTTGTCGACCACGATCAGCGTCCATAGGTCCGGCCGCAAGGTTTGGCGGGTGTAGCCGGCCAGCACTTTGGGCAAGGTCTGGCCGCCATTGCGCGTGGCCATCAAAACTGTCAGCAAAGGATGCTCCTTGTGTGGTGCCATTCAGTCCGCCATCATGGCATCGTTCTCTTCCTGGCCGGCGGCAGGCTGGCGGCGCACCTTGATGCGCTTGCGGGCCGGCCGCAAGCTGCCGGCCAGGGCCAGCAGCAGCAGCAGGATCGTGATGCGCGGCACGTCGGTCAGGCTGTCGAACAGGCCCACCATCATGCAGCCGGCCAGCGCCGCCAGCACCACGGCGGCAAACGCTTGCCCCGCCAGCCCGCGCGCTGCCAGGGGGCCGCCTACCGCCAGCAGGAAGAAGGCGGTGGCCAGCGCGCCCAGCCAGCCGAGCTCGAACACCTGGTTGACGGCGAAATTCTTGACGTGCCAGGGCATGTGGTTGCGGTCGCTGCTGAAGAACCAGTAATCGTGGCCGGCGCCAAAGCTGCCGTTGGCGACCAGTTCGCGGCCGCTGTCGATGTCGCGCAGGCTGATATTGTCGACTTCCAGCACAGCGCTGCTGGAGCTGTTCGACAGCTCCAGCTGCAGCGGCGCGTGCCACGGGTTGCTGCTGCGGCGCGGTGGCAAGTCGATCTGCAGCGTCTGCCAGCCATCCTGCAGCGGCGGCGGCCGGTAGCGCGCCGGCGTGCAGTCTTCCGGATAGATCAGCCAGCGTTTGCACACCTGTACCTGCGGCAGGGCGCTGGCGTGGCGCCGGCGGATGTCGAGCTGCAGCTGGTAGCGCTTGCCCGGCTCGATGGCCACGTGCTGCAGCATGCGCAGCACCTCGCCATAGCCGCGCGCATACTGGGCGGCGCCCAGTTGCAGGAAGCGGTTGCCCGCTTCTTCGCCATAGTGGAAGGTGCCCGGCATTTCACCGTGGGTGTTCTTCCACAGGTAGACCGCCGGGTAGCGGCCCAGGCCCTGGCCGAACACCTGGGTCAGGCTGTCGCTGTCCATCATGCCGAGCGCTTCGCCCCAGTGCTCGAGGCGCACTTGCAGGTCGTTGCCCACGGTGGCAAAACGGCTGCCCGCGTAATAGCTGCCGGCCACCGGGATCAGCGCGGCATAGACGATGGCGGCGAAGAAGGCGACGCTCAGCGTGCCGCGGTCCAGCCGCCACAGCGGGCGCGGCAGCCAGCGCGAGGCAGCCAGCGCGGCCGCCAGGGCAATCGCCAGCGCGATGCCGGGCAGTGCCTCATTGCCGCCATAGTGGCGCGCCACCAGGGCACTGGCCAGCGCGTGCGCCGGCCACGCTGCCGCCAGCAGCAGCACGCCGTACGGGCGCTGCGCCGGCTCGGCAAACAGCAAGGCGGCGCCGCCGCCTAAGCCGCACAGCAGGGCCAGGCCGTAGCCGAGATAAGCGCCCTTGGTGCTGGCGCTGCTGCCGCCCAACATCCCCAGTGCCGCCACCGCGCCCAACAGCACGATGGCCAGGGCCGCCGCTAGCAGCGGGCGCGGCAGGCGGGGCGCGGCGCCTGCCAGCAGCAGCGCGCTGGCCAGCAAGCCCAGGCTGGCCGCCAGGCCGCGGTAGCCGCTGCTGGAAAACACGGCGGTCAGGATCCAGAACGCCAGGGCCAGCAGCACGATGCTGGCGGCCAGCGTGCGCAGCGGCAGCGTGCCGGCGCGCAGGTGGTGCGCGGCGCCGAGCACGGCGATGATACTGCCGGCCACCGCATACGCCAGGTAGATGTCGCGCGAGAAGGTGGTCAGGCCGGCAAACATGCCCAGGGCCAGCGCGGCCAGGCCCAGCGCCAGTTTCCACGGCGGCGGATGGCCCTGCAGGTACAGCACGACAAAGGGCATGGCCAGCGCCAGGTAGGCGTCGAGCGCGGCGCCGCCCGTATGCATGGCGGAGAACGGCGCGGTCGGGCGGTAATCGCTGGCGAAGTTGAACAGGCCGGGAAAAGCCAGCCGTTCCCAGATCACCGCCAGGCTGCAGAATATCAGGCCCAGCAGCATGCCCGGCACCAGCAGGCGCTGCAGCTCGACTCCCTGCTCGCCGGCCGTACCGCGCAGCAAGGGCAGCAGCAGCACGGGCCACAGCACGCCTTTCAGCACGCGCAAGCCATTATAGGAGCTGGTGTAATTGCTGAAGGCATTGGCATCGAGCGGGGCCAGCGGCATGATGCCGCGCCAGGCCGCGACCAGGTAGCACAGCAGCAAAAAACCCAGCGCCACGCGGGCCACGGTCGGCAGCTTGGTGGGGGCGCGCTCGCGGCCAAGCCGCCAGTAGCCGGCAGCGCAGGTGGCCAGCAGCAGCAAGTCCAGTTCTTCCAGGAAGAACCAGCCGGTCCATGGTGCCAGGTCCAGTACCGGCAGCAGGGCCGGCACCGCCAGCAGCCACCACGCGGGCCGCCAGTACAGCAGGGCCATATAGCCGCCGAGCAGCAGTGCCAGCAGCAGCGGCGGCGCCGGGTAGACGCTGGCTGCCGCCAGCAGCAGGCCGGCCGCGGCCAGTGCTGCGCCGCGCCGCAGCAGCAGTCGCATCATGGCTGGACTGGCGTGGAAGCGGCCGGCTGGGGCGGCTGGGCCGGCTTGTCCGGTTCAGCCGTCGGCGCGGCGTCCTCGGCCGGCGCTGGCGGCGGCTCCTGCCACTGGCCGGCCGCCTTCAGCATTTGCTTCAGGCCGGGCAGCGGGAATTCCTTGGCATAGGCCTTCTGGGCATACGGCAGCGCTGCCGCGTATTGTTTGCGCTTGGCCAGCGCCAGGCCATAGTTGTAATTGACGGTCGGGTTGTCGGGGTCGACCTTGACTGCCTGCTCCAGCATCGATACGGCGCGCGCGTCCTGGTTCAGGGCGTACAGGTAGCGCGCATACTGGCTCCAGGCGGCGCCATCGTCGGGCTGGAAGCGCACGGCGCGTTCGAAATAGCATTCGACCGGGTATTTCGCGCCTTGCATCACGCCACTGCGGTAGCGCGGCGCCAGGCGGATCAGGGTGTCCAGCGCCCGCACATGGTTGGGAAACACGCGCAGCGTGTAATCGAGGTCGCCGCCCACCGTGCCGGTATTGCCGTGGACGCCTTGCTCGACCGATTCGGTGAAGTGGAATTCTTCCACCAGTTTGCGCTGGTCGGCGCTGGCGGTGCGGAAGTCGAACGGACCGTAGCCGTTGGCCAGCGGTCCGCAAAAGGGTTTGGTGGCCGCTTCGGCCGACAGCAGCGTCGCCGCAAGCGCCAAGGATAAGGTGAACCGTTTCATGCTTCCTCCGTCTGGCCGGCGGGCGCCGGCGGGCTGTAGGTGGTGCCGGCCGCAGCATCGAGCATTTGGGCCAGCTGGACGCTGCGTGCCTGGCGCGAGGCGCCGGCCACGGCTGCCGGCGCCGGCAGCGGGGCCTGGCCGGCTGCCGCCAGGTCCAGGAAACGCAGCAATGCCTGTTCGATGGCGACCGCGTCGTCCAGCGGCGCCTGGGTGTCGATGCCAGCCCCGTGCAGGGTGGCGGCGGTATCGCCGGCCGGGTCGGTCAGCGCCAGGATCGGGCGTCCGGCGCGCAGGTATTCGTACAGCTTGGCCGGGATCTGGCGGTTGCAGTTGCTGGCCTGCAGGATCAGCAGGCCGTCCGCTCCCAGCATTTCAGCCAGGGCGTCGCGGTAGGCGACGTGCGGCGCCAGCTGCACCAGGTCGGCGATGCCGTGGCGCTGCAGCAAAGCCGCCACATAGTCGTCGTGGCCGGTGGCGCGCAGCACGAGGCGCAGCCGGCCGGCATCGATGGCGCCGCGCGCGCGCAGCGCCGACAGCGCGGCAAACAGGGCGCCCGGATCGCGCTCGGACGGGTAGATGATGCCGCTGTGCACCAGGGTGAACGGCTGGCCCGGCGCACGCGCTGCGGCCTGCGCGGCGCGGAAATTCTCTTCGTCGTAGCCGTTTTCGATCAGCACGAAACGCTCGCGCGGAACGGCCGGGAAGCGGGCCCGGTAGTCGGCCACCGCGCCCGGCGTGGTGCACACGGCGAGCGTACAGTGGCGCACCGTCTGGCGTTCCAGCCACAGGTAGACGCGGCGCGTCAGTGCGTCGGTCGGGTAATCGGTGTCGGTCATCGGGTCGCGCAGGTCGGCTACCCAGGGCAGCCCGGTCAGCTTGTGCAGCACCAGGCCCACCAGGTGCGCGGTGGCGATGGGGTAGGTGGTCCACAGCACCTGCGGGCGGTAGCGCCGCACCAGCGCCAGGCCGGCCGGCACCGCGCCCAGCAGCCAGCTGCTCCAGCGGTCCGGCAGCGCCATCCACTTCAGGTAGCGGCCCGCCAGCGACAAGTGGCGCGCCGTGTCGAGCGCGAAGGCGCGCCGCACCACGGTATCGGCCGGGATTTCGCCCAGCTGGTCCGGGCCCTGCTGCGGGAAGGCGCGCGGGTGGGCCGACAGCAGCAGCGGCTGCCAGCCCAGCTGCGGCAGGTATTGGGTGAATTTCAGGGTGCGCTGGATGCCGCTGCTGCCGCGCAGCGGCGGGAAATGGAAGGCCACCATCAGGACGCGCTTTACCATGCGGCCACCCATTGCGCGGTCCAGCCGGCGACCTGGTCGCGCCACTCGCGGCGCGAGAAGGTATGGTCGGCGGCAGCCAGCGTGCGCTGTTGCACGCGGCTGTCCGCCAGCAGCGCCGGCCAGTGGCGCGAAGCCCGTGTCATGTCGAGGAATTCGCGCGCCGTCAGGTCGGTGCCGCTGTAGATGAACAGCACCTGGCCACGGAAGCGCTGCATGCCGTCCAGCAGGCGCGCATGCAAGTCCGGGCTCAGCGCAGGAGCACTGCCGTCGCGCGGCACGGCCGCTGTTGCGGCCTGCTGGTCGCACGGGGCGAGCGGGGCCGGCTGGCGCGCCGCGCGCAGCAGGCCGCCCAGCGCGCGCAACGAGGCGCCCAGCGCGAAGCGGCCACGCACGACCTTGCGCCACAGCGCCGGGTCGCGCAGGCGCTGCCAGTAGTAGTGCTTCAGCGTGGCGCGTGCATGGCCATCGGCGCTGCGCGCCCACGGGTTGAGCAGCACCAGTCCGGCCACACGGGGATCGCGGTGGCCATAGTACAAGGCGGCAGCAGCGGCGTCGCACAGGCCCCACAGCACGATGTCGCGCAAGCCGGGCACGGCGCCCTGGAAGGCGTCGATGGCGGCGCGCAAGTCCTCGTCCACCATTTCGAAATTGCGCGGCGCGCCGCTGCTGTCGCCCATGCCGCGGTAATCGAAGCGCAGCGCGGGAATGCCTTGCGCCGCCAGGTGGCGCGCCAGCAGCGTGAACTGGCGGTGGCTGCCGGCGCGGTATTGCGGGCCGCCGACGATGATCAGCACGCCGCGCGTTGCCACTGCGGCCGCGGGGCTCAGCACGCCCACCAGCTGCTCGCCGTGGCAGGTGAAAGCCAGGGGCAGTTCGTCAAGCATGGCAAGTTTCCGCCAGCTGTGCCACGGTGGCCGCCAGCAGGGCTGGCGCCTCGGCGATCTCCTGGCTGGCCCAGAACTGGGGGCCGGCCACGGTGGCGCTCCGGACCTCGGCGCCGGCTTCGCGCCAGGCCGCCGCCACGCGCGCCGCCAGCGGCGGCAGCGGGCGGCCCGCTTCCGGCGCCAGTTCCAGCCAATGGACCGGGCAGGGCGGCGTCATGCGCGCCGCGTCCAGGGTGTCGAAGCCTTGGGCCAGCGCCGGCGCCAGCGTATAGCCGGCGATTTCCAGCGCCTGCCCGGCGGCCAGTTGCGCGCGCAGGGCGGCGGTGCCGCCGTCGCCGCCGCTTTCGCCCAGCATCTGGGCTGCCACGCGCAGGCGCAGGAACTGGGCCAGGTGGCTGGCGCCCTGCAGCACGGGCTGCCACAGCAGCAGGGCCGAGGGCGCTTGCGGCGCGCGCCGCGCATGGTCGAGCGCAAGCAGGGCGCCCAGGCGCAAGCCCCACAGGCCGGGCGCCTGCGGCAGCTCGCTGCCCAATTCATCGCGCAGCCATTGCAGGCCGCGCGCCACGTCGTCCAGCCAGCTGTCCCAGCTGGCATCGCCGAAATCGCCGGCGCTGTCGCCGCAGCCGTGCAGGTCCAGCTGCAATACCGCATGGCCGGCCGCGGCCAGGGCAGCAGCCTGCAGGGCGGCCATGCGGCGCGCCTTGTTCATTTCCTCGGCAAACGGGTGGAGATACAGCCAGGCGCCGCGGCAAGGCCGGGCCGGCGCGTGGTACAGGCCGAAACGCGCCGTGGCGCCGCTGCCCAGGAACAGGGGACGGACCGCTGGCGCCGCGTGGTTCATGCCGTCAGTTTTTGGCGCACGAAGGCCGACAGGCTGCCGAGGGTGGCAAAGGTGGAAGCGCTGATTTCGTCGTCGTCGACGGTCAGCCCGAACTGTTCTTCCAGGGCGGCAATCAGCTGGACCACGGCCATCGAGTCCAGCTCAGGCAGGCTGCCCAGCAAGGCAGAGTGTTCATCCAGCGCGCGGCCGGCGGGACCGAGCGCAAGCACGTCGATCAGGATATTCTTGACTTCTTCCAGGTACATATAAGCTCCTTAAGGGCGGCGGAAGCCGCGCCGCCTGTAGTATAGCTGCTCCATCCCCTGCCCGGCGCAGAGGGTAGTTATAATATTATAAAAAAGTCCAGTTTTGTTGTTTATTTATATATTGGATAATTTACTGGTGATTAACTTGAACGGTACAATTGCCATTTGATACAGAGTGGGGAGAAAAGGAAGATGAGTGACCTGGTGCATGACTTCATTTTCCACAGCGCGCGCCGCACGCCGGCAGCGGAAGCCTTGGTGTATGGCAGCCGCCGGCTTGATTACGCCGAGCTGGCGCAGCTGGTGCGCGGCACTGCCGCGGCGCTGCTGGCGCATGGCCTGGGCGCCGGCGAGCGCGTGGCCGTGTACATGGAAAAGAATGTGGAAAACGTGGCCGCCATGTTTGGCGCGGCGGCCGCCGGCGGCGCCTTCGTGCCCGTCAACCCCCTGCTCAAGGCGGAACAGGTCGCTTATATCCTGGCTGACTGCAATGTGCGCGTGCTGGTGACCTCGGTCGACCGCCTGCGCCTGCTGCAGGATGCACTGGGTGCCTGCCGCGACTTGCGCCTGGTGGTGGCGGTCGGCGCGGGCAGCGCGCCGGCGCTGCCGGGCGCCGAGGTGCTGGGCTGGGATGCGCTGCTGGCCAGCGGCGCCGCCGCGCCGGCGCCGCCGCGCGTGATCGACGGCGACATGGCCGCCATCCTGTACACCTCGGGCAGCACCGGCAAGCCGAAAGGCGTGGTCCTGTCGCACCGCAACCTGGTGGCCGGCGCCAAGAGCGTCGCCAGCTACCTGGAAAACACGCCGGCCGACCGCCTGCTGGCGGTGCTGCCGCTGTCCTTCGACTATGGCCTGAGCCAGCTCACGACCGCCTTCCATGTGGGCGCCACCGCCGTGCTGATCAACCACCTGCTGCCGCGCGACGTGCTGAACGCCGTGGTGGCGGAAAAGATCACCGGCCTGGCTGCCGTGCCGCCGCTGTGGATCCAGCTGGCGCCGCTGCCCTGGCCGGCCGACTGCACCTTGCGCTACCTGACCAACTCGGGCGGCGCCATGCAGCGCCCCACGCTGGACGCGCTGCGCGCCGCGCTGCCCAAGGCCAGGCCGTTCCTGATGTATGGCTTGACCGAAGCCTTCCGCAGCACCTTCCTGCCGCCGGAAGAGCTGGAGCGCCGGCCCGATTCGATGGGCAAGGCCATCCCGAATGCCGAAGTGATGGTGCTGCGCCCGGACGGCAGCGAATGCGCGCCGGGCGAGCCGGGCGAGCTGGTGCACCGCGGCGCCCTGGTCTCGCTCGGTTACTGGAACGACCCGGGCAAGACGGCCGAACGCTTCAAGCCGATCGCGCCGCGCCATTACGGCCTGCCGCTGACCGAACTGGCCGTGTGGTCGGGCGACACGGTGCGCAAGGATGAAGAGGGCTTCCTCTACTTCATCAGCCGCAACGATGAAATGATCAAGACCTCCGGCTACCGCGTCTCGCCGACCGAGGTGGAGGAAGTGGTGTATGCGCGCGAGCAGGTGGCCGAAGCGGCTGCGCTGGGCGTCAAGCACCCGGCGCTGGGCCAGGCCATCTTGGTGGTGGCGCTGCCGCGCGAAGGGGTGGCGCTGACCGCCTCCGACCTGCTGGCCGCGCTCAAGCCCCACCTGCCGGCCTATATGCTGCCGCAAAAGGTGGTGATCGCCGAGGCCACCCTGCCGCGCAACCCGAACGGCAAGATCGACCGCAAGCTGCTGTCGACCCAGTATGAAAACGTGTTCGCGGAGGGCGCATGAGCATGGAGGCACCGCGCCGCCCGCAGCACGCGCCGCTGCTGCAGTTCGCCGTCGAGGATGACTGCCTGCTGATCGGCGGCATCCCGCTGCCGCGCCTGGCCGCCCGCGTCGGCCAGACCCCGTTTTACGCCTACTCGCGCGCCGCCATGACGCAGCGCGTGGCCGAACTGCGCGCCGCGCTGCCGGCAGACGTGCACTTGCATTACGCCATGAAGGCCAACCCGATGCCGGCCGTGGTGCAGCATTTGGCCGGCCTGGTCGACGGCATCGACGTTGCTTCCGGCGGCGAGCTGCGGGTGGCGCTCGATACCGGGATGGACCCGGCCAAGATCAGCTTTGCCGGCCCCGGCAAGGGCGAGGCCGAGCTGTCCTGCGCGATTGCCGCCGGCATCGTGCTGAACCTGGAATCGGAAGGCGAGATGGAGCGCGCCGCCATGCTCGGCCAGCGCCTGGGCATCGTGCCGAAAGTGAATGTGCGGGTCAACCCCGATTTCGAGCTCAAATCGTCGGGCATGAAGATGGGCGGCGGCCCCAAGCAGTTTGGCGTCGACGCCGAGCGGGTGCCGGCCATGCTGGCGCGGATCGGCGCGCTGGGCCTGGATTTCCACGGCTTCCACATCTTCAGCGGCTCGCAGAACCTGAAAGCCGCCGCGCTGCAGGACGCGCACGAGAAAACCTTCGCACTGGCGCTGCGCCTGGCCGAAGCGGCGCCGCGTGCGCCGCGCATCCTGAACATCGGCGGCGGCTTCGGCATCCCGTATTTCCCGGGCGAAGAGCGGCTGGACCTGGCTGCCGTCGGCGCAAACCTGGCGCGCATCATGGATCAAGTGCGGCCGCGCCTGCAGGGCGCGGAAGTGGTGATCGAGCTGGGCCGTTACCTGGTCGGCGAAGCCGGCGCCTACGTCTGCCGCGTGGTCGACCGCAAGGAGTCGCGCGGCCAGGTGTACCTGGTGACCGATGGCGGCCTGCACCACCACCTGTCGGCCTCCGGCAATTTCGGCCAGGTGATCCGCAAGAATTATCCGGTGGTGATCGGCACCCGGGTGGCCGGCGGCCCGCGCGAGCTGGCCTCAGTGGTCGGCCCGCTGTGCACCCCGCTCGACCTGCTGGCCGACCAGATGGAACTTGGCCAGGCACAGGCGGGCGACCTGGTGGTGGTACTGCAATCGGGCGCGTACGGCGCCACGGCCAGCCCGGCGGCTTTCCTGAGCCACCCGGCGGCGCTCGAAGTTTTCGTGTAAGCGGAAGGGACGCATATGAGCGGGATCTGTGGATGGATTGGGCTGGCCGCTGCGCCGGAATTGCTGGAGCAGATGGCAGCGCCGCTGTCCCGCTTCGACCAGAGCACGCTGCAGGCCCGTTCCGGCCAGCGCAGCGGGGTGGCCGTGGCGGCGCAGGACGGCAGTGCCGACGTCTACCAGCGCGATGGCTTGCTGGTCGCCCTGTGGGGCCAGCCGCGCCTGGAGGACCCGGCGCTGGCGGCCCAGGCTGCCGGCCAGGGCGTGGCCGCCACGGTGGCCACGCTGTGGTCGCAGGGCGCGCAGCGCACCTGCGCCCAGCTCCATGGCTGCTTCACGCTGGCCATCCTCGATGAGCGCAGCGGCGAAGCCTTGCTGGCGACCGACCGCATGGGCATCCAGCCGCTGAACTGGCAGCTGGCCGGCGAAACCCTGGTCTTCGCCAGTTCGGCCGATGCGCTGCTGCGCCACCCGCTGACGCCCGGCGTGCTGGACCACCAGGGCTTGTACAACTACGTCTACTTCCACATGGTGCCCTCGCCGGGCACCGTATACCAGGGCCAGCGGCGCCTGCTGCCTGGCCACTACCTGCACTACCGCCAGGGCCGCGTCGAAGAGCACACCTACTGGCGCATGCAGTTCGAGGAAGACGGCAAGCGCTCGTTTGGCGAGCTGAAGGAAGAATTCCTGGCCGTGCTGCGCCGCAGCGTCAGGGAAGCGGCGGGCGGCCGCAAGGTCGGCGCCTTCCTGTCTGGCGGCACCGACAGCTCGACCATCGCCGGCATGCTGACCCAGGTCGGCGGCGTGCCGGCCGACACCTATTCAATCGGCTTCGAAGCCCAGGGCTACGACGAAATGGAATACGCGCGCATCGCTTCGCGCCATTTCGGCACCAGGCACCATGAGTACTATGTGACGCCGGACGACGTGGCCAATGCCATCCCGCAGGTGGCGGCCGTGTTCGACCAGCCGTTCGGCAATGCCTCGGCAGTGCCGGCCTATTACTGCGCGCGCATGGCCAAGGCGGACGGCGTGCAGCGCATGTTCGGCGGCGATGGCGGCGATGAATTGTTCGGTGGCAATGAACGCTATGCCAAGCAGCATGTGTTCGAGCTGTACGAACGGGTGCCGCGCCTGGTGCGCAAGGCCCTGCTCGAGCCGGCCGTGTTCAATTTCCCGGGCGGCGAGCGGGTGCGCTTGTTGCGCAAGGCGCGCAGCTATATCGAGCAAGCCTCGCTCGGCATGCCGGCGCGCCTGGAAACCTATAACCTGCTGGGCCGCTACGGGCCGCAGCAAGTGTTCACCGACGACTTCCTGGCGGCAGCCGACATCGGCAACCCGATCGCCACGCTGGAGCGCAACTACGGCCGCAGCGAAGCGCGCTCGCTGATCAACCGCATGCTGGCGCTGGATCTGCAGGTCACCCTGGCTGACAACGACTTGCCGAAAGTAATGAAGGCTTGCGAGCTGGCTGGCGTGGAAGTGGCGTACCCCTTCCTCAACGATGCTGTTGTGGCTTTTTCGGCCGGCCTGACCCCGCAGCAGAAGCTGAATGGCACCCAGTTGCGCTGGTTCTTCAAGGAAGCATTGCGCGGCTTCTTGCCAGATGCCATCATCACCAAACAGAAGCATGGTTTCGGCCTGCCGTTCGGGGTCTGGCTGCAGCAGCACCAGGCCTTGCAGCAACTGGCCGCGGACAGCCTGAGCGACCTCAAGGCGCGCAAGGTGGTGCGCGGCGAATTCATCGAACAGCTGGTCGGCACGCACCTGAAAGAGCATGCCGGCTACCACGGCACCATGGTCTGGGTGTTGATGATGCTGGAGCAATGGTTCCGCGCCCATCGCAACGCATAACAAGAAAATAACCAAACTGAGGGACAACATGGCACATCGTGTAACCCGGCTGGCTGTCGCCGCCACCCTGGCCGCCGGCGCGCTGTTAGCCGGCTGCAAATCGGACACCCCGGAAAGCCTGCTGGCCGACGCCAAGCAATTGCAGCAGAAGGGCGACCGCAAGGGTGCGCAGATCCAGCTCAAGAATGTGCTGGCCAAGGACCCCGGCAACGGCGAAGCGCGCTACCAGCTCGGCAAGCTGTCGCTGCAGATGGGCGACCCGGTGTCGGCGGAAAAGGAAGCGCGCCGTGCCCTCGAGCTGAAATACAAGCCGCAAGAGAGCGAATTGCTGCTGGCCGAAGCGATGCTGCGCCTGGGCGACTTGCAGAAGATGCTCGACGAAACGGAAAAATTCCAGCAAAGCCCGGCCATGATGGCCTTCCGTGGCGAAGCGCTGATCGGCCTGCGCAAGCTGGATGAGGCGAAAAAGCAATTCCAGTCGGCCCTTGACGCTGAACCCAACAGTGCAGACGCGCTGACCGGCATGGCGCGCCTGGCTGCCATCGGCAACGACCTGGAAGGCGCGCGCGCGCTGACCGAACAGGCCATCGCCAAGGATGCCGGCAACATCAATGCCCTGACCTTCAAGGGCGAACTGCTGCGGGCCCAGGCCAAGCCGGAAGAGGCGCGCGCCGCCTTCGCCGAAGTGATCAAGCTCGATCCGACCAATAGCAGCGCCAACCTGGAACAGGCTTACCTGGACATTGTGGCCGGCAAGTACGATACCGCCCAGGCAGCCATCAACGCGGCCAGGAAAACGGCGCCGCGCAACCTGAGCACCCTGTACACCCAAGCGTTGCTCGATTATTCGCGCGGCAATTACACGGCAGCGCGCGACAGCCTGCAAGCGCTGGCCAAGGGCGCGCCGAACCATCCGCCCAGCCTGTTGCTGTCGGGCGCGGTCAACTTCCAGCTCGGCAACCTGAAGCAGAGCGAAGCCGCCTTGCGCAGCTATCTCGACATGGCCCCGGGCAATGCATTTGCCCGCAAGCTGCTGGCGGCGGCGCTGCTGCGCAACAACAACGCGCTCGAGGCGCAGAAGGTGCTGGACCCGGTCCTGAAGGGCCAGGTCAGCGATACCAGCCTGCTGGAACTGGGGGCGCAAGCTTATTTGCTGCAGCGCGAGCCGGCCAAGGCGGTCCCGCTGCTGGAACAGGCCGTCGAGCTGAACCCGAAACGCGCCGCCGGCTACATCGTGCTGGGCGGCGCCCGCCTCGCGCTGGGCGAACGCGACAAAGGGATGGCCATGCTGAACAAGGCGCTCGAGCTCGAGCCCGACTCGCTGCAGGCGGCCATCGCGCTGGCGCGGACCCAGCTTTCCATGGGCAACTACGACCAGGCCCTGGCCGTGCTGGCCAAGCAGGACGCCAAGCATGGCAAGGAAGCTGAGCTGCACGTGCTGCGCGGCCATGTGCTGCTGGCCAAGCAGGACAAGGCAGGCGCGCGCGCCGCCTTCAGCAAGGCGGTGGAACTGGCGCCGGCCAGCTATGCCACGGTAGTCAACCTGGCCCAGCTCGAAATGCTGGAGCAAAAGCCCGACGCGGCGCGCCAGCACATGCTCAAACTGCTGGAAAAGGACAAGGACAATGTCGCGGCCATGACGGCGCTGGCGCAGATGGCCGAGCGGGCCAAGAAGCGCGATGAAGCGGCCCAGTGGCTGGAGAAAGCGGCGGCCGTCGACCCCGACGAGGTGCTGCCGGCCGTGCGCCTGGGCTCGTATTACCTGCAGACGCGCCAGCCGGCCAAGGCGGTCGACCACCTGCGCAAGGTGCTGGTGGTGCACCCGGCCTCGCCGCTGGTGCTGGAAGCCATGGGGCGTGCCCAGCAGATGGCCGGCGACCTGGCCGGCGCCTATGAAACCTATAGCAAGCTGGCCGGCGCAGCGCCCCGGGCGCCGCAAGCCCAGCTGTACCTGGCCAGCGTCCAGGTCCAGAAAAAGGATTTGCCGGGCGCCCAGGCCAGCGTGAAAAAAGCGCTCGGGCTGGACCCGAATTCGGTGCCGGCCCTGATGATGCAGGCCGACCTGGCCGTGATGCAGGGCAAGCCGGACGACGCCTTGTCGATTGCCCGCAATTTGCAGAAAGCCCAGCCCAAGCTGCCAAGCGGCTTCCTGCTCGAAGGCGACTTGCACATGCAGGCCGGCAAGCCGGCGCTGGCCGTGGCGCCGTTCCAGCAGGCGTTCACGCTGGCGGCGCGGCCTGAATTGCTGCTCAAGCTGACCGGCGCGCTGCAAGCGGCCAACCGCAGCAATGAGGCGAACGCCCAGGTGGCCGCCTGGCGCAAGGCCCATCCGGAAGAACCGTTTGGCCTGATGTATGCAGCCGAGCAAAACCTCGCTGCCAAGCAGTACAAGGCCGCCATCGGCCAGCTGGAGACAGTGCTGGCCAAGCTGCCGGAAAATGCGATGGCGCTCAATAACCTGGCCTGGGCTTACCAGCAGGAAAAAGACAAGCGCGCCCTGGCGACGGCCGAGAAGGCGCAGCAGCTGGCCAGCGACAACCCGGTCATCATGGACACCCTGGGCTGGATCCTGGCCGAGCAAAACCAGCTCGACCGCGCCTTGGGCCTGCTGAAGAAGGCCAGCGAGCTGGCGCCGAAAGCAGCCGATATCCGCGGCCATTATGCGGCCACGCTGTGGAAGAAGGGCGACAAGGCCGGCGCCCGCAAGGAATTGCAGGCAGCCATGTCCGATGCGCGCTTTGCCCAGACCGACGAGGCACGTAACTTGCAAAAGCAATTTGAATAAGTAGCAACTTCCGCGCAGTCTTCCCCGCATGCGCGCGGCCGCATGCGGCGGCCCTTCCTCTACGCCTATTGTGCGTTTGAAAACAATAGAGTCTTTTTTACAACATTTACTTCATGGGTATTGTGTGGCAGGCGCGAGCGTGCCAACATGTAGAAAGTTAGTAATTTTTACATAACCCACTTGCAATCCGATACATTTTCGTCCCGGCATCAATCGTGCGCGCCCCCGCAAGTGTAATCAACTATATTTTGCCGTTGAGTACGGCGTCCGCGCCGCTCGCCGTGCTCATTGGCAGTGGCTTGCCGTAAGGCTTGCGGGTGCCACAGGAGGATACAGCCATGAATGGAACTGCTGTCCCAGCGCTGGAAGCTGAGCCTGCCAGGAAGACTCCAGCCGATGCCCATGCGCGCGCCACGCTCGAGGACTTGCTTCCGGAAAATATGGAAGACCTGGTCACCGACGAAAAATCTTTTGGTATTCGCATGATCGATACGGTCGAAGGCCGCAGCAAGGCCAGCCTGCTAATCAACAAAATGTACTCCTGGCGTGGCTATGCCGGGACCCACAAACTCACTGATGATCCGAACCGGATCACGCTCACCGCCAGCGACAAGGGCGAGGTGGTCGGTACCCTGACCCTGGGGCTGGACTCCCCAATCGGCATCATGGCCGATGAAATTTTCAAGGAAGAGGTTGACTCGGTGCGCATGATCCCGGGCGCCCGCGTCTGCGAAATCACCAAGCTGGCGTTCGACAATGGCGGCAGCAAGTCGCAGATGGCGTCGCTGTTCCACCTGTCGGTGATCTATGCGCGCGACCTGCACCACTGCACCCACATCTTCATTGAAATCAACCCGCGCCACCGCCGCTTCTACGAAGCCATGCTCGGCTTCAAGCGCCTGGGGGAATTGAAAACCAACCCGCGGGTCGATGCCCCGGCCTACCTGCTGGTAGTCGAACTCGACTATGTCAGCCGGCAGATCGAGCAATACGGCGGCCGGGGCGCGGAAGTGGCCATGGCGGCGCGCTCGTTTTACCCGCTGTTCTACTCGCCGCGCGAAGAACGCGGGATTGTCCAGCGCTTGAAGAACATTCAATAGTCTATTGAGATTTGATAGTCGATTGACAATTATTGTGGTATTGTCAATATCCTGACAACCAAGCAGGGGTTTCCATGCCACGTCGCGAGAACCGGGGGGCGCAGCGCGCCCTCGCCATCTTCGGCAGCCTGATGCTGGCTGCCGGCTTGTCCGGCTGCCTCAAGTCCGAAACCAGCGCCACCCTGATGGCGCAAGCCCGGCAGCATTTGCAGAAGGGCGAAACCAGGGCAGCCCTGATCCAGATGCGCAACGCGGCGGCAAAGAGCCCGGAAGACGCGGAAATCCGCTACCAGCTGGCGCGCGTCTACAACGATTACAACGACCCGGCCACGGCCGAAAAGGAAATCCGCAAGGCCCTGAGCCTGCACTACGAGCGCGCCAAGGCCTTGCCGCAGCTGGTGCGGGCCCTGGTGGCGCAGGACAAGGCGCAGGCCGCGCTCGATGAAAGCGCTGCGGATGCGCCCCAGGCGGGGCCCGACTTGCTGGCGGCGCGGGCCGATGCCTGGCTGGCGCTGGGCGACAGGGCCAAGGCGAGCGAAGGCTATGCCCAGGCGCTGGCCGCGCAACCGGGACTGGCGGCGGCGCTGCTGGGCCAGGGCAATATGGCCTGGATGGCGAAGGACGGCGCGCAGGCACTGAAGCTGGCTGAGCAGGCGGTGCAAGCCAATCCCAAGGATCCCGCCGTCTTGCGCTTCAAAGGTTCCGTGCTGCGCAACCAGGGCCAGCACCAGGCCGCGCTGGAAGCCTTGGGCCAGGCCTTGGCCCTGCAGCCCGACCACCTGGCCGCGCGCGTCGAGCGCACCGACCTCGAAATCGAACTGAAGCAGTATGACGCCGCCAAGGCCGACATTGCCGCCCTCGACCAGGTCAGCCCCAACAGCCCCTACGCCCTCTACCTGCAGGCCCTGCTCGAGCATACGCGCGGCAAGTACACCGATGCGCAGGAGCAGCTGCTCAAGCTGCTGAAAATCGCTCCCAACCATATGCCGACGGTGCTGCTGGCTGGCGCCAACGAGCTCAAGCTGGACAATGCCACCGCCGCGCAGGGATTCCTCAACGCTTACCTGGAACGCAACCCGGACAGCATGTACGCGCGCAAGCTGCTGGCGCAAGCGCTGCTCAAGACCAACCAGCCGGCCGAGGCCGCCGCCGCCCTGGGACCCCTGCTGCGCAGCGGCGCGCAGGACGCCCAGCTGCTGGTGCTGGCCGGCGAATCGAACCTGCGCAACAAGAACTACCAGGCTGCCCAGCAGTATTTCGAGAAAGCCGCCGCGGTGATGCCGAACGAAGCCACGCTGCACACATCGCTCGGCCTGGCCCAGCTTGGCCAGGGGAAGGTGGTGCAGGCCGTGGAGCAACTGGGGCGCGCCACTGCGCTCGACCCCAAGTCGGAGCAGGCGGCGCTCTACCTGATCCGCTCTGAAATCAGCCTGGGGCGCTATGACAAGGCGCTGGCCGCGGTCAAGGCTTACCAGGCGGCGCAACAGGACAATGCCGTGGTGCGCAACCTGGAAGGCAGCATCTACCTGGCGCAAAAAAACGTGCCGGCGGCCCGCGCCGCTTTCGAGAAAGCGGTGGCGCTGCAGCCGACCCAGATGGCCGCCATGCTCAACCTGGCCCAGCTGGACCTGCAGGAGCACAAGACCGACGCCGCCCGCCAGCGTTTCTCGACCGTGCTGCAGCACGACCCGCACCATGTGGGCGCCATGACGGCGCTGGCCGATATCGCCGTGCTGCAGGGGCAGGCGCAAGCGGCGGTGCGCTGGCTGGAGCAGGCGGTGGCCGAGAAACCGAGATCGGCCGAGCTTGGCATGCGCCTGGCGCGCGCCTACCTGAGCGCCGGCCAGAACGCCAGGGCCACGACCCTGGCGCGCAAGTTGCAGCTGGACGATGCCAAGAACCCGGCCCTGTCCGAGCTGCTGGGACAGGTGCAGCTTGCCAATCACGATGGCGCCGGCGCCCTCGAGAGTTTCGGCAAGATGGTGCAGCAGGATCCGCGATCGGCGCCGGCCTGGTTCGGCATGGCGACCGCCCACCTGATGCTCAAGAATGCGCCGGCCGCCAGCGCCGACTTGAAGAAGGCGCTGGCGATCGACCCGAAATACCGGCCGGCGCGCCTTGCCCTGGCTGAAATCGCGCAGCAGCAGAACCGTCCGGCCGAGGTGCTGGCGATTGCGCGCCAGATGCAGAAGGAAGAGGGCCAGCAGGCGGCGGGCTACGTGCTGGAAGGGGACCTGCTGGCGCGCCAGCAGAAATACAAGGAAGCGGTGGCGCTGTACGAGAAAGCTTACGGCGTGGACAAGGATGGCCGCATGGTAGTGGCCATCCATCGCACGCTGCTGGCGGCAGGCTTGCCGCGCGATGCCGACCAGCGGCTGGCGCAATACCGCAAGGAGCAGCCAGGCGACCTGGCCGCCGCCATGTATGCCGCCGAGCTGAACCTGTCACGCAAGGCGTTCAAGGCGGCGGTGGCCGATCTGGAACAGGTGCTCAAGGAGGCGCCGGACAGCCCGGTGGCACTGAACAACCTGGCCTGGGCGTATAGCGAACTGAAGGACCCGCGCGCGCTGGAAACGGCCGAGAAAGCCCTGCAGGCAGCCCCCGACAGCCCGGCCATTCTCGATACTGCCGGCTGGCTGCTGGCCGCCAAAGGCGACACCGCGCGTGCGCTGCCGATGCTCAAGCGCGCCACTTCGCTGCAGCCGGCGAATGCCATGCTGCGCTACCACCTGGCAGTTGCCCTCAACCAATCGGGCGACAAAAAAGCAGCTAAGGTCGAGCTGGAAAGGCTGGTCTCGGGCGGCACGCCGTTCCCGCACCTGGACGATGCCATCGCCCTGCTGAAAGTGCTGAACGGCAGTTAAGCGCGATGAGCGAGCCCTTCATCTACCACAAGGCCTTCGCCCGCAACATCGGCTGGGTCACCGAAGCCGAACAGGCTACGCTGCGCGGCAAGCGCGTCGCGATTGCCGGCGCCGGCGGGGTGGGCGGCGTGCACCTGATGACCCTGGTGCGCCTCGGGGTCGGCTCGTTCCATATTGCCGATTTCGACAAGTTCGATTTGCCCAATTTCAACCGCCAGGTCGGCGCCATGCAGTCGACGCGCGGCTTGCCGAAAATCGATGTGATGGCGCGCATGGCGCGCGACGTCAATCCGGAACTCGAGATCAAGACCTTCCCGGACGGTATCAATGCCGGCAATCTTGAGGACTTCTTTGAAGGGGTCGACATCTATATCGACAGCCTCGACTTCTTTGCCTTCGATATCCGCCAGCAGACGTTTGCCCTGTGCGCCCGGCGCGGCATCCCGGCCACCACGGTGGCGCCGCTGGGCATGGGGGCGGCGCTGCTGAACTTCCTGCCCGGCCGGATGACGTTCGAAGAATATTTCGGCTGGGGCGACTTGCCTGAAGGCGACAAGGCGGTCCGCTTCGTGGTCGGGCTGGCGCCGGCCGGCCTGCACCGGCCCTACCTGGTGGTGCCCTCGGCCGTCAATTTCGCCGAGCGGCGCGGGCCCTCGACCATCATGGCATGCCAGCTGTGCGCCGGCATTGCCGCCACCGAGGCGCTGAAGATCCTGCTCGGGCGCGGCGGCGTGCTGGCGGCGCCGCGCGGCATGCAGTTCGATGCCTACCGCAACAAGCTGGTGCGCACCTGGCGCCCCGGCGGCAACAACAACCCGATCCAGCGCCTGGCGATCATGATCGGCAAGCGCGCCTTTGCGAAAATGGCCCAACCATGACCACCATCGAACAGATCCTCGACCTGGCGCGCTGGGCGCCCAGCGGCGACAACACGCAGGTGTGGCGCTTTGAAATCCTGGCGCCGGACCATGTGGCCGTGCATTGCTACGATACGCGCGACCATGTGGTGTACGACCTCGACGGGCATCCGAGCCAGGTCGCCGTCGGCGCCATGCTGGAAACCATGGCCATCGCCGCCAGCGCCCACGGCCTGCGTGCCGAAGCCGTGCGCCGCCATGACAGCCCCGACACCCATCCCGTATTCGACGTGCGCTTCACGCCTGATGCGGCCATCCAGCCCAGCCCCTTGCTGGCGGTGATTACCACGCGCAGCGTGCAGCGCCGCCCGCTCAGCACGCGGGCGCTGACGGCGCAGGAAAAGCAGGCGCTGGAAGAGGCGGTCGGCCCTGCGCACCAGGTGCAATGGATCGAAGGTTTCGGCGGCCGCTGGGCAGCAGCGCGGCTGATGTTCAACAATGCCAAGCTGCGCCTGACCATGCCGGAAGCCTATGAGGTCCACCGCAGCATCATCGACTGGGGCAAGACGCACAGCCCGGACAAGGTGCCGGACCAGGCGCTCGGCGTCGACAATGGCACGCTGGCACTGATGAAATGGGCGATGGTAAGCTGGCAGCGCGTCAATACCATGAATACCCTGATGGGCACCTGGGCGCCGCGGCTGCAGATGGACTTGTTGCCCGGCATTGCCTGCGCCGCGCATTTCGTGATTCGCGCCAGCAGCGCACCGTCCAGCATCGACGATTATGTGGCCGCCGGCCGCGCCACCCAGCGCTTCTGGCTGACGCTCGCTTCGCTCGGCCTGCACATGCAGCCCGAAATGACGCCGCTGATTTTCGGCCGCTATGTGCGCAATGCCATGCGCTTCACGCGCCTGGACAAGCTGCAGGAGTCGGCGCGCAGGCTGTATGGCCAGCTCACCGGCGTGATCGGTGCGGCGCCGGAAACGGCTGTCTTCATGGGCCGCCTCGGCGCAGGCAAGGCCCCCACGGCGCGTTCGCTGCGCAAGCCCCTGGCCGAATTGATGAAGTAAGCCGGCCCGGCCCTGTCGGTTTACTTTACAAGATTGCCCGAGATGCCACGCAAGAAAATCCTCTTCGTTGCCGAAGCCGTGACCCTGGCCCACGTCGGCCGCCCGCTGGCGCTGGCCGCCGCGCTCGACCGCGAGCAGTATGAGGTGCATTTTGCCTGTGCCGAGCGCTACGGATTTGCTTTCGAAGGCGCGGACCTGGTGCGCTGGCCCATCCACAGCATTTCGAACAAGCAGTTCCTGCAAGCCCTGGCCGACGGCAAGCCGGTCTACGATGCCGCCACCCTGGACGGCTATGTGGAACAAGACCTGCAGCTGCTGCGCCAGGTGCAGCCCGATGTGGTGGTGGGCGACTTCCGCCTCTCGCTGTCGGTCAGTGCGCGCCTGGCCGGTGTGCCCTACATCTCGCTGATCAATGCCTACTGGAGCCCCTTTGTGGACCAGAAGTACATCGTGCCCAGCCTGCCGCTGACGCGCTTGCTGCCGATCCCCCTGGCCAACGCACTGTTCAACCTGGTGCGCCCGCTGGCTTTTGCCTTGCACACCATGCCCCTGAACAAGGTGCGGCGCCAGCACGGCCTGGCTTCGCTGGGCTGGGACCTGAACCGCATTTACAGCGATGCCGACTACACGCTGTATGCCGACGTGCCGGACCTGTTCCCGCCGCATGACCTGCCGCCCAGCCACGCCTTCATCGGCCCCGTGCTGTGGTCGCCGCCGCTGCCCGTGCCCGACTGGTGGGACCAGCTGCCTGCCGAGCGCCCGCTGGTGTATGTCACGGTGGGCAGTTCCGGCCATGGCGCCTTGCTGCCGGCCGTGCTGCAGGCACTGGCCGGCCTGCCGGTGACGGTGCTGGCCGCCACGGTCGGCATGGTCAGGCTGGAGGACGTGCCGGACAATGCCCGCATTGCCGAATTCCTGCCGGGCGAAGAAGCGGCGCGCCGCTCCGCCCTGGTGATCTGCAACGGCGGCAGCCCGACCAGCCATCAGGCGCTGGCTGCTGGCGTGCCGGTGGTGGGCATCGCCGGCAACCTTGACCAGTTCCTCAATATGCAGGGCATCGTGGCTGCAGGCGCGGGCGCCCTGCTGCGCGCCGACCGCTTCAATGGTGCTGCCCTGAAGCAGGCGGTGCAGGACTTGCTGGACACGCCGACGGCAAGTGCTGCAGCACGTCAACTAAAGGTCATATTCAGTAACTATGATTCGTCGGAATCCTTTAGCAAGTTACTGTCGAAAATCCTTACAACGACATAAGTTAATACCAGTATGATACTAACAGTAACGCGCCAAGATATTGATTCGTAAGGAAACAGGGGAGTTGGCACAACTATTGCTGATAAGAGCTTGTGCCCGCTGCGAGGCCGGAGAGCAGCAAAAGGTCAAGACAGCCCCCTTTAACTCAGGAGTCATAACAATGAAGATTTTCCGCAAACTGCTCCCACTAGCTACCGTGGCAAGCATGCTGTTCGCCGCCGGCGCGGCCCAGGCAGACGTGCTCACCCCATTCAACATCAAAGATGGCGTCGGCAATACCCTCGCTTCCAATGTGGACCGCCTGGACTGGTCGTCCAACGGCAGCGGCCTGGCGCGCGGCATCGGCCCGTTCGGCACCCCGCTGACCGTTGGCCAGAGCTTCGACTTCCTCTACCAGTCGACGCTGGTGGGCAAGAACGGCGGCACCGGTACCCCGAACCTGGGCGGCCGCCTGGACGGTGAAGCCAACGGCATCGCCACTGGCGACTTCGAATTCACCATTGCCGCCAAGATGACCGAGGTGGTGACCGGCACCTTTGGCCCGACCGCAACTTTCGGCCTGGGCGGTGCGCCAGGCGGCAACAAGGTCGCGATCTACTTTGACACCGCGCGTAACGCCAACACCGCCACCGGCCAGGGCTTCGATGACGGCATCATGGTGGCACTGCTGACCATCGATTCCAACTCGTCCGTGTTCACCCTGTTTGGCCCGAACAATGGCCAGGGTTCCGCCAAGTTGCATGCAGGCATGCTGGAGCCAGGCGACTTCGTGAACCCAGCCTACTTCGAAGGCGTGATGAGCCTGATCTTCGGCGTCGATTTCGAATCCAGCCTGAATTATCCGGCCGGTTCGGCAGCGACCACCGGCTTCCACCGCAATACTTCGAGCAACAACGGCGACCCGTTCTCCACCGTGATTCCGGTGCTGAATGGCCAGCGCGGCAGCGACATCATGTTCAAGGTTGACGGCGACAGCGGCTTCACCCGCAATGTGCCGGAACCTGGCACCATGCTTCTGATGGGCATTGGCCTCCTGGGCCTGGCTCGCCTGCGTCGCCGCGCCTAAGCTGCGATGCTTCCTGAAACCGCGCTACGGCGCGGTTTTTTTATTGGGGCGGCTTGAACATCTTGGCCACTTCGCGGATCACCATGCTGTGCGGGAACAGGCCGGCAAAGAAGCGCTGCTTGTACGTGCCCTTGATCGAGGCCACCACCGGGGCGCCCTTGGCCAGGCCGGCCAGTGAAGCCTTCACCACCTCGGCCGTGCTGCCGCGCGTCGCCAGGGCGCTGGCGTAGGCGCCGGCCTTGGCATCGAACTCGGTATCGGTGGGCCCCGGCACCAGGGTTTGCACCAGGATGCCGCGCTCCTTCCATTCGCCGTGCAGGGCCTGGCTGAAGCTTTGCACGAAAGCTTTCGAGGCGGCGTACACCGCCATATAAGGCACCGGCTGGTAGCTGGCCTGCGAGGACACATTGATCACCGCGCTGCCCTGGTGCGATGCCAGGTCGGGCAGGAAGTGGTAGCACATTTCCACCATGGCGCTGTTATTGACCTCGATCATGTCGCGGTAATCCTTGAGCTCCCAGTGTTCTAGCCGGTTCCAGCGTCCCATGCCGGCGATATTGCACAGCAGGCGGATGCGGATGCCGACCGCGTCCAGCCTTTCCTTCACGTGGGCCACGGCGCCTGGCTTGGCAAGGTCGACGCGTATCACCTCCGCCTTCGCACTCCACTCCTGCACCACGTGCTGTGCCAGTTCCTGCAAGCGTT
The DNA here is from genome assembly GCA_039593775.1 of Pseudoduganella sp. GTDB lineage: Bacteria > Pseudomonadota > Gammaproteobacteria > Burkholderiales > Burkholderiaceae_D > Rugamonas. The sequence goes on from JBCNOP010000004.1 coordinate 40,572, forward strand.
CTTCGCGCCGCCCCACCAGCACCACGTGGACGCCATTGCGCGCCAGCTCGCGTGCGAACTCGGCGCCGATGCCGCCGGAGGCGCCCGTTACCAGCGCCCAGTGGCCGCGCAAATCTTCAAGCTTGATCATCGTAGATTCCTTTTCCTGTCAGGTGGCGCGCCACGCGCAAGGCATTGGCGGCAATCGTCAGGCTGGGATTGGTCCCGCCGCTGGACGGGAAGAAGGAGCCATCCACCACATACAGGTTGGACAGGCCATGGGCGCGGTTGTTGGCGTCGAGCACGCTGCTGTGCGGGTCGCTGCCGAAGCGGCAAGTGCCGCAGGCGTGGGCAATGCGCTGGTTGTTGTCAGCCTGCTTCACCAGGTCGAAGGAGTAGGGCTTCAGGGCATCCTTCATCAGGCTGCGCATGGCCTCGATGCGCGCCGTATCATGCGGGCGTACGCGGTAGTCGAGCGCCAGGCGCGCATCGCCGCTGGCCGGCGTGACGCGGTTGTCAGCGTAGGGCAAGTCTTCCAGCGTGGTAGCAAGCACCAGGCGCTCGTGCACGAATTGCCTGAGAATGGGCTTGACCACCGGCTGCGCCAGCTTGAACAGCGGCGCCAGCCAGGGCAGGGCGCCCTGCCGGATATCGTCTTCCATCGACGCTGCCAGCACCGGCACCGGCGGCAGGCGGCCGAACGATTGCACCGAGCCGAGCTTCCTGCCGTCGCGCTGGTAGAAATCGTTGAAGCCGAATTCCTTTTGCCGGTTGTCGAAACCGGCCGGTGTCCTGGGCTTGACCGCGTACAGGTCGATGTGGTGGCGCATCAGGTTGCGCCCCACCAGGCCGGAATCATTGGCCAGCCCTTGCGGCCAGGCTGCGGACGTCGATTGCAGCAGCAGGCGCGGCGTCTCCAGCGCGCCGGCGGCCAGGAAGACCTGCTTGCCGCGCAAGGTCAGGCGCTGGCCGCGCTGCTCGCATACCACGCCGGTGACGGCCTCGCGCGTGGCTTCCAGCCGCACCACCTCGCATTCATCCATCAGCGTGGCGCCATGCAGCGACAGGGCTGGTTCCAGGCAGACGCGGCTGGCGTCGTTCTTGCACTGGCGGTCGCACAGGTAGCCCTGGCAGGCTTCGCAGCCTGGCACGAATTCACAGGCCAGCGGCAGGCGGTAGGGATGCAGCGCGCGTTGCTGGAAGAATTCGAACAGCTCGCCGGCCGCTGGCGTCAGCGGCGGCGGGGCGCGGAAATGCGCGGCCCAGTCGCCGCTGCGGTCGGCGCGCAGCGGATCGGGCGTGCCGCGCACGCGGAACAGTTGTTCCGCCTCTTCGTAATGCGGCAGCAGCTGGTCGTAGCCGATCGGCCACGCTTGCGGCAAGTCGGCCTCGGCTGCTTGCGGATGCTGGGCGCGCGGCGCGAAATCGGCGGGGAAGAAGCGTTCCAGCACCATGCCGTACAGCGCGCTGGAACCACCGGTGCCGCTGCCGATGAAGGGCACGAAATGCTGGGTGCGCGGGCCGGCGTTGGTGCGGATGGTGTCGCTGTAGCGGCCGGCGCGTTGCAGCGTGGCACGGTGCTGCGGGCCGGGCGCGGCCGGCGCCGGGAAATGCGTTTCAGCGTAGCTGTTGGTCAGCGCACCCGGCTGCAAATGGGACTTGCCCTTTTCCAGGAACAGCACGCGTTGCCCGGCCTTCGCCAGCGCATAGCCCAGTGGCGCGCCGCCCATGCCGGTGCCGATGATGATCGCGTCCCATTCCATCGGGCAAGCATATCATCGGCGTGATCGAATTGCTATCTGGTGCACGCAGCGTTCCGGCGCCGCGGCCGCAATCGGATGCAGCGCTTTGCCGTACAGCTTGCCGATCCGCCGCACGTAGGCGCGCGTCTCATCATAGGGTGGCACGCCGCCATACTGGTCGACCGCCTGTTCGCCGGCATTGTAGGCCGCGGTCGCCAGCATCACGTCGCCGCTGTAGCGCGCCAGCAGCCAGCGCAGGTAAGCCAGCCCGCCGCGCAGGTTCTGTTCGGGGTTGAAGGCATCGAGCACGCAGAAGCGCGAGGCGGTGGCGGGAATCAGCTGCATCAGTCCGCGTGCGTCCTTGGGCGATACGGCCGTGCGGTTGAAGCCGGACTCGACTGCGATAACGGCCAGCGCCAGGGCCGGTTCGATGCCGTACTCGGGCGCCAGCTTGTCGACCAGGGCCAGCAACTGCGGCGTCGCATTGTAGTTCGGGACCGGGAAAGCGAGGTCGAGCTCGAGCGCGGGCTCGGGCGCCATGCAGGGCGGCAGCGCGGCCGCCGGTGCGGCGGGCAGCAATGCCTGCATGCGGGCGCCGGCGGCATGGCCTTGCTCGGCAGCCAGGCCGAACAGGCGCCAGGCCACGCCATCGTCGCGCACCACGCCGCGCCCGTTGGCATACATCCAGCCCAGCGCATATTGCGAGTCGGGGGCGCCGAGCCGGGCGGCGCGGCAGTACAGCGCGGCAGCCTGGTCCAGGTCGCGCGCCACGCCTTCGCCGTGTTCCAGGCGCTGGGCTTGTTCAAACAGGGTGGCGGCATTCTGCGCGCACGCAGCGTGGGCCAGCAGGCTGGCCGCCACGAAGGCAAGGAGTCGCATGCATGCTCCGTGCAAAGCGATGTCCCAGCCATTGTAGCGGGACGGCGCTGGCAGTTGCTGCTGTTATGCAGCCGCACCCTGCGAGTTTTTAGGCGTCAAAAATGCCTTATGGAACAGGTGGCGCGCCAGGCGCAGCGGCGGCATGCGCAGCCAGTTGCCGCGCACATACAGCAGGAAGTCCGCCACTGCGCTGCCGGCGTCGCGGCAGCTGGGATGGTGCGGCAGCAGGGCGCGCGTGAACAGCGCATCCATCACGGCCAGCAGCGCCGGCGGCGGCGCGTCGGCGGCCATGGCAGCCAGCGTGGCTGGCGGTATGTCGGTGCCAAGCAGCATGGCGCTGTAGCGCAAGCCGTAAAACATGAAACGCTGCAACTGGTGCTGGCGTGCGCGCGCCGGCAATGCTTCCCAGAAGCCTGCTTCGTGCTGCCCGAAATACGTGAGCAGGCAGTGCAAGTCCCACAGGTCGCGCAAGCCCTTGTCGAATTCGCCGTCGGCAAACAGGTGGGTAGCGCTGTGCAGCACCATGTCGGGTGGCGCCAGGATGGCCGTGCCCGGCGGCGCCGCGTCGCCGTTTAACGGCCGCGCTGCGGCGCGCAGCAGGCGCGCATCGGGGCGCTGGGCCGCCGTGCGCGGCAAGATGGTATGGTGGACGTCGATCGCGGTCTGGCGCAGCACATGCATCATCGGCGGCAGCTCGTGCATCCATTCGCGGTAATAGCGCTGGTCGTAGCTGTCGTGGTGCGTGCCGACCCAGCCGTGGCGCATCAGGGCCGCTTCCACCTGCGGCAGGCTCTCTTCGGGCACCAGGATGTCGATGTCGGAAAACAGGCGGCCGGCCGCGGGCGGCAGGCCGGCGGCGGCGTAAGCGCCGCCTTTGAGCAGCAGCAGCGGCACGCCGAGCCCGGCCAGCGCCTTGCCGATCAGGCGGATTTCCCAGTAGGTGGCCTGGCGGTGGCGGCGCGCCATCACGGCCGCCCACGACAATTGTTCGCGCGCCTGCGGCAGGGCTTGCGCCAGCATGCCGTGCTGATCCAGCCAGTCGTGCAGGGTGGCGCTGAGGTTGGCATTGGCGGCCTGGCGCAGCAGCAGGTCCCAGCCGGCCGGCGGCAGGCTGGCCAGCTGCTGCGGCGCGCGCAGGGCGCGCAGCAGCAGCGGCAGCTCAGCTTTCATTGAGGCGGGCAAAGGTGTCCAGGGCTTCATCCAGCGCACTATAGCGGAAGCGGAAGCCGGCTGCCTGCTCGATCAGGCGGCCGAGGGCGTGGAAGCCGGCCGCGCCGAGCACGCTGTAATTGAAGCTGTTGCCGGCCAGTTCCATGAAGGTGGCGCCACGCGCCAGCGGTTCCAGCGTGGTGGCGGCGCCGGCGCTGTAATGCGGGAACACGATCCAGGCCGGCCGGGCGCAGTCGGCGGCGCGCAGCACGGCGTCGCCCGGCGCGCGCATGTGGGCAACCGTGCCCTTGGTGGTGTCGCGCACAGGCGTGCTCAGCACCGCGTCGGGCACATAGGCGCGGATGATGTCGATCGAGGCATTCTTCAGGCTGATCGGGCGCGGGTTGGGCACCAGCAGGCCGGTGTCGAGTTCGAGCAGGGTCAGCTCGTCGGACAGCAGGCGCCAGCCGCCTTTGCCGGACAGGGCGGCGGTCAGCGTGCTCTTGCCCGATCCGGGCGGCGCCGGCAGGATGACGGCGCGGCCACGACGCTCGAGCACGGCGGCATGCACGATCAGGTAGCGGTGGGCGCGGCTCGAGACGCACCAGTTCAAGCCCCACTCGAACATCGGGAAGGCATGCTGCAAGGGCATCGGCTGGAACATCTCGTAACCGTCGCAGCGCAGCCGCACTTGCGGGCGCAGCCAGCGGCGCGCCGAACGGGGGCGCGCCAGCTGCAGGTGGAAGTCGGCGAAATCGTCGTCCTGCAGCAGCGGGTAGTCGCGGTAAAGCTGGCCGATGCCGGCTGCCACGCTCGGCATGTCCGCTTGCAGCCGCACGCTGAAGCGGCCGGTGCGCAGGCGCAGGCCGCCACCGGCCAGGCGCTGCTGCAGAGCGCCAGGCGCCAGCGAGGCCACGGTCAGCATGGTTCCACCAGGTAGAGTTTGCGCAGTTCGGCCAAGGCGCGCTGGAGCTCAGGATCGGCCCAGTCTTCGGGCGCGAGTTGGCCATCGCGCAAGGCTTGCAGCAAGTCGAGGGTCGTTTCGTCCAGCAGATGGGTGGCGCCGGACACTTCGTTGTAGAGCACGACCTGGCCGTCCCAGCTGCGGTGCAGCAGGGACTGGCCCGGCACCAGTTGCCATTGCACCGGCATCAGCTCATCGTACCGGCCAGGTAGTCGACTACTTGCTTGGCGTCCCACTGCACACCGGCAGTCGGCGAGAAGTAACCGGTATTGCGCAGTTCATTCCAGATATTTTGCAGCATCGGCACGGTCTGGAAGCCGGACAGGCCCGCCAGCACGTTCAGGTAGGCCGCCACCAGGTGGGCGCCCAGCTTGTACTGGTCGAACGGGGCGTTGCCCAGGATATAGTCCAGGGTGCACTTATCCGAACCGTAGGTGCTGCTCATTTCGAGGTTGCAGGTGAACACCGTGCGGAACAGGTCCGTTGGCAAGGCCCCTGCCGGCCACACTTTGTCTGGCAGCGGCGCTGGCGGCGGGTTCTTGCCGCCACCCTTGCCGTTGCCCTGGCCATTGCTGCCGCCGCCCTCGGCCGGCTCGGTGTTTTTCCAATAGCCCGGCGAGCGTCCGGCGCAGGCGCCCGGATCGTTGGGGCGGGCGCTGACCAGGCCCGACTGGAAGCCCGATGGCCCGGCGCAAATCACCGCTGCCATGCCGGGCTGGCTGTGCAGGGTCAGCAGAACGCCGGATGCTGCCGCACCGGCGCGGGTAAAGCGGCGGCGCGCACTGCCTTTAGCGCTCAGTTGCATGCCGGGCTGTTGTTCGTTGGCCACGTAAGTCGTCCTTGCAAATTGGGAAGGGCAGTTCGGCTGCCCGGATACTTACTGATTAAGCAAGCACCGTTCCAGATACGAGTTTCACCTAAGGAACAGCTGGAAAATCAGGTGCTTAGCTGCGTCAGCGGGAGGGCGCGGCCCCTCCGCTGGGGAATGATATCTTGATCTGTAAGAATTCTCGACACCTGGAGGAAACTTCTGAACTGATACTTACGGTTAGAAGAAGCTCTCCGGAATCACCAGAATGTCGCCCGGACGCATCGGCACATTGGCGGAAATGTCGCCATCCTTGATCAGGTCGTTCAAGCGCACGGTGAATTGCTGCTGTTTGCCGTCGACCATGCGGATGATGCTGGCTTTATTGCCGGCTGCAAATTCGGTGACGCCGCCCACGGCAATCATCACGTCCAGGATCGACATGTCGCGGCGGTAAGGCAGCGACTGCGGCTTGGCGGCCTGGCCGATCACGCGGATCTGCTCGCCATAGGTGCCGACGAAGCCAGTCACGATGACCGTGACCACCGGCTGCTGGATGAATTTGGCCAGCGCCTTTTCAATATCGCGCGCCAATTCGGTGGAAGTCTTGCCGCTGGCAGGCAAGTCCTCCACCAGCGGGGTGGTGATCTTGCCGTCAGGGCGCACCGGCACCGTTTGCGACACTTCCGGGTTGCGCCAGACGATGATGCTCAGGTTGTCGCCCGGGCCGATCAGGTAATCGGTTTGCGGCACGACGCCGGCATCTGCCGGCGCCCCGCTATGGGGCGTAGAGCAGCCACCCAGGCCCAGTGCGCCAAGGACGACAGCGCTCGCGGCGAAAAGACGGGCCAGCTTGGTTTGCATATTCACATTATTCTCCTTGTTTGCCTTTTTAGCATTGCCTGTTATACCACGAGTCTTGCTATTTTACTTTGCTATTTTTGCGCGCCGCCTTGCTGCAGCAACTCGAGCACGTGGCGCACCGGGATGGCGTAGCTGATGCCGCTGGGGTCGCTGATCGCGCTTTCCTTCATGCCCTTGACCAGGGTCATATTGATGACTGCCACCACGGTGCCGGTTTCGGGATCATACACGGGGCTGCCACTATTGCTGGGGTAAGCGGTACCATCGAGCTGGTAAATCGTGAACGGCGCGCCACGCTGCAGCTGCAATACGGCGCGCGGATTGAGGCCGCGCGAATTCGGCGTTGGCAAGATGGCCGGGGTCTGTGCCGCCAGCAGGGCGCGGTGGGTGACCGGGTTCAGGCCCAGCATGATGCCCAGCGGGTAGCCTGTAAACACCAGGTCGCTTCCTTCCTCCAGCAGTTCGCTGTTGCCCAGGGCCAGCGCCGGCAGCGGCGTGCCTTTCATGCGCAGGTGCACCAGGTCGTGCGCACGGTCGATGTTGACCACGCTCGCTTCGCGGAACTGCAGCTGGTCGCCCTTGCCGGTAACGATGCCAAGGGTTTCCAGTTTTTCCGTATCGAGTGCAGTGACCGCATGGGCGTTGGTCACAACCGACAGTCCGTCACCGACCACAAAGCCGGTGGCATGGAATACGATGGCAGGACTGCGGGTGCGGTTGAAGGTGCCGATGCCGACGACGCTGGGCTTGACCGCAGCAATGGTGCGCGGCAGCGGCGCTGCCGCGGCAAGGGGGCTGGCCCAGCACAGCCAGGCCGCCAGGAATAGTGAAATCAGCTTTGCCATGCAGCCCCCAAAGTGGTGAATTTCCTTGTGGAAATGTTAAATTCTTTTCGTCAGCAGTGCGCAACAGAGATAAATTAATAGTAACAGGCAGCGCGTTCTGCTGTATGATAGAGATTAGATGTTATTTAGGCAATATTAGATGTGGGCATTGCGACAGTTTGCCTGCCTAACCAGGGATGAGTGATCGAAATGGCAGAGATTTTGGCATTGCTGTTGACCTTTCTTAAGGCAATCGGGAAATACCGTTGGTATGGCGTGGCAATCGCCTGGCTGGTGGCCCTTATCGGCTGGGCCGTGGTGTTCCGCTTGCCCAACGATTACCAGGCGTCGGCCCGGGTGTATGTCGATACCCAGAGTATCCTGAAACCGCTGATGGCCGGCATGACCACCACGCCCAACGTGGAGCAGCAGGTGATGTTCATGCGCCGCACCCTGATCAGCCGGCCCAATGTGGAACGTGTGCTGCGCATGGTGGACCTGGACATCAAGGCCAAGGACGGCAAGGAACACGAGAGGCAGGTCGACGAGCTGATGACCGCCATCAAGGTCACCGGCACCGAGCGCGACGACATCTACACCATCTCCTACAACAATGAGCACCCCAAACTGGGCAAGGAAGTGGTGCAGGCGCTGCTGACCATCTTCGTCGAAGGCTCCTTCGGCGGCAAGAAGCAGGATTCGGAAAAGGCGGTGCAGTTCATCGACGACCAGATCAAGATGTATGAGGAGCGCCTGGCAGCCGGGGAAAACGCGCTGAAGGAGTTCAAGATCCGCCACATCGGCCTGTTGCCGCGCCAGGGCAGCGACTATTCGAGCAATTTCGGCGACCTGGCGGACAAGCTGAACCAGGCGCGCCTGGAATTGCTGGAAGCCGAACAGGCGCGCAATGCGATCAAGCGCCAGATTGCCGGCGAAGACATGGCGCCGGTCGCCGATGCCAGCGACATCTCCAACCCGGAAATCGATGGCCGCATCTCGGCACTGGAAAAACAGCTCGACAGCCTGCGCATGCAATATACCGAAGCGCATCCGGACATCGTCTCGGCCAAGCGCCTGATTGCCAACCTGCAGCAGCGCAAGAAGGAAGAGGCGAAGAAGGCCGCCAAGAATGGCGACCCGGGCATGGGCTACAGCCCGATGCTGCAGCAGATGAATGTGGCGCTGTCGGTGGAAGAGGCGCGCGTGGCCGCGCTCAAGGCACGCGTCGGCGAATACTCGGCGCGCCTGGACCGGCTGCGCTCGCAGAGCACGGCAGCGCCGGAAGTGGAAGCGCAACTGGCCCAGCTCAACCGCGACTACGCGATCAACAAGGAAAACTATGAAAAGCTGGTGCAGCGGCGCGAAGCGGCCAAGCTGTCCGGCGACCTCAGCTCGGCTACCGACATGATGAGTTTCCGCGTGATCGACCCGCCGGTCGTCCCGCTGACCCCGGTTGGCCCGAACCGCACCCGCCTGTATTCACTGGTGTTCGGCATCGCCCTGATGTGCGGCCTGGGCGGCGCCTTCCTGATGAGCCAGGTACGTCCTACTTTCCTCAGCCAGCACAGCCTGCGCGAAGTGACCGGGGTGCCGATCCTCGGCACCGTCGGCATGAACTGGACCGAGCAGCAGCGCTCGTCGCGCCGGCGCCGGCTGTATGCCTTCGGCCTCGCCGTCGCCTCGCTGATGACCGCGTTTGGCGGCGTCATGACCGCAACCTTGTTGCGGGCCGGTTGAGCTGCGCACCATCCAGGGAGTCTATCAAGTGAGCATTATCGAAAAAGCCGCCAACCGTCTTGGGCACGCGCGTCCTGCCGACGCCGCTACCGAAGCCGCTAGCCCTCCAGCACCGGCCGCGGCTCCGGCAGCTGAAGCTGTCCACGCGGCGCCAGTGGCTGCGCCGGCCGCCGCTGCCCCGGCAGCGGCCACGCCGGCTGTTGCCGCCGCGCCGGCGCCGGCCAGCCTGCCCGCGCGCGGCGATGGCAGCCGCCGCACCGCCCACACGGTGGAACTGGACCTGATGCGCATGCACGAGTCCGGCCTGGTGACGGCCGCCGGCGGCCGCACCGCGCTGGTGGAAGACTTCCGCATCATCAAGCGCCCGCTGATCAAGCGCGCCTTCGCCGCCCGCAAGCCGGGCGACAATCCGGGCAACCTGATCATGATCACCAGCTCCCTGCCGGGCGAAGGCAAGACCTTCTGCGCCATCAACCTGGCCATGAGCATTGCCATGGAACTTGACCATACCGTGCTGCTGGTCGACGCCGACGTGGCGCGCCCTTCAGTGCTGCGCACGCTCGGCCTGCCGGCCCAGCGCGGCCTGATGGACATCCTGCTGGACGACAATATCGACATGGCCGACGTCATGCTGCGCACCAACGTCAATACCCTGTCGATCCTGCCGGCCGGCACCAGTTCGCCGCGCGCGACTGAGCTGCTGGCTTCGCACATGATGAAGAACCTGGTGAACGAAATCGCGAACCGCTACCCGGACCGTATCGTGATCTTCGATTCGCCGCCGCTGCTGCTGACTTCCGAATCGCATGTGCTGGCCTCGAATATGGGCCAGATCGTGCTGGTGGTGGAGTCGGAACGCACCACCCAGCACGCGGTCAAGGAGTCGCTGCGCCAGCTTGAGGGCTTGAGCAACGTCAACCTGATCTACAACAAGTCGCGTGAATTCCCGGGTACCGAAACCTATGACTATCACTATGGCTAAGCGCGGCCGCATGGCCCTGCTGCCGCTGGCAGCGGGCCTGTGCACCGCGTTCCCGGCCCATGCGGCGTGGGATTTCACGCCGTATGCTGCCGGGCGCGTGACGTATTCCGACAATGTGACGCTGGCCGACAAGGAGCATGCCGAAGGCGGCTTCGTGCTGCAGCTCACGCCTGGCTTCCGCTTGCTGAACCATTCCCAGCGCTTTGATTTCAGCATCGATTATGCGCTGAACCTGAACCAGTATTCGGGCGGGCGCCGCAACGGCAACCAGAGCCATAGCCAGGACCTGACCAGCAGGCTCAAGTCACGCCTGGTCGAGGAGTTGCTGTACCTGGATGCGGAGGCTGGTGTCCACCAGCAAGCCACCTCGGCCTTTGGGCCGCTGCCGGCCGGCAATGATTACGTGAGCACCAACCGCAATGAAGTGCGCACTTACCGCATCAGCCCCTACCTGGTGCACCGCTTCGGCGCCTTTGCCAATGGCCAGCTGCGCTATACCCATGATTCGGTCAGCACCGACAATGTCGGCATGCGCCGCAGCGAAGGCAATACCATCAGTGGCCAGTTGAGCAGCGGGTCCACGTTCCGCCGCTTTGGCTGGGACGCCAGCGCGATGCGCTCGGTGATCGACGAAGAGCTGCCAGCTGCCACCCGCGGCACCCGTTCGCAGAGCAGCAGCTCCAAGGCGGCCAACCTCAACTTGCGCTATATCGCCACGCCACAGCTGAGTGTTGGCGTATTCGGCGGCTATGACGATTATGAGTTCAGCGGACTGGGCGGGGCCCAGTCCGGCGCGGCCTACGGCGCCAATGTGCAGTGGACGCCGTCGGCGCGCACCTCGCTGCAGGCTTCCGCCGGGCACCGTTTCTATGGGCCCAGCTATAGCCTGGCGTTGCAGCACCGCAGCCGCGGCACCGTCTGGAACATCGTCTACAGCGATGCGGTCAGCAGCACACGCAGCCAGTTCCTGCTGCCGCAGGCGATCGATACGGCTGCCATGCTGGACAATCTGTTCCGCGCCCGGATTCCCGACCCGCTGCTGCGGGCCGCGGCAGTCCAGGCCTATATCCAGGCCGCCGGCTTGCCGCCGTCGCTGGCCAGCAGCGTCAATTTCCTGAGCAACCGCTATTCGCTGCAGAAGCAGCTCAACGCCTCGGTGGCCTGGCAGCTGGCGCGCACCACCAGCACCCTCACCGTGTTCAAGAGCAAGCGCGAAATGCTGTCCAGCCAGGAGGTCGACAGCAGCTTGCTGGGCAGTACGCTGCTTTCGCTGAACGACAATACCGAGCAGACCGGCGCCATGGCCAGCGTCAGCTACCGGGCCGGTGCGCAAACCGTGGCGACCCTGATCGGCAATGCCACCAACGTTAAATCGCTGAGCGATGAACGTGAGAGCCAGCACCGCGACCTGCGCCTTAACCTGACGCGCACCTTCACGGCGCGGACGACAGCCAGCCTGGAACTACGCCACGTGCAGGCGACGACCGGGCTGGGCGGGCTGAGCTACAAAGAAAATGCCGTGACCGCGTCGCTGAGAACCAAATTTTAATCAGCAAGGTTTGCCATGTATGAAAGCTATTACGGGCTGAGCGACAAGCCCTTCCGCCTGCGGCCCGACCCGCATTTCTTCTTCGGCAGCAAGGGCCATAAACGGGCCATGGCTTACCTGGAATACGGCCTGTCGCAGGGCGAAGGTTTCATCGTCATTACCGGCGAAGTCGGGGCCGGCAAGACCACGCTGGTGCGCAACCTGTTCAACCAGATCGAGTCGGACAAGATCGTCACCTGCCACCTGGTCAACACCCATCTCAGTTCCGACGACGTGCTGCGCGGCGTGGTGGGCGGCTTTGGCCTGCCGTGCGAGGACACGGCCAGCAAGACCACGCTGCTGGCACGGCTGGAAGTGTTCCTGCGCCAGTGTGAGCAGGATGGCAAGCGCGCGCTGCTGGTGGTTGACGAAGCGCAGAACCTGACGCCGAAAGTGGTGGAAGAATTGCGCATGCTGTCCAATTTCCAGACCGACGAGAAATCGCTGCTGCAGACCTTCCTGCTGGGCCAGCCGGAATTCCGCGCCACCCTGCACAGCCCCGGCATGTCGCAGCTGCGCCAGCGCGTGATTGCGACCTACCACCTGGGACCGATGGACAGCAGCGAAAGCAATGCCTACATCGAGCACCGCATGCGCACCGTCGGCTGGAGCGGCAACCCGCACCTGACGCCGGCCGCTTATGCCGCCGTGTTCGAATACACAGGCGGCATCCCGCGCAAGACCAACCATCTGATGGACCGCCTGCTGCTGATGGGCTTCCTGGAAGAAATGCAGGAGTTCACCGATGCCGACGTCGACACGGTGATCCGCGACATCGCGCAGGAATTCCAGCCGCCGCCGGCTGACGCAGCGGCGCCCGGCGCCGAGGGCGCCAATGGCGCCAATGGCGCCATGCATGCCGCTGGCGCTTCCGACATGATGTTCGGCGGCCAGTACCCGGCGCTGCTGGACGAGCGCATGATGCGCGTCGAAAAATCGCTGGCGTCGGTGCTGTCGATCCTGAAGAAGATCGTGCGTTCGCCTTCGTCTTACAACATCCACCAGGACAGCAACGAATGAGTGCCTTCCGTATCCTGTGCGTCGTCGGCGCGCGCCCGAATTTCATGAAGATGGCGCCTATCATGGCCGCCTTCGCCCAGCTCAAGCCGCAAGTCGAGGCGCTGCTGGTGCACACCGGCCAGCACTACGACGTGGCCATGAACCAGCAGTATTTCGATGCGCTGGGCATCCCCAGCCCGGACATCAACCTGGAAGTCGGTTCCGGCAGCCACGCCCAGCAGACTGCGGAAGTGATGAAGCGCTTCGAGCCGGCCATGGATGAAGTGCAGCCGGCTGCCGTGCTGGTGGTAGGCGACGTCAATTCCACCATTGCCTGCGCACTGGTGGCGGCCAAAAAGGGTGTGCCGGTGATCCATGTGGAAGCGGGCCTGCGCAGCTTCGACCGCGCCATGCCGGAAGAAATCAACCGCGTGCTGACCGACCAGCTGTCCGACCTGCTGTTCACCACCGAAGAAAGCGGCGCCGACAACCTGGCAAAAGAAGGCATCGGCGCCGGCCGCGTGCACTTTGTCGGCAACGTAATGATCGATACCCTGCGCGCCAACCTGGCGCGTGCGATTCCGGCGCCGCGCATCGCGGCCGATGCCGGGCGCCCGGACTTCAAGGCCGGCAAGGGCGAATACGCCGTGCTGACCCTGCACCGCCCGTCGAATGTGGACGACAAGGCCGTGCTGCAAGGCTTGCTGGAAACCGCCGCCAAGATTGCCGAACGCACGCCCGTGATCTTCCCGGTGCACCCGCGCACCCGCGCCACCATCGAGAAGTTCGGCTTGAGCCACCTGCTGGACCGCCCGGAAGTGCTGCTGCTGCCGCCCATGGGCTACCTGGAGATGCTGGGCCTGATGAAGGATGCGCGCGTGGTGCTGACCGATTCCGGCGGCATCCAGGAGGAAACCACGGCGCTGGGCACCCCATGCATCACGCTGCGCAACAACACCGAGCGCCCGATCACCGTCGACGAAGGCACCAACACCATCGCCGGCAACGACCCGGCGCACATCCTGGCGGCCTACGAGGCGCAGCTGGCAGGCGCCGGCAAGGCCGGCCGTATCCCGCACTTCTGGGATGGCCGCGCCGCCGAGCGCATTGCCGCCATTGTGCTGGACTGGCTGAAGGCGCGGGGCTGACCATGGACGCTGGCGTTCGCAACGCGATGACCATCGACGTGGAAGACTACTTCCAGGTGTCGGCGTTCGCGCCGCACATCAGCCGCGAAAGCTGGCCGCAGCGCGAGTGCCGGGTGGAGGCCAACATCGAGCGCGTGCTCGCCATCCTGGACGACGGCAAGGCCAAGGGCACCTTCTTTACGCTGGGCTGGATCGCCGAGCGCTACCCGGAAATGGTGCGCCGTATCGTGGCCGGCGGCCATGAACTGGCCAGCCATGGCTATGGCCACCTGCGCGCTTCCGACCAGTCGCGCGAGCAGTTCATGGACGATATTTCCAGCAGCAAGAAAATCCTGGAAGACATTGGCGGCCAGCAGGTGATCGGCTACCGTGCGCCCAGCTTCTCGATCGGCCCGGCCAACCTGTGGGCGCTGGACGTGCTGCAGGAAGCGGGCTACCGCTACAGCTCCTCGATTTACCCGATTGCGCACGACCATTACGGCATGCCCGATGCGCCGCGCTTTGCCTTCCATCCGAACGGCGAGCAAGGCTTGCTGGAAGTGCCGATCACCACGGTGCGCATCGGCCAGCGCAACCTGCCGGCCGGCGGCGGCGGCTATTTCCGCCTGCTGCCGTATGCGCTGTCGCGCGGCATGATGCGGCGCGTGAACAAGGAAGACGGCCAGCCGGCCATCTTCTACTGCCACCCGTGGGAGCTCGATCCCGGCCAGCCGCGCCCGGAAGGCCTGGGGCTGAAGACGCGCTTCCGCCACTACGTCAACCTGCACCGCATGGAGTCGCGCATCAGGGCCCTGACACGCGATTTCGCGTGGGATCGCATGGACCGCATTTTCCTGGGGCAGCAATGACCTCGATCATCGAAGCAGCGGCAGAGCGCCGCGCGGCACGCGCCAAGGCCGAAGCGGAAGCGGCAACTGCGCTGGCGGTGGCTGCCGCAAAACCGGCAGCGGCCGCGAGCCAGGAGCAGGCCCTTGGGCCTGGCCCGGGTTTGCCGGTGCTGGTACAACTGCTCGGCAGCGGCACCGAAGAACGCGCCCGCTGGGACGCCTTCGTCGAAACCTGCCCCGAGGCGACCTTCTTCCACCGCGCCGGCTGGCAGGCCATCCTCGAGCAATGTTACGGCAAGCAGACCTGGTTCTTCTACGTCGAGGAGGGCGGCCAGATTACCGGCGTGCTGCCGCTGGCGCAGATGAAAAGCAGGATGTTCGGCCACTACCTGGCAGCGCTGCCGTTCTGCGTATACGGCGGCGTGGCTGCTACCACCGACACCGCGCGCAAGCTGCTGGACCAGGCCGCCGAAGAACTGGCCGCCGCGCTTGGCGTCGGCCACCTGGAGTACCGCAGCTACCAGGCTTGCCACCCGGATCACCCGAAGTGGCAAAGCAAGGACCTGTACTACACCTTCCGCAAGGCGATCAGCGCCAACGACGAAGACAACATGAATGCCATCCCGCGCAAGCAGCGCGCGATGGTACGCAAAGGCATCAAGCTCGGCCTGCAGGGGGAGGTGGACGATAACGTCGACCGCATGTTCACAGCCTACGCCCACAGCGTGCACCGGCTGGGTACCCCGGTGTTCCCCAAGCGCTACTTCGCCATGCTGAAGGACGTGTTCAAGGATGACTGTGAAGTGCGCGTCATCACGCAGGACGGCAAGCTGGTGGCCGGCGTGCTGAGTTTCTTCTTCCGCGATGAAGTGCTGCCTTATTATGGCGGCGGCATGGATATCGCGCGCGAGGTGGCCGGCAACGACTTCATGTACTGGAACCTGATGCAGGCCGCCGCCGCCAGGGGCTGCCGCCTGTTCGACTTCGGCCGCAGCAAGAAAGGCACCGGCGCCTTCGATTTCAAGAAGAACTGGGGCTTCACGCCGCAGCACCTGCCGTACGAATACCAGCTGTTCGCGGCCGGCGAGCTGCCGGACGTCAATCCGCTGAACCCGAAATTCCAGCTGTTCATCAAGCTGTGGAAGATGCTGCCCGTGCCGCTGGCCAATGCGCTCGGCCCGCGCATCGTCAAACACCTGGGGTAAGCCGTGGAAGACCTGCTGTTACTGGTGCATCGCATGCCCTATCCGCCCAACAAAGGCGACAAGATCCGCTCATGGCACCTGCTCAAGCACCTGGCGCAGCGCTACCGCGTGCATCTGGCCACCTTCGTCGACGACCCCGACGACTGGCAGCATGTGCCGGTGCTGCAGGCGCTGTGCGCCTCGACCCATTTTGCCGCGCTGGCGCCGCGTGCCGCCCGTGTGCGCAGCCTCGCCGCGCTGCTGCGCAACCGCTCCCTGTCGTACGACTACTACCGCAGCGCCGGGCTGCAGCGCTGGGTCGACGACGCCATGCGCCGCCATGGCATCGGCCGCATCGTGGTGTTCTCCTCGCCGATGGCGCAATACGCCGAGGCCTGGCCGCAGGCGCGCCGCGTGATCGACTTTGTTGACGTCGACTCCGACAAGTGGCGCCAGTATGCCGAGCGCAAGAAATGGCCGGCCAGCATGGTGTTTGGCTACGAAGCGAGCCGCCTGCTGCGCTACGAGCGCCGGGTGGCCGCCAGTTTCGATGCCTCGCTGTTCGTGTCGGCGCCGGAAGCGGACCTGTTCCGCAGCCTGGCGCCGGAAAGCGCGCAGCGCATCGGTTCCTTCAGCAACGGCGTCGACACCGCGTATTTCGCGCCCGGCGACTTCGCCAACCCCTACGCCGCCGGCGAAAAAGCGCTGGTGTTCTGCGGCGCCATGGACTACTGGCCCAATATCGACGCCGTGCAGTGGTTCGCGGCCGAAGTGCTGCCGGCGCTGCGCGCGCGCGACCCTGCGCTGCGCTTCGTGATCGTGGGCGCCCGCCCCGCGCCCGAGGTACAGGCCCTGGCCGCGCAGCCGGGCATTACCGTTACCGGCACCGTGCCCGATGTGCGCGCCTACGTGGCACACGCGGCCCTGTCGGTGGCGCCGCTGCGCGTGGCGCGCGGCATCCAGAACAAGGTGCTGGAGGCGATGGCGATGGCCCGTCCGGTGCTGGTCACACCGCAGGCGCTGGAAGGCATCGAGGCCGAAGTCGGGCGCGAACTGCTGCTGGCCGCCGACGCGGCGCAGTGGATCGAAGCTGCCGCCAGTGCGCTGGCCGGCTCGGCGGCGGCGCGGGACGCCTTGGGGCAGGCCGCGCGGGCGCGCGTGCTCGCCGCCTACAGCTGGGACGCCCGGCTGGCGCCGCTGGACCGCATGATCGAAACTCCGGCTGCGCGCACCAGCGGCGCGGCCACCGTCGAGTGGAGCCAAGCATGAATACCGTCCCTACAACAGGCCAGCCGGCGCCAGCGCCCGCCGCGCCGCAGCCTGCGCCGGCGCCGCCGGTGGCTGCCGCGAGCGGCCTGCGCAGCGTGCTGCTGGTGGCGGCGGCGATGCTGCTGCCCTTGCTGATCTACCTGCCGACCGCGCTGTCGGTGCGCGCGATCTGGGACAGTTCCGGCACGTTTGCCCATGGCTACGTGATCCTGCCGATCAGCCTGTGGCTGGTGTGGCGCCAGCGCGCGGAACTGCTGCGCATCGCGGCCGCGCCATGCTGGTGGGCGCTGCTGCCGCTGGCCGCCATCAGCCTGCTGTGGCTGCTGGCTGAGCTGGTCAAAGTGCAGGTGGTGGCGCATTATGCGCTGGCTGCCATGCTGCCGCTGGCCGTGCTGGCGGTGCTGGGCCGGCAAGTCGCCCGCGCCCTGGCGTTCCCGCTGCTGTTCGTGCTGTTCGCGGTACCGTTTGGCGAGGCCCTGCTTCCGCCGCTGATCAACCTCACCGCCGACATGACGGTGTGGGCCCTGCGCCTGACGGGCATCCCGGTCCTGCGCGACGGCAATAACTTTTCTATCCCGAGCGGCAACTGGTCGGTCGTGGAAGCGTGCAGCGGCTTGCGCTACCTGGTGTCGTCGATCACCCTGGGCTGCCTGTTCGCCTACCTGAGCTACCGCAGCACCTGGCGCCGTGCCCTGTTCATCCTTGCCTCGGTTATCGTGCCGGTGCTGGCCAACGGCGCGCGCGCCTACCTGATCGTGATGATCGGCCACCTGAGCGACATGACGCTGGCGGTGGGGGTCGACCACCTGATCTATGGCTGGCTGTTCTTCGGCGTGGTGATGCTGCTGCTGTTCTGGATCGGCAGTTTCTGGCGCGAAGACCACCTGCCGCACCCGGCCGCGGCCCCGGCGGCGCCGGCCGCCGCGCCGCCGCTGCCGTGGCCAGCGCTGGGCGGCGCCGCCCTGGCCGTTGCTGCTGTGCTGGCCGCGAGCCCGGCCTATGCCGCCTGGCTGGAATACCGCCAGCGCAGCGTGCCGCCGGTCCGCCTCGAGCAGTTTGCTTCGCCCAGCAAGGCCGCACCCGCCCTACAGGACTACCAGCCCCAGTTTGCAGCGCCGAGCGCCACCCTGCAGCGCAGTTTCGAGCTGGCCAAGCCGGTCGGCCTGACCGTGCTGTATTACCGCGACCAGGCCGACGGCGGCAAGATGATCAGCGCCGTCAACCGCTTCGGCGGGCATAAGTCGGCGTTCCGCGAAAACCGCGTGCTGCCATACGAGGTGGCGCTGGACGGGCGGCGGCTGCGGGTGCGCGAAGCCCAGCTGGGCTATGAGGGCCACCGCTTGCTGGTGTGGCAGTGGTACTGGATCGGCGGGCAATTGACCAGCAACGATTATGTTGGCAAAATATTACAAGTCAAGGAAAAATTGACAACAGGCAACGGCGATGGCGCCGTTGTGATGGTCTATGCACCCTACGACGAAGACCCTGCCGCCGCCCGGGACGCGCTGCGCGGATTCCTGGCTGCCAACCTGGGGCCGCTGGATGTGCTGTTGGCCAGTAATCAACGCCCGTGACGCGCAACATGAACGACACCCCGCTCATCGTCCACCTGACCTACATGCTCGACTTCGGCGGGCTGGAGAACCTCATGGTCGAGCGCATCAACCGCATGCCAGCCGAGCGCTACCGCCACGCGGTGGTGTGCCTGACGCGCGCCAACCCGGCGTTTGCGGCGCGCATCAGCAAGCCCGGCGTCACGGTGCACGTGCTCGACAAGCAGCCCGGCCTCTCGCTGCCGACGCATGTGGCGCTGTGGAAGCTGCTGCGCCGGCTGCAGCCGGCTGTGCTGCACAGCTATAACCTGGCCGCCATCGAATATGGCCCGGCCGCGCTGCTGGCCGGGGTGCCGGTGCGCGTCAACGGCGCGCATGGCCGCGATGCCGGCGACCCGCACGGCACCAACCGCAAGCACAACCTGCTGCGCCGCCTGATGCTGCCGTTCTACGACGTCTGCTACGCCAACTCGGCCGCGATGGAAGACTGGAACCGCGCCGTCATCGGGGTGCCGGCCGCCAAGAGCCGCATGCTGCCAAACGGCATCGATACCGAGCGCTACCGCGTACGCGGCGAGGGCGAAGCGCGTCCCTACTTCCAGGACGGCGACATCGTGATCGGCAGCGTAGGCCGGGTGCAGGACGTGAAGGACCATGCCACGCTGCTCGAGGCTTTCGTGCTGCTGCGCGACCTGGTGCCGCAGCAGCGCGAGCGCCTGCGCCTGGCCATCATCGGCGACGGGCCGCTGCTGCAGGACCTGCGCGACAAGGCCGCCGCGGCCGGCATCGCCGACGCGGTGTGGCTGCCGGGCACGCGCAACGATGTGCCGGACCTGCTGCGCAGTTTCGACATGTTTGCCTTGCCTTCGCTGGCTGAAGGCACGCCGGGCGCGGCGCTGGAGGCGATGGCAGCCGGCCTGCCCGTGGTGGGCACGCGCGTGGGCGGCATCCCGGAAGTGATCGACAACGGCGTCACCGGCCAGCTGGTGCCGCCGTCCAACGCGCCCGCGATGGCGGCCGCGCTGAAGCATTATGTGGAGGCGCCGCAGCTGGCGCGCCGCCACGGACTGGCCGGCCGCGAACGGGTGCTGCGCAAGTACAGCATGCCGGCCATGGTGGCCGCTTACCAGGACATGTACGACGTCCTGTGCGAACGCAAGATCAAGACCAGAAGGGCAGTACCATCATGTGCGGAATAACCGGGATCATGGATGCGCGTGGCGGGCGCGCAGTGGACGAGGCGCTGCTGCGCCGCATGAACGACACCCAGCACCATCGCGGGCCTGACGAGGGCGACATCTATGTCGAGCCGGGCGTGGGCTTCGGCCACCGCCGCCTGTCGGTGATCGACATCGCCATGGGCCAGCAGCCGCTCGGCAACGAGGACGGCAGCGTGATGGTGTGCTACAACGGCGAGATTTACAACTACCGCGAGCTGACTGCGGAACTCAAGGCGCTCGGCCACACCTTCAAGACCAGGAGCGACACCGAAGTCATCGTGCATGCCTGGGAACAATGGGGCGAGGATTGCGTGCACCGCTTCCGCGGCATGTTCGCCATCGGCCTGTGGGACCGCAACAAGCAGGTGATGTTCCTGGCGCGCGACCGCATGGGCGTCAAGCCGCTGTACTACGCCATGACCCCGGACGGCTGGTTCGCCTTCAGCTCGGAACTGAAAGCGCTGCGCATGCATCCGTCGCTGCCGCGCGACATCGACCCGCGCGCAGTGGAAGACTATTTCGCCTACGGCTACGTGCCGGAGCCGAAGACCATCTACAAGGGCGCGCTCAAGCTCTCTCCCGGCTTCCGCCTGACGCAGAAAGTCGGCGCCCCGCTGGCCGAGCCGGAACAGTTCTGGGACGTGCCGTTCAAGCTGCACCAGAAAATGACCGAGAGCGACGCCCAGGGCGAGCTGGTGGAGCGCCTGCGCGAAGCGGTGAAGATCCGGCTGGTGGCCGAGGTGCCGCTGGGCGCCTTCCTGTCCGGCGGCGTCGATTCCTCCGCCGTGGTGGCGATGATGGCCGGCGAGTCGGACGGCCCGGTGCATACCTGCTCGATCGCCTTCAACGACAAGGCCTTCGACGAATCCGAGTATGCGCAGAAGGTGGCGCAGCAGTACCACACCGACCATTTTGTGGAAACCGTGGACACCGACGACTACGGCCTGCTCGACACCCTGGCCGGCCTGTACGACGAACCGTATGCCGACAGTTCCGCGATCCCGACCTACCGCGTATGCCAGCTGGCGCGCAAGCGCGTCACCGTGGCGCTGTCGGGCGACGGCGGCGACGAGAACCTGGCCGGCTACCGCCGTTACCGCTACGCCATGGCGGAGCAGAGCGTGCGCGGGCGCATCCCGGAAGCGCTGCGCAAGCCGGTGTTCGGCACCCTGGGCCGCTGGTACCCGAAGGCCGACTGGGCGCCGCGCGTGTTCCGCGCCAAGACCACCTTCGAAGCGCTGTCGCGCGACCTGGTGGAGGGATACTTCCACGGCGTGTCGATCATGACCGATGCCATGCGCAAGCAACTGTTCTCGGACAGCTTCCGCCAGCAGCTGCAGGGCTACCGCGCCATCGACGTGATGCGCGGGCATGCCGCCAACGCGCCGACCGACGACCCGCTGTCGATGATCCAGTACCTGGACATGAAGACCTACCTGCCGGGCGACATCCTGACCAAGGTCGACCGCGCCTCGATGGCGCACGCCCTGGAAGTGCGGGTGCCGCTGCTGGACCACCAGCTGGTCGAATGGATTTCCGGCCTGCCGCCGGAGATGAAGCTGCGCGGCAGCGAAGGCAAGTACATCTTCAAGCGGTCGATGGAAAAGTACCTGCCGCACGATATCCTGTACCGCAAGAAGCAGGGCTTTGCCGTGCCGCTGGCCGGCTGGTTCCGCGGCCCGCTGCGCGAACGCGTGCAGCAGGCGTTACTGGGCCCGAACCTGGCAGCCACCGGCATCTTCAACCAGGCCTTCCTGCGCGAGATGGTGGAGATGCACCAGAGCGGACGGCGCGATTACAGTGCCCCGATCTGGACGGTGCTGATGTTTGAAGCCTTCCTGCGCAAGGAAATGCAGGCATGAGCATCCGCATCCTCCACGTCCTCGACCATTCGATCCCGCTGCACAGCGGCTACACCTTCCGCACGCGCTCCATCCTGCGCGGCCAGCGTGCGCTGGGCTGGGAGACTTTCCACATCACCGGCCCCAAGCAGGGCAAGGTGGATGTCTTGCGCGAATGCGTGGACGGCCTGGAATTTTTCCGCACCCCGCCGGCGACCGGCCTGAGGTCGAAACTGCCGGTGCTGAACCAGGTGGCGGTGATCGACGCGCTGGCCGCGCGCCTGCTGGAAGTGGCGCAAGAGGTCAAGCCGGACGTGCTGCACGCGCACTCGCCGGCCCTGAACGCCGTGGCTGCCCTGCGCGTGGGCCGCAAGCTGGGCATCCCGGTGGTGTACGAGATCCGCGCCTTCTGGGAGGACGCTGCCGTGGACCACGGCACCAGCAAGGAATGGGGCTTGCGCTACCGCCTGACGCGGGGCCTGGAAACCTGGGCGCTGCGCCGCGTTGATTTTGCCACCACCATTTGCGAAGGCCTGCGCGCCGAGATCGCCAGTACGCGCGGCATCCCCGCCAGCAAGATCGAAGTCATCCCGAATGCGGTGGACATCGGCGATTTCAGCGTCGGCGGCGCACGCGACGAAGAACTGGCGGCGCAACTGGGCCTGGACGGCAAGACCGTGCTCGGCTTCATCGGCTCCTTCTACGCCTATGAAGGCCTGGATATCCTGCTCGACGCGCTGCCGGCCATGCTGGCGCAGCGCCCCGACGTCCGCCTGCTGCTGGTGGGGGGCGGCGACCAGGAGCCGGCGCTGCGGGCCCAGGCCAAAGCGCTGGGCGTGGAGCAGCAGGTGGTCTTCACCGGCCGCGTGCCGCACAGCCAGGTGCAGCGCTATTACAACCTGGTCGACGTGCTGTGCTACCCGCGCCATAAGATGCGCCTGACCGACCTGGTGACGCCGCTGAAGCCGCTGGAAGCGATGGCCCAGGGCCGCCTGATGGTGGCGTCGGACGTGGGCGGCCACAAGGAACTGATCGAAGACGGCAGCACCGGCGTGCTGTTTGCCGCTGGCGACGCGCAGGCCCTGGCGCGCCAGGTGCTGGCGCTGCTGGCAATGCCGCAGCGCTGGCCGGCCTTGCGCGCAGCGGGGCGCGCCTTCGTGGAAAACGAGCGCAACTGGGGCGCCAGCGTGGCGCGCTACCGCAAGGTGTATGGCCAGCTGAACGGCCAATTGCGTGGCCAGCTGGATGGCCAGGCAGGTAAGCTGGCGCAGCCATGAAAATCGTCACCTTCACCACGCTGTACCCGAACGCGGTCAAGCCGGGCCACGGCATTTTCGTCGAAACGCGCCTGCGCCAGCTGGTTGCCAGCGGCCGCGTGCAGGCGCGCGTGGTGGCGCCGGTGCCGTGGTTCCCCTTGCAGCACCCGCGTTTTGGCCAGTACGCAAACTTTGCCCGCGTGCCGCAGTCCGAGCAGCGCCACGGCCTGCAGGTGCAGCACCCGCGCTACCTGCAGCTGCCCAAGGTCGGCATGAATGTGGCGCCTTTCCTGCTGGCGCAGAGCGGCAAGAAGGCCCTGGGCCGCATGCTCGACGAAGGCTACGATTTCGACCTGATCGATGCCCACTATTTCTATCCGGATGGCGTGGCCGCGGCCATGCTGGGCAAGTATTTCAACAAGCCGGTCAGCATCACGGCGCGCGGCTCGGACATCAGCCTGCTGCCGCAATACCCGGTGCCGCGCCGCCTGATCCGCTGGGCCGCCGCGCGCGCCGACGGCCTGGTGACCGTCTGCCGGGCGCTGAAAGACGAGCTGGTGCAACTGGGGGTGGACGAGCAGCGAATTGTCCCGCTGCGCAACGGCATCGACCTGCACTTGTTCCAGCCCGGCGACCGCGCGCAGCAGCGCGCCGCGCTCGGCCTGGACGGCTACACCCTGCTGTGCGTCGGACACCTGGTGCCGCTGAAAGGCCAGCACCTGGTGATCGAGGCGCTGGCCAGCTTGCCCGACGTGACGCTGCTGATTGCCGGCGACGGCGTCGAACGCAAGCGCCTGGAGCAGCTGGCCGCCGACCTGGGTGTGGCCAGCCGCGTGCGCTTCCTGGGCGCCGTACCGCAGCCGGCGCTGCCTGCCATCTATGGCGCCGCCGATGCGATGGTGCTGGCATCGAGCCGCGAAGGCTGGGCCAATGTGCTGCTGGAGGCCATGGCCTGCGGCACGCCGGCGATCGCCAGCCGCGTCTGGGGCACGCCGGAAGTGGTGGCGGCGCCGCAGGCAGGCCTGCTGATGCAGGAGCGCAGCGCTGCCGGCGTGGTGCAGGCGGTGCAGGCACTGCGCGCCGCCGCGCCGGAGCGGGCTGCCACCCGCCGCTATGCCGAACAATTCAGCTGGGACGCCACCACGGCCGGCCAGTTGCAGCTGTTTGACTCCATCCTTCAACGCCGTGCACAAGCGGCCCTGGCGGTAATGCCATGAGAGACATCCTCGTCACCCTGATCGTCCTGGGATCCTTGCCCTTCATCCTGCGCCAGCCCATTTTCGGCGGCGTCATGTGGGTCTGGATCAGCGTCATGAACGCCCACACCCAGGGCTGGGGCTTTGCCCGCACGATGCCGTTTGCCGCCATCATTGCCGGCGCCTTCATCATTTCCGTGTTTATCAACCGGGACAAGTTCCGCCTGCCGAAAAGCAGTGTGGTGGTGGTGTTCATCCTGTTCGCGCTATGGCCCTCGGTGACCTCGCTTTTCGCCATCAATCCCGACCAGATCGGCGGTCTATGGTCGCGCTGGAACAAGATTGCGCTGATGACCTTGTTCGTCCTGGTCGTGATGCGCTCGCGCAAGGACATCAACTGGATCCTCTGGACCATTTTCGTTTCGCTTGGCTACTACGGCATCAAAGGCGGGATCTTCACCCTGGCGACGGGCGGGCAATACCGCGTGTGGGGACCGACCGGCAGCTTCATCGATGGCAATAATGAAATGGCGCTGGCACTGGTCATCCTGATTCCGCTGACCTATTACCTGTTCCTGAACACGGAGAATAAATGGATCAAGCGCGGGCTCATTGCCGCCATGATCCTGTCCGCGACTGCCGCACTGGGAACCTATTCGCGCGGCGCGCTGCTGGCGATCATTGCGATGACCGGCTTCCTGTGGCTGAAGAGCCCGCACAAGGCCAAGCTGACGCTGGTGCTGATCTTTGCCGCGCCTTTCCTGTTCTTGCTGATGCCCGAGAAATGGCATGAGCGCATGAATACCATCAGCACCTACCAGGCAGACTCATCCGCAATGGGCCGTATCAACGCCTGGACCATGGCCTTCAACCTGGCAAAAGACCGGCCCATCGTCGGCGGCGGGTTCGAAATCTATGACAGGAATGTGTTCAGCAAGTATGCGCCCGACCCGACCGATGTGCATGCCGCGCACAGCATCTACTTCCAGGTGCTGGGCGAACATGGCTGGGTAGGCCTGCTGCTTTACCTGCTGCTGGGGGGGATGACCTGGCATAGCGCAAGCTGGGTGAGCAAGCGCACCAAGGATGATGAAGAACTGTCCTGGGCGCACCAGCTGGTGACGATGATGAAGGTGGCGCTGATCGGCTTCTTCGTCGGCGGGGCCTTCCTCAGCCTGGCCTATTTCGACGTTCCCTATTTCGTCATGGCGATCATTGTTGCCGTGCGCGCCCTGGTGGAGCGCACGCTGGAAGCACGGCGGGCGGCGCCTGCCAGTGCCGTGCCGGCTGCGGCGCCCAGCGGCGCGGGGCCGCTGGCAGAAAACAACGGAACCACATGAGTACAGCTGCCTTGCCGATTGCCGTGACCGGCCGCTTCCTGCTGCGCCTGCTGTCGCCCGGTGGCGCCAATGGCCTGTCGATCCTGATTTACCATCGTGTGCTGCCGCAGCGCGACCCGGTTTTTCCGGGCGAGGTAGACCGCGAGGATTTCCTGCGCCAGCTGCGCCTGCTGAAGTCCTGCTTCAATGTGCTCCCGCTGCTGGAAGCGGTGCGCCTGGCGCGCGCCGGCAAACTGCCGCCGCGCGCGGCTTGCATCACTTTCGACGACGGCTATGCCGACAATGCGGACGTGGCGCTGCCTTTGCTGCAGCAGGCCGGTTTGCATGCGACCTTCTTCATCGCCACCGGCTTCCTGAATGGCGGCCGCATGTGGAACGACACCGTGATCGAAGCGATCCGCCGTGCCCCGCCCGGCCAGCTGGACCTGGAGCCACTCGGCTTGGGCCGCTACCAGGTCGACACACCGGACAGCCGGCGCGCCGCCATCGTGGCCGTGATCGGCCAGCTGAAATATTTGCCGCTCGGCGAACGCCTGGCCCAGGTCTCGCAAGTGGCGGCCTGTATCGGCCAGCCCTTGCCGGATGAGCTGATGATGGATACCGCTCGGCTGCTGCGCCTGCGCGATGCCGGCATGGGCATTGGCGCCCACACCGTCAACCATCCAATTTTGACCAGCCTGCCGCCAGCCGAGGCCCGGCACGAAATCGCGCAGGGCCGCGCCGAACTGGAAGCGCTGATCGGGCAAGCCGTCCCGCTGTTCGCTTATCCGAACGGCAAACCGGGCGAAGACTATGGTCCGGAACATGTGGCGATGGTGCGCGAGCTTGGCTTCGAAGCGGCCGTGTCGACCGCCTGGGGCCGGGCGCGCGACGACATCGACCACTACCAGCTGCCGCGTTTTACGCCATGGGACCGCAGCGACGCCCGCTTCATGCTGCGCCTGGCGCGCAACCTGACCACGCGCGCCACCTTGGCCTGATCGTTCAGCTATCGGGCTTGCGCAGGCGTGACAGCAGGGCGGAAGTCTGTTCGTTGAGCGGCAAGCCGTGGCGCCTGAGCAGCTGTACGTGCAGCACCAGGTTTTCCAGCACCAGCTTGGCCGCCACCGCCAGCAAGGTCAGGCGGCGGTCTTCTTCGCTGAAGCTTTCCATGGCGTCCGCCATTTCGCACAAATGGCTGGCGACCAGCTCGCGCAATTCCTGTTCATTGAAAGGCAGGTCGGCAAAGTCGATCGGGTCTTCCTGCTCCACTTCGTGCATCAACAGCTCGAGTTCCTGCGGGGTGATGCCCATGTGTGGCTCCGGTTATGCACACGGGTTTATTGTAGGCCAAAGCGCGCTAGAATAGCTTTCCCATGGCCCAGATCATCTTTACCCAGCAGTTGGCGCGCTTCCTGCCGGTTCCCGCTTTGGAGACCCAGGCAGCGACGTTGCGCGCAGCGCTGGACGGGGCTTTTGCTGCAAACCCGCGCCTGGGGGCCTACGTCCTGGACGAACAAGGCCGCCTGCGTGCCAACGTCGTGGTGTTCATCGACGGCAAGCGCAGTGAGCTCGATGAGCCACTGCGCAGTGATTCCAAGATCTACGTGCTGCAAGCCTTATCCGGAGGATGACAACATGGCAGACCGCGCTTTCATTGCAAGCCGCAAAGGCTTGTTCGAACTGGCTTACCGCAATGGCGAATGGAAGCTGGAAGAGGACAAATCCTTTTTCGGCGACCCGGTGTCGATGGTGCTGCACGATGCGCGCGATGGCGCCACCTATGCTTGCCTGAACCTCGGACACTTTGGCGCCAAAATGCACCGGCGCGATGGCGGCAGCGCGGAGTGGAAGGAGATTGCCGTGCCGGCCTATCCACCCAAGCCGCAGGACAGCGCCGACAAGGTGGACTGGACCCTCAGGCAAATCTGGTCGCTGGAGGCAGGCGGCCCGGACCAGCCGGGCGTGCTGTGGGCCGGCACCCTGCCGGGTGGCCTGTTCCGCTCCAGCGACCGCGGTGAAAGCTGGCAACTGGTGGAGTCGCTTTGGAACGTCCCGGAGCGTACGCAATGGTTTGGCGGCGGCTACGACGTGCCCGGCATCCACAGCATCTGCGTTGACCCGCGCGACAGCAATGCGGTGCTGGTCGGCGTCTCGTGCGGCGGCGCCTGGCTGACGCGCGACGGCGGCGCCAGCTGGCAGTTGCGCACCAAGGGCATGGCAGCACGCTACATGCCGCCGGAGATGCAGGACAACGGCGCGGTGCAGGACCCGCATCGCATCGTGCGCTGCGCTGCCGAGCCGGACGTGCTGTGGTGCCAGCACCATAACGGCATCTGGCAGTCGCGCAATAACGCGGAAAGCTGGGAAGAAGTCACGGCGCCGCTGTCGAGCTTTGGCTTCGCGGTGGCAGTCCACCCGCGCGACGGCAGGACGGCCTGGTTCGTGCCGGCCGTGGCCGACCAGCAGCGGGTGCCGGTGGCGGCGGCGCTGGCCGTCAACCGCACCAGCGATGGCGGCGCCAGTTTCAGCACCTTGCGCGGCGGCCTGCCGCAGGAGCATTGCTACGACCTGGTGTACCGCCACGGGCTGGCGGTGGCCGACGATGGCAAGACCCTGCTGATGGCATCGACCACGGGCGGCGCCTGGCTCTCCACCAATGGCGGCGAACACTGGCAAACCATTTCCACCACGCTGCCGCCGGTGTACGCGGTACGCTTCAATTAAGGCCGTAGTAGGACAGGAACATTTCGACGGTGGCGGTGATGACCGCCTCCTGTTCCTGCGGCGTCAGCGGCGCCTTGCCCATGGCAACTTGCGGCCACAGGGCGAACGATTTCAACTGGCCTTGCAGCATGTGCGACATGAAAGACGGGTCACCCGCTTTCAGCACCTTGTCTTCCTGTGCCGCACGCAGGAAGCTGGCCACGCCTTCTTCCTTCTTGCCCAGTTTGGTCATCATGCCGCCGGCGCGCTGCGGCGCGTGGATCGCTTCCGCAATGGCGACGCGCACCAGGTCGAGGAAGTAGTCGTCGCGCAGCATGGCCATCTTTTGCCGCATCAGTTCCATCAGCTGCGGCTTGAGCGGCTTGCCTTGCTGGTAGCCGATGGCGTTCAGCGCGGCACTGCAATCCCATAACTCCTGCAGGATTTGTTCGAACAGTTCGTCCTTGCTGGCGAAGTGGTTGTACACCGTGCGCTTGGAAACGCTGGCGGCGGCCGCAATGCGGTCCATGCTGGTGGCTTCGAAGCCACGGGCACGGAATTCGGCAATGGCGGCCGTGATGATGGCAGCGCGCTTGCGGTCGGTGAGTTTGTCGGGTTGGTTCATAAAGAATATTTTACACCGGGTAGTTTACTTTTCTCAAAGTCGAAACTACACTGTGTAGTGTAATCTTTTGGTGCGAACCCTGCCGACTGGAGCAAACCCATCATGACTAGCCTTATTTGCAATGCTGCCGATTCCCGCCCTGCATACCGGAATGATGCTCCGCGCCGGCAGCCGGGTTTTCTCAAGACGCTGAAGATCTTCTGGGAATTCACTTTCAATAAACCGGCCAATACCGTGCCCGCCCAGCCGTTGCCGATGCAAGTACTCACTAGTGTGCAGCTGCTGGCTGCGCCTGACAATACTTTGTTCCGCCTGGGGCATTCGACCATCCTGCTGAAGCTCAATGGCGAGTTCTGGCTGACTGATCCGGTCTTCTCCAAACGCGCTTCGCCGGTGCAGTGGGCCGGTCCGGCACGCTTCCATGCGCCTCCGATCAGCATCGCCGAACTGCCGCCAATCAAGGGTGTGATCCTGTCGCACAACCATTACGACCACCTCGATTACGCCGCCATCCGCGAGCTTGAAGCCAAGACCGAACACTTCCTGGCACCGTTGGGCGTGGGCGACACCCTGGTCTCCTGGGGCGTGCCGGCGGCCAAGGTGCAGCAATTGGGCTGGTGGCAATCGGCTTCGGCAGCCAGCCTGAAGCTGACCGCCACCCCGGCCCAGCACTTCTCCGGCCGCACCCTGTGGGACAGCAACAAGACGCTGTGGGCCTCGTGGGTGATCGAGAGCGGCGGCCTGAAGGTGTTCTTCAGCGGCGATACCGGCTACTTCAAAGGCTTCAAGGAAATCGGCGAGCGCTTCGGCCCGTTTGACCTGACCTTGATGGAAACCGGCGCCTACGACCCGCAATGGCCGGACATCCACATGCAGCCGAAGGACACCCTGCAGGCCCACATCGACCTGCGTGGCAAAGTCATGCTGCCGATTCACAACGGTACCTTCGACCTGGCCATGCATAGCTGGGACGACCCGTTCGAACAGATCACCGCCCTGGCTGCGACCCGCGGCCAGACCCTGGCAACGCCGATGATCGGCGAAGGCCTCGATATCGCCCAGCCGCAGGCCACAAGTTCCTGGTGGAGGATGTCATGAAGCCGTATCAGCAATTCCTGAAAATGTGGGCGCTGCCGAAACCGGCTCCCTTGGCGCCATTGGGCGATAGTGATACAGTCGGGAAATATTTACTACCTGACAATCCGATCGATGCGCCCGTTGAAATTCTTGCCAGCTGTGCTGGCGTGCCTGTTCAGCCTGCCCCAGTTTGCTGATGCTGCCGCCAAGAGTTCGGCTGCGATGGATAAGCTGACCGCGAACCTGAAGACTTGCGCCAAGCCGGCGTGGCCGGCAGAGTCGCTGCGGAACGGGGAAGAGGGAGCAGTTACCCTGTCCTACCTGATCGGTATGGATGGTAGGGTGCTCGAGTCCAAGGTGGAGCAGTCCAGCGGCCATCCCTTGCTGGACCTGGCGGCCCAGGACGGCTTGGCGAAATGCCTGTTCGCCTCGCCGGAAACGATCGGGCGCTATGCGCCTACCTGGACGAAAATGATGTACGTCTGGACGCTCGAGGGCGGCGAAACGCCAGCGGAGGAAGTCGCTCGCCTTGAGAAAACCAGGGCGCTGGCGGCCGCTGGCGATCCTGAGGCGATCTATCGGATGAGCTGGTACCAGTTTGAGGGCGCCGCGGGCCTCGCCAAAGATATCCCCGAGTGGCTGAGACTGCTGCGTCAATCGGCTGCCTTGGGCTATGCGCCGGCCCAGACCGAACTGGCGGTTGTTCTAGCCACTGGCCAGCATGTCGAGACGGACACCGGGCAGGCGATTGCATGGGCCAAAAAGGCCGCCGCACAAGGCAACGCGGGCGCGCAGGTGAACCTGGCCATGATCCTGCTCGACGTACCGGAGGAAATGCGCGACGACGAGCTGATGTTTGAAATGCTCGAGAAAGCGGTCGCACAAGGCGAACCACGCGCCAAAGGCATGCTGGGGACTTTGCTGATCCAGATGGACGAAGGCGACAGGCATCGGGGTTTGCAGTTGCTTATCGACGCCGCCGCAGCGCAGAACCGCCTCGCGCAGCACGACCTGGCGCAAATTTATGAGGCCGGCGAATTGCTGCCAAAAGATTTGGCAAAGGCGCGTGCGCTGTATGAGCGTTCAGCGGCTGGGGGCTTTGCGCCGGCCAGGGACGCGCTGCTCAGGCTGCAACATTAAGCAGTTTGCCGATCGTTTGGCCGAGCAGGCTTGGGCCAAGACAACGGTGAATGCTAGAGCTCGATTTGAGCAAAAAAAGGGCGCCGCAGCCTTGGAAAATCCTGCGACGCCCGGAGGGGAACTGCTTACGAGGGAGGGTACGACTTAAAAGCGATAGGCCAGCGACAGCTCCCAGCTGCGGCCAAACAGCGGACGGGCGTTGATCGGGCCGCTGCCGCCAGTGGTCAGCCGCGAATTGCCTTCAGTCAGGCCGAGCTCGTTGGTGATGTTGTTGCCGCTCAGGCGGATCTCGATCTTGTCACCGATGGTGACCAGCGCGCCCAGGTCCACCGTCTTATACGAAGGCAGGTATTGCAGGTTGGACTGGTCGGCCCAGCGGTCGCCCACGTGGGTGTAAGTGCCGTACAGCTTGAGCGAATTGTTCTCGCCCATCGGGATGCGGTAAGTCGGCGTGAAGCGGTATTGCAGCTTCGGCTGGCGCTGCACCAGCTTGCCTTCGGTCAGCGGGTTGTCCTTGTACTTGGAATCCTGCCAGTTGCCGGACAGGCTCAGCGACAAGTCGCGGATCGGGCGCACGGCCAGCTCGACTTCCACGCCATCGCCTTTCGAGCCGGACACCGAATTCAGGATGGTGCCGTTGGACAGGATCTGCTGGAAGGCGATCCCCTGGAAATCGGTGTGGAAGTAGTTGATGTAGGCGCTGTACAACTGGCCGGCAGTCTTGAAGCCCACTTCGTACTGCTTGATCTTCGGCGTCGGCAGGAAGCTGCGGTCATCCACCTTGGCCTGGGTGCCGGCATTGCGCAGGTCGTCGAAGGCGATGAAGGTATGGCCCATATTGGCGCGCGCAAACACGCTCATGTCCTTGGCCAGCTTGTAATTGCCGCCGACGGTGAAGCTGTTGGCGGAGTCCTTGCGGCTGAGCGCCGTGTTGGCGCCGGTCGGCATTGAAGTATTGTTGTTGTAGACGGTCAGCGGATTGCTGTCGGTGTCGCCGGTGGTCAGGTTGGAGATCGTGGCATCCAGTTTCTGGCGCTCGCGGCGCACGCCGCCGTCGATCTTGATCTTGTCGTTGACCTTCCATTCGTTGGCAATGTACAGCGCAGTGTTGCTGCCGTCATAGGAAGCGACCGGTGCGTAGAACACGCTGCCATCCTTGCCGTTGTTGGAAACGATCACGCCGTTGTCGAGCTTGACGTTGATCAGGCGCGCGTTCGGCACGGCAGTCATCAGGTGGCTGCTGCCCAGGTACCAGACATCGTCCGACGAGTAGTTGGCAAAGTAGCCGCCGACGGTCAGGGTGTTGTCCTTGATCCACTCCTTGCTGACGCGGATTTCGTCGGTGAACGATTTGAGCTTTTTCTCGACTGCCCACAAGCCGGCTTGCACTACCTGCTGGTTGCCCGCGACCGGGGTGCCATCCAGGTAGGTTGCCGTGGCGGTAGTGCCGCCGTGCGCTGCCAGCGCGGCCGTGTTATAGGCCGACATGGACAGCGGGTTATTACCGGTGAACATGGCGATGGTGTTCAGGTCGCCGTCGAAGTGATTGAACTTGTTGGAGACATTCCAGCCATTGAAGTTCTGGTCGAATTCCATGCCGAGCACGGTGGATTTCAGGCCGCGTCCATCGCCCAGGTCGTAATTGAGGGTCTTGCCCGGCCCAGCTTCCACGGTGAAGCGGCGCATTTCATTGCTCATCAGCGTGCCCTTGAGCGGGTCGAAGCCGGGGAACTCGCTGATGGTGCGGCCTTCGTCGCTGGAGATCAGCGGCACGCCGGTATAGAAGGCGTTCTTGTCATCGGTGCGGCGCACGTAGAAGGTCGCTTCGCCCTGGTCCAGTTTGCGGGTCAGGGTGGCGGTGACCTGGCCGCCGTCATCGGATGGGAAGCCGGAGTCGCGCACGCCGTGGGTGTTGCGGTAGAAACCGCCGATGGTGCCGTACCAGCCATCGGAAATTTTGCCACCGTAGAAGACATCCACGCGGCGCAGTTCACCGGTGCCGGTGGTGAAGCGTACCGAGCCTTCCGGCGTGTCGGAACCTTTTTTCAGGATGAAGTTCATGGTGGCGCCCGGCTGGCCGCTGGAG
Organism: Pseudoduganella sp.; assembly: GCA_039593775.1. GTDB lineage: Bacteria > Pseudomonadota > Gammaproteobacteria > Burkholderiales > Burkholderiaceae_D > Rugamonas. The sequence goes on from JBCNOP010000004.1 coordinate 73,534, forward strand.
AAGATGGTGCTCGGGCCGCCGCGCAGCACTTCCACGCGTTCAATGGTATCGTCCAGGCGGAAGGCCGACGAGCCTTCAAAGAAGGACAGGGTGGAGACCGGGTATAGCGGATTGCCTTGCATCTGCACCGACACGAAAGGCGAATCGGAGCCGGATGGGAAGCCGCGCACCTGGATATTGGCGCCGGACTGGCCGCCAGTGGATTCGGCAAACGCACCCGGCACCAGCTTCATGACGTCGGCGGTGCTGATCGGGGCGGCTTGTTTGAGTTGTTCTTCCGATGCGGTGGTGATGGAAAAGGCGGAGTCCAGCTTGCGCACGCCGCGGGCAGAGGCCACGCCGGTCACGACCACTTGCTGGATCTCTTTCTGGACGGCGGCGTCGGCCGCAGCCGGGGCTGGCGCGGCTTCCGCCGTTGCTTGCTGGCCTTCCTGTTCCGCGGCCTGGGCCTGGCCAATCAAGGTCAGTACAGCGATGGAGATGGACGACAACAGGAACTTCCGATGGTTTTTCATACGTGTCTCTTCTTTCGTTTTATGTGATTCGGCTTCCAAGGCCTAGCCATTGAAACAAGAAATGATATCGATGTCAAACGAAATGTTATCGATGTCATTTTCTTGTTGCAGGGTTTGGAAATCTGTCATAATGCCCCGCATGGCTGTCAATAAAACTATGGAAGACCTCGCCAAACTGGCAGGGGTTTCGAAAATTACCGTGTCGCGCGCCCTGCGTGGCAGTCCCCTCGTAACGGAAGAAACGCGGGAGAAAGTGCGCCAGATTGCGGAAGCCCAGGGCTACCGCCTGAACGTGAGCGCACGCAACCTGCGCATGGGGCGGTCGTACTCGGTGGCAGTTGTGGTGGAAATGACACCAGAGAAGGGCCGGCCCATGTCCGACCCTTACCCGCTGGAGCTGCTGGGCGGGATCACGCAGGAGCTGACGACAGCCGGCTACAGCGTGGTGCTGACCTCGCGCCAGTTGCTGGACACGGCGCCGGTGCAAGGCGCCGACGGCCTGATCCTGCTGGGCCAGGGTTCGCATGGCGAAGCGGTGACCGCGCTCAAAAAGCGCAGCCAGCCGCTGGTGGTGTGGGGCGCGCCTGAGGCGGGTTCCGACACGGTGGTGGTCGGCAGTGACAACCGCAAGGGCGGCACCAGTGTCGCCCAGCGCTTCATCGAACTGGGGCGCAAGAAGGTGTTGTTCCTTGGCGACGTGGACCACGCCGAGGTGCAGGAACGCTGCGCGGGCTTTATCGACGCGCTGGGCGGGCAGGGCAGCGTGCACATCATGCGGCCGAAGGCCTTTACCTTCGAAGCCGGCTTTGATTGCCTGGATGCCCTGCTGAAGAAGAAAGGCTTGTCGTTCGACGGTGTGTTTGCCGCCAGCGACCTGCTGGCGATGGGCGCGATCCGTGCGCTGGCCGAGCGCGACGTGCGCGTGCCGGAGCAGGTGTCGGTCATCGGCTATGACGATACGCCGGGCGCAGTGAGCTTCGTGCCGCCGCTGTCCAGTGTGCACCAGTACCTGCGCGATGGCGGCGTGCTGTTGGCGAAGAAGATGCTGGATTTGCTGGAGGGGCGTCCCGTGTCTTCCGAAACGCTGCCGACGGCGCTGATCGTCCGTGCCACTTAAAAATTTTTTATACCGAATCCAAACCGGTTTGAATCAAAAGAAGGATGAAGATGCAGCACACTTACCCCCCCGATGCCTGGTGTATCCGCGAAACGTCCTTCGATGCGGCGTCGAATTTCCTGGATGAGACCCTGTTCGCACTGGGCAATGGCTACATCGGCTTGCGCGGCACGCCGGAAGAAGGCTATGCCGGCCCGGCCGGCACTTCGCTGGACGGCACCTACCTGAACGGCTTCTATGAGTCGGAGCCGATCCAGTACCCGGAAAATGCTTACGGCCTGGCGCGCAACAACCAGTTCATGCTGAATGTGCCGAATGCGAAGGGCATCGCGCTGTGGATTGGCGAGGAGCGTTTCGATCTGCTGCAAGGCCGTGTCGACAGCTATGAGCGCCGCCTCGACTTCCGCACTGGTTTGCTGGAGCGCGATATCGTCTGGCAGGCGCCATCCGGCCGCCGCGTGCAGGTGCGCAGCCGCCGGCTGGTCAGCTTCGCCAGCAAGCACCTGTTCGCGATCGAGTTCACAGTCACGCCGCTGGGCTTCGACGGCGCCGTCCGGCTGGAATGCACGATCGATGGCGTGGTGCGCAACCTGGAAGCAGGCGACGATCCGCGCGTCGGTTCTGCCACGACCGGACCGGCGCTGGCGCTGGCCGGCACCGAACTGGCCCCGCATTTCGCGGCCCTGCAGCAGCGCACCCACAACAGCGGCTTCACGCTGGTGTCGGCAGCGGCGCAGGTGATCGACCAGCAGCACAGCTTCGCACAACGCGCCGAAGGTTCGCGCCTGGTGCAGTCTTACACCGTTGAGGCGCACGATGGCCAGGCGGTGCGCCTGGTGAAATACGGCTGCTATTACAGCTCGCGCGACTATGCCGCTGATGAATTGCTGGCCCGTTCGCGCGCTGAACTGGAAGCGGCACGCGGCCAGGGTTTCGACAAGCTCGCCGCGCAGCAGGAAGCCTACCTGGCCGACTTCTGGGCCCAGGCCGATGTGGAAGTGGCCGGCGACGACGCGCTCCAGCAAGGCATCCGCTTCAACCAGTTCCACCTGCTGCAATCGGTGGGCCGCGACGGCAAGACCAATATCTCGGCCAAGGGGGTGACCGGCGAGGGCTACGAAGGCCACTATTTCTGGGATACCGAGATCTACATCTTCCCCTTCTTCCTGTACAACAAGCCTGAAATCGCCCGCAAGCTGCTGGAGTACCGCTATGCCGGCCTGCCCGCCGCGCGCGAACGTGCGCGCCAGATGTCGCACGCCAAAGGCGCGCTGTACCCGTGGCGCACCATCGCCGGCGAGGAATGCTCAGCCTACTTCCCGGCCGGCACCGCGCAATACCACATCAACGCCGACGTGGCCTACTCCATCAAGCAGTACATGGACGCGACAGGCGACGATGCCTACCTGCTGCAGTACGGCGCCGAGATCCTGCTCGAGACCGCGCGCATCTGGCTCGGCATCGGCAGCTACAACCGTGCCGGCGCCTTCGTGATCAATGAAGTGACCGGCCCGGATGAATACACCGCGCTGGTGAACAACAACTATTACACCAATGCGATGGCAAAGCTGCACCTGCAATTTGCCGCCTCGGTCGCCGAGCGCATCGGGCGCGAACATCCGCAGGAATGGGCGCGCATCGCCGCGGCCGTTGCGCTGGAGGACGGCGAGCTGGAAGAATTCCGCCGCGCCGCTGCAGCGATGTTGCTGCCATACGATGCAGCGCTCGGCATCCACCCGCAGGACGACAGTTTCCTCGACAAGAAAGTGTGGGACTTTGCCGGCACGCCGGCCGACAAATATCCGCTGCTGCTGAACTACCACCCGATGGTGATTTACCGCCACCAGGTCTGCAAACAGGCCGACGTGGTGCTGGCGCTTCTGCTGCTGAGCGAGCAGTTCACGCTGGAAGACAAGAAGCGCGACTTCGATTACTACGAGGCCGTGACCACCCACGATTCCTCGCTGTCGTCCTGTATCTTCAGCATCATCGCCTCCGAAGTGGGTTACGAAGGCAAGGCCTACGACTACTTCATGGAGACGGCGCGGCTCGACCTGGACAACACGCACGGCAATACCCACTACGGCGTGCACACCGCCGCCATGGCCGGTACCTGGCTGGGCGTGGCTTACGGTTTCGGCGGCATGCGCGTAGTGAATGGCGACGTACGCTTTGCGCCGACGCTGCCAAAGCAGTGGCAGTATTATCAATTCCGCATCCACCTGCACGGCAGCCTGCTGCAGGTGCGCGTCAGTCCACAGGGTACGCAGTACACGCTGTTGCGCGGCGAAGCGCTGGCCTTCCAGCATCGTGGCGTGCCCGTCACCGTTACCCCGGCCGCGCCGGTACAGGAGCTTGGATGAAAGCCGTTATCTTCGACCTCGATGGCGTGATCACCGATACCGCCCACTACCACTTCCTCGCCTGGCAACAGCTGGCGCAGTCGCAGGAAGTGCATTTCGACGAGGCCTTCAACGAGAACCTGAAGGGCATCGACCGCATGGGCTCACTGGAGCTGATCCTGGCCGGCGCGCCGCGTTCGTATTCCGATGCAGAGAAACTGGCGCTGGCCGACACCAAGAACGAGCATTACAAGACGCTGATCGCGGAAATGTCGCCCGCCGACCTGCTGCCCGGCGCGGTCGCTGCACTGGACTGGTGCCGCGAGCAAGGCTTGAAGGTGGGCCTTGCGTCGGTCAGCAAGAACGCCTTCACGGTGCTGGAAAGCCTCGGCATCACCGATAAGTTCGACTATGTCGTAGACGCGGCGACGATCGCGCGCGGCAAGCCCGATCCCGAAATCTTCCTGCGCGCTGCGTCGGAACTGGGCGTAGACCCGGCCGATTGCGTTGGCGTGGAGGACGCCGTGGCCGGCGTCACCGCCATCAAGGCGGCTGGCATGGTTGCCATTGGTGTAGGCCAGGCGGCCACGCTGTGGCAGGCTGACACGGTGATCCCGGGACTGGAACAATTCAAAAATACAATGGAGACACTATGCAAAACCGGCGCATCATCTGGGTCCTGTTCCTGATCTATTTCACCTTCGCCATCCTGCTCAACAGCGTTGGCACAGTGATCCTGCAGGTGATTAACAACTACGGCGTCAGCAAGTCCTCCGCCAGCGTGCTGGAAGGCTTCAAGGACCTGCCGATTGCCGTGGTGTCCTTCCTGGTGGCGAGCTTCCTGCCTCGCATCGGCTACAAGAAGGCAATGCTGGCCGGCCTCGCCATCGTGACCGGTGCAACGCTGGCCATGCCGCTGCTGCCTTCCTTCCTCACCACGAAGATGCTGTTCCTGTGCGTTGGCGTGTCTTTCGCGCTGGTGAAAGTGTCGGTCTACTCGACGCTTGGCCTGGTCGCCGCTGACCGCCGCCAGCATGCAGGCATCATGAATACTCTGGAAGGGTTCTTCATGGTCGGCGTGCTGTGCGCTTACTGGGTGTTCAGTTTCTTCATCGATTCGGCAGACCCGCGCTCGCAAAGCTGGCTGCACGTGTACTGGGTGCTGGCCGGCTTGTGCGCGCTAACCTTCATGCTGCTGCTCGCGACGCCCTTCGACGAGCGGCTGGCCGCGCCGCCGGAAGCGCGCAGCCTGCCGCAGGAATTTGCGGCCATGCTCAAACTGTTCTTCAAGCCGCTGGTGTGCGTGTTCGTGCTGACGGCCTTCCTGTACGTGCTGATTGAGCAGAGCGTGGGCACCTGGCTGCCGACCTTCAACAATGAGATCCTGCATCTCCCGGCCGCAATGAGCGTGCAAGTCACCAGCATATTCGCCGCTTGCCTGGCCGCAGGGCGCTTGTCGGCTGGGGTCCTGATGCGTCGCATGAACTGGTACCCGGTGATGAACGGCTGCCTGCTCGGCATGGGCGCAGTGGTCTTGATTGCGCTGCCGATGACGCACGACGTGGCCGTTGCGCCGGGCGCGGCATGGGCCGATGCGCCGCTGGCGGCCTTCCTGTTCCCGCTGATCGGGCTGTTCATGGCGCCGGTCTACCCGGGCATCAATTCAGTGATGCTCAGCTCCCTGCCCAAGCACCAGCATTCGGCAATGACCGGGTTGCTGGTAATTTTCTCTGCGCTGGGCGGTACCACCGGCTCGCTGATCACCGGCTATGTGTTCGGCGCTTTCAGCGGCCATTTCGCGTTTTACCTGACGCTGGTGCCGATTGCGATCGTGTTGGTCACGCTGTACTTCTTCAAACGTGCCGTCGATGGCAGTGACGACGGGCTGGAGGCTCCGGCTATAATTTCACGATGAACCTGAAGAGCCTCGCCGACAAACTCGGCATGTCGAAGACTACCGTCAGCCGCGCGCTGAACGGCTACCCCGAAGTCAGCGAGTTGACGCGAGAGCGTGTGTTGCGCGCGGCGCGCGAGTTTGGATACGAAGCCAATCCAATGGCGCGCAGCCTGGCCGTTGGCCGCAGCAATGTGTTTGGCACGATCTACCCGCTGCTGCCGGCCGACCTGGGAGATGCCATGTTCCTGGAAGTGGTGGGCGGGATGTCGGAGGCCCTGGAACAGAGGCGCATGAACTTCATCATCGCGCCTGTGTCGCCAGCGAACGAGCTGCCGTCCTACGAGCAAATGGTGCGCGGCCGGCGCGTCGACGGTCTTGTGGTCAGCCGCACGCTGGTGCAGGACGAGCGTATCGCCTACCTCGCCAAGGCAGGCTTCCCTTTCATCGCCCACGGCCGCACGCAGCTCGATGCGCCGTACGCCTGGTTCGATTACGATAATGAAGCCGGCATCCGCCTGGCACTCGAGCGTTTGCTGTCCCTGGGCCACCAGCGCATCGCCATGGTCAGCGCGCCGCTGGCGATGAATTTTGCCGCGCAGCGTCGCGCCAGCTTTCTCGACACGCTTGCCGGCGCCGGACTTGCCGCCGATCCGCGCCACCTGGTCGATGACTGCATCGACCGCCGCGCCGGATACGCCGCTGTGCAGGCGCTTCTCGCCGCGACACCGCGCCCGACAGCCGTCGTGGTCGACAATCACCTGGCCGGCGTCGGCGCAGTGCGTGCCCTGCTCGACGCGGGCATCGCCATAGGCAAGGAGATTTCCCTGATCGTCTGGGGCAGCATGGCCGACACCCTGGCCGACATCGACGTCACCACCATCGACCAGCCCAATGCGCGCGCCGCCGGCGCCAAAATGGCTGAAATGCTGCTGGCCCTGATCAACGGCAAGCCCGCTGTCAGCCTGCAGGAACTGTGGCAACCACTGTTGCTGGCCGGTGCGACGACTGGCCCTGTCGCTGGTTAGTTACTCCGCCAGCGGCAGGATCGCCTGCCGGTAGGGCTGCGGCTCACTTTCCACATACCAGTTAGCCCAAAGGCGGTTGCGCGAGCGGCCGTCTTCCGCGCGGTCCGGTTCGAGGCTCAGGTAGTTGCGGGCGCCGATGTAGCGATGCGAGGTGCCGGGAAATTTGTACATGGCGGTTGTAATGCCGCCTTCCAGCTGCTCCACTTTGTCGCCGACATGTTCGAGATAGAACAGTGCCATCGCAGGTGGCGGCGGATGCACCACGCCGGACGATGTCAACTGGTGGATCGTGATCGGCTTGCCCTGGTATTGCTTCTGGTTTGATTCGATGGCGCCGATAGCGCCTACATGGACGTCGCCGGAAAGGATGGTCACGCGGCCACCAGTGCGCTGCGACCATTCCTGCAAGCGGTGGATCAGGCGCAGGCGCTCCCATTGGTGGGTGCGGCTTAGCCAGTGGTCTTTCAGGTCGTCTTCCAGTTCCTGCTGGCCGGGCAGGGCGCATAGCAATATTTCCAGCGTGCTGAAATCGGGGTGGACGACGGGAATGCTGGACATGAGCAGCAGGTGCTTGCAATCCTGTTGCGCCTCCAGCCAGGCATAGGCGGCGTCCCACGACTGCTGGCCCATGACAACGTCCGGCGTGCGTTCGCTGCGCAGGTCTAGCACCAGCAAGCCGTAATCGCCGAAGCGGACGGCCTTGGTGAAGCCTGGCTGCTGTGGCAGCCGCATGGGAACGTCGGCTTGCGCTGCGCAGTGTTGCTGGAACAGCAGGAAGTAGTCGCGCGCGACGTTGAAGATCGCCTTGAAGACAGGCGATTGCTGGAATTTGTCCGGGTACGAGCCCCAGCCGTCGATGATGTCGTGGTCGTCCCACATCATGACCGTAGGAACGCTGGCGAACATGCGTGCCACGTGCGGGTAGGCCCACACCTTCAGGTAGTTCCCGAAGAAGAAATCGTCGATTTCGGTCTGCAGCGTTTTGGTAATGGGCTTGTTGGCCAGCTTCTTGTCGTTCGGTGCGGCGGCCCAGTCGTTCAGGGCCGTGGTGGTCCACATCGCGTCGCTGTAGATCTGGTCGCCGCCCATCAGCAGCAGGTGGTACGGACGCTGCACATGGTTTTCGTGCATCCTGTTCCAGACCGGGTCCTGCGGGATATCCTTCATCTTCTTGTAATCGGAGAAGCCGTTGCAGGAGGTGTAGGCGCAGGTGGGAGCGCTGTCGCGCGCCGGCACGACGAAGGTGAAAGCCTGGCCATCAACGATGTACTGGACTTGCTGTTCGCGTGCGGCGTGCTGCTCGATGGTGAACTTCCAGCTCTCGACGGTATGCACCGCGCGCTTATGCAAGCGGGTGCGCAAGCGGCGCGGCTCGACGGCCAGTGTGCGTACTTCGGCGGCGGCGCCGGGCAGTACGGCAGCCGTTACCGCGGGCGCTACGTCGCCGGTCCAGACGACCAGCGCGCTGACGGTCCACATGCCGTCGGCGCAGCCACAGAACTTCAGGATAGGTCCCAACACTACCGCCATTGCAATCCCCGCATCATTGTCAAATAATCAAATGATAGCTCAAGGTGACGCAAGCGGGCGAGGGGTGGAGGTGCTTCAGCTAACTGACGGCCTGCAGTGCGGGCTTTAGCCTGATGACATATTCTTTTTCAGGGAGGCTGTCATGGGGAAGTATTTCTTGGCTTGGCTGCTCGGGGTGCCGGGGATTGTGCTGCTGCTGGTGTGGCTGTTCTTCCACTAAAACCGGTAAACCGGCCGGATGGCCGTCCCGTCTGACCCGCAGGGTCAGACGGGATTTGAGATTACATGTTGCGGCGGTATTGGCCGCCGACTTCGAACAGCGCGGTCGTGATCTGGCCCAGCGAGCAGACGCGCGCTGCGTCCATCAGCTTGGCGAAAACGTTTTCGTTGTCGATGGCGGCTTTTTGCAGCGCTGCCAGGGCGGCTGGTGCCACGTCTGCGTTGCGGGCGTGGAAGTCCGCCAGGCGGGTCAGCTGCGATTGCTTTTCATCGTCGGTGGAACGGGCCAGTTCGATCGTGGCCGGCGCTTCCGAACCTTTCGGGTTGCGGAAGGTGTTCACGCCGATGATCGGCAGCGAGCCGTCGTGCTTCTTGTGCTCGTACAGCAGCGATTCCTCCTGGATCTTGCCGCGCTGGTAGCCGGTTTCCATCGCACCCAATACGCCGCCACGTTCGGCGATGCGTTCGAATTCCTGCAGCACCGCTTCTTCCACCAGGTCGGTCAGTTCTTCGATGATGAAGGCGCCCTGGTTCGGGTTTTCGTTCTTCGCCAGGCCCCACTCGCGGTTGATGATCAGCTGGATCGCCAGTGCGCGGCGGACAGATTCGTCGGTCGGCGTAGTGATCGCTTCATCGTAGGCGTTGGTGTGCAGCGAGTTGCAGTTGTCGTAGATTGCGATCAGCGCCTGCAGCGTGGTGCGGATGTCGTTGAAGTCGATTTCCTGCGCGTGCAGTGAGCGGCCGGAAGTCTGGATGTGGTACTTCAGCTTCTGCGAGCGGTCGTTGGCGCCGTATTTCTCTTTCATGGTCACGGCCCAGATGCGGCGCGCCACGCGGCCCAGCACCGTGTATTCCGGGTCCATGCCGTTGGAGAAGAAGAACGACAGGTTCGGTGCGAAGTCGTCGATGTGCATGCCGCGCGCCAGGTAGGCTTCCACGAAGGTGAAGCCGTTGGACAGCGTGAAAGCCAGCTGCGAGATCGGGTTCGCGCCCGCTTCCGCGATGTGGTAGCCGGAGATCGACACCGAGTAGAAGTTGCGCACCTGATGGTGCACGAAGTATTCCTGGATGTCGCCCATAACTTTCAGCGAGAACTCGGTCGAGAAGATGCAGGTGTTCTGGCCCTGGTCTTCCTTCAGGATGTCGGCCTGCACGGTGCCGCGCACGTTCATCAGCACCCAGTCCTTGATCTTCTGGTATTCGTTTTCGGATGGCTGGCGCTTGTTCTCGGTGACGAACTTCTCGACCTGCTGGTCGATAGCGGTGTTCATGAACATCGCCAGGATCGCAGGGGCCGGGCCGTTAATGGTCATCGACACCGAAGTGCTTGGGTTGCACAAGTCGAAGCCGTCGTACAGCACTTTCATGTCGTCCAGGGTCGCGATGGACACGCCGGAGTTACCGATCTTGCCGTAGATGTCAGGACGGATCGCCGGGTCGGCGCCGTACAGGGTGACGGAGTCGAAGGCGGTCGACAGGCGCTTGGCATCCATGCCGGTCGAGACCAGCTTGAAGCGGCGGTTGGTGCGGAAGGCATCGCCTTCGCCCGCGAACATGCGGGTTGGGTCTTCGCCTTCACGCTTGAAGGCGAACACGCCGGCGGTGAACGGGTAAGAGCCAGGGACGTTTTCCAGCATCAGCCAGCGCAGCAGCTCGCCATGGTCTTCGTACTTCGGCAGCGAGACCTTGCGGATCTTGGTGCCGGACAGCGTGTGCTGTACCAGGCCGGTGCGGATTTCCTTGTCGCGGATTTTTACGACGTATTCGTCGCCGGCGTAGGCCTGCTGCATGTCAGGCCATTGGGCCAGGAGTTTCTTGGCGCCGCCGTCCATGGCGTGGTCGCGCTCGATGATCAGGTCGTCGAAGTCAGCGACCGACTTGCCGGCGACAGCCATCATGCGCTTCGATTCCTGCAGCTGCTGGCGTTCGCGCGCCAGCTTGGCTTGCGCCTGGGTCTTCTTGTGGTAGCCGCGCACAGTGTCGGAGATCTCGGCCAGGTAACGCGCACGTGCCGGCGGCACGATCACGTTCTTGCCGGAGCTGAAACGCACCTCGGTGGCTGGCAGTACGCCCGGCTTGGTAGCCAGGCCTTTGGATGCCAGCACCGGCAGCAGGCCCTGGTACAGGGCGGTCACGCCATCGTCGTTGAAGCGCGAAGCCTGGGTGCCGAACACTGGCATTTCTTCCGGACGCTTGCTCCACATTTCGCGGTTGCGCTGGTACTGCTTGGCCACGTCGCGCAGTGCATCCTGTGCGCCCTTACGGTCGAATTTGTTGATCGCGATGAAGTCGGCGAAGTCCAGCATGTCGATCTTTTCCAGCTGCGATGCGGCGCCGAATTCCGGCGTCATCACGTACATGGAAACGTCAACGTGCGGCACGATCGCGGCGTCGCCCTGGCCGATGCCGGAGGTTTCCACGATCACCAGGTCGAAGCCCGCCACTTTGCAGGCTGCGATCACATCAGGCAGGGCCTGGGAGATTTCGGAACCGGCTTCGCGGGTCGCCAGGGAGCGCATGAAGACGCGGGTCTTGCCGTTCCATGGGTTGATCGCGTTCATGCGGATGCGGTCGCCCAGCAGCGCGCCGCCGGATTTGCGGCGCGATGGGTCGATCGAGATCACGGCGATGTTCAGCGCATCGCCCTGGTCCAGGCGGATGCGGCGGATCAGTTCATCGGTCAGTGAAGATTTGCCGGCGCCGCCGGTGCCGGTGATGCCCAGTGTTGGCGCAGTGGCAGTCTTGGCCGCTGCGGCCAGTTCGGCGCGCAGTTTGTCGGAGGCCTTGCCGTTTTCCAGCGCGGTGATCAGCTGGGCCAGCGGACGGTGGCGTTGTTCGATGTCGCCGCTGCGGATGGCGTCCAGCTTGGTTGGCGAGTAGGTGGACAGGTCGACGTCGCACTGCTGCACCATCCATTGGATCATGCCGACCAGGCCCATGCGCTGGCCGTCTTCCGGGGAGAAGATGCGGGTCACGCCGTAGTCGTGCAGGTCCTTGATTTCGCTCGGGACGATCACGCCGCCGCCGCCGCCGAACACCTTGATGTGCGAGCCGCCGCGCTGGCGCAGGAGGTCGATCATGTATTTGAAGTATTCGACGTGGCCGCCCTGGTAGGAGGAGATGGCGATGCCTTGCACGTCTTCGGTCAGGGCTGCGGTCACCACTTCGTCTACCGAGCGGTTGTGGCCCAGGTGGATCACTTCGGCGCCCTGCGATTGCAGGATGCGGCGCATGATGTTGATCGAGGCGTCGTGGCCGTCGAACAGGGACGCGGCGGTGACAAAGCGCACTTTGTTCGCGGTCTTGGCCTGCTCTGGCTCAGCGGACAGTTTCTTGGCGTTGGCGAGATCGTTCATGTTTTGTGTTCCTTGGAACGGGGGAATTTTGATTATATGACGTTTACGTTAACGTCAAGTCAAGCATTTCTAGAACCGGTAAACCGATGCCTGACCCGCGGGGTCAGGCACCCGGCACGCGGCGGCCGCGGGTCAAGTGTCAGACCCTGCGGGTCTGACACTGGTTTTCCGGTTTCAAGCAGCGTGCGCATGACCGCCGCTCTTGAAAGCAGCCATCATCTTGCCCTTCGCCATCTTGTACTCAGCCACAGCCTTTTCCTTCACATGGCCGAAGCCACGGATCTTCTCCGGCAGGTTGGCAATCGCCACCGCCTGCTCATGGTTAGCCGCCGACAGCCCGGCCAGCAGCTCAGCAATAACGCCGCGGAACTCGGTAATCAGTGCGCGTTCCATCTTACGCTCCTCGGTATAGCCGAAGATATCGAAAGCACCGCCGCGCAGGCCCTTGAACTTGGCCAGCAGCTGGAACGCCTTCCACATCCACGAACCGTATTCCGCCTTCACCAGGTGGCCCTTGGCATCCTTCTTCGCAAACAGAGGCGGCGCCAGGTTGAACTTCAGCGAGAAGTCGCCTTCGAACTGGGACTTGAGCTGCTCCACAAAGCGGCCATCGGTGTACAGGCGTGCCACCTCATATTCATCTTTATAGGACATCAGCTTGAACAGCGATTTGGCCACTGCGGTCGACAGCTTGTTGCCCAGGCCCAGCAGGGTCTCTTTCGAGCGCACCTGCTGCACCAGGTCTTCATACGTGGCAGCGTAGTTGGCGTCCTGGTAGGCGGTCAGGAACTCGACACGCTTCTTGATGATGGTTTCCAGCGACTGTGGCATCTGCACCACGACGGCCTGGGCCGGGGTCGCAATCTTTTCCACGCGCTTGAAGTCCACCGCAGCACGGCGGCCCCACAGGAAGGAGCGCTTGTTCGATTCCACCGCCACGCCATTCAGCTCGATGGCGCGCAACAGCGCGGCTTCGCTCAGCGGGATGCGGCCTTTCTGCCAGGCGTAACCCATCATGAACAGGTTGGAAGCAATCGAGTCGCCCATCAGCGCAGTCGCCAGCTTGGTGGCGTTGATGAAGTCCACGGACTGCGCGCCGCCGACGGATTCGGTGATCAGCGCTTCCACGCTTTCAGCCGGGTACTGCCAGTCGGCGTTCTGCGCGAAGGTGCCTGGCGGCTGCTCGTGCTGGTTGACGATGGCGAAGGTGCGGCCCGGGCGCATCTTCGACACGGCATCATAGGCGCCGGAGGTCAGCATGTCGCAGCCGAGGATCAGGTCTGCCTCGCCGGTGGCGATGCGCTGCGCACGCAGGTGGGCCGGGGTCTTCGCCACTTTGACGTGGGAAGTCACGGAGCCGTTCTTTTGCGACATGCCGGTCATGTCCAGCACGGAAGCGCCTTTGCCTTCCAGGTGTGCGGCCATGCCCATCAGGGCGCCCACGGTAATCACGCCGGTGCCGCCGATGCCGTTGATCAGGATGTTGTACGGCTGCTCGATGCCTGGCAGGACTGGCGCAGGGATATCGCCCCAGTCGTCATTCTTCGCGGTGCCGGTCTTGGTCTTCTTCAGCGAACCGCCTTCAACGGTAACGAAGGATGGGCAGAAGCCCTTGGTGCAGGAGAAGTCCTTGTTGCAGGAAGACTGGTCGATGGCGCGCTTGCGGCCGAATTCAGTTTCCTTCGGCAGGATCGAGACGCAGTTGGACTGGATGCCGCAATCGCCGCAACCTTCGCACACGGCTTCGTTGATGACCATGCGCTTGGCAGGGTCAGGGAACTCGCCCTTCTTGCGGCGGCGGCGTTTCTCGGCGGCGCAGGTCTGGTCGTAAATGATGACGGTGCAGCCAGGCAGTTCACGCAGTTCGCGCTGCACTGCATCCATCTCCTTGCGGTCATGCAGGGAAACGATGCTCGGCAGGGCAGAGCGGTCGGTGTAGCGCGACAGGTCTTCGGTCACCAGGGCGATGCGCTTGATGCCTTCGGCAGCCATCTGCTGCGCGATCATCGGCACGGACACGGTGCCGTCGACCGGCTGGCCGCCGGTCATTGCCACCGCGTCGTTGTACAGGATCTTGTAGGTGATATTGACCTTCGCCGCCACGGCAGCACGGATCGCCAGGTAACCGGAGTGGAAGTAAGTGCCGTCGCCCAGGTTCTGGAACACGTGCGGCACTTTGCTGAATGCCGCCTGGCCGATCCACGGCGTGCCTTCGCCGCCCATATGGGTGGTCAGCTTGTTCATCTCAGGGTAGATCGAAGTCGCCATCACGTGGCAGCCGATGCCGGCCAGCGCGAAGGAGCCTTCCGGTACCTTGGTCGAAGTGTTGTGCGGGCAGCCGGAACAGTAGAAAGCTGGACGGAACGGGGTCTCGATCGCCTTCTTCAGCACAGCGTCCTTCGCTTCCAGGAAGGACAGGCGGGCCTTGATCTGGTCCTGGATCGAGGCGTCGGCGATGTAGCGGGCCACGCGGCTCGCGATCACGCGCGCCACTTGCGACACGGAGAAGTCAGCCTTCGGCGGCAGCAGCCATTCGCCGCGCGGGGCAACCCACTCGCCCTTGTCGTCGAACTTGCCGATGATGTGCGGACGCACGTCGTCGCGCCAGTTGTACAGCTGTTCCTTCAGCTGGTACTCGACGAACTGGCGCTTTTCTTCCACCACCAGGATTTCGTCCAGGCCTTGCGCGAATTCGCGCACCGAATCCGGCTCCAGCGGCCATGGCATCGAAACCTTGAACAGGCGCAGGCCAACCTTGGCGGCCATGGCTTCATCGATGCCCAGTTCTTCCAGCGCTTCCAGGACGTCCAGGTAGGACTTGCCGGAGGCGATGATGCCCAGCTTGGCGTCCTTGGAATCGATGGTGGTGTGATTCAGCTTGTTCTCGCGGGCGTAAGCCAGGGCCGCGTAGATCTTGTAGTCCTGCATCAGCGCTTCCTGGTTGCGCGCTTGCTGGCCCAGCGGGATCGAGGACAGGCGGGCATTCAAGCCACCTTCAGGCATCACGAAATCTTTCGGGATCTTCACCTCGACGCGGAACGGGTCGGCATCGATGGACGCGCTCGACTCGACGGTGTCGGCCAGCGCCTTGAAGGCGACGGCGCAACCGGAGAAGCGCGACATGGCCCAGCCGTGGATGCCGAGGTCGATGTACTCCTGCACATTGCATGGATACAGGACCGGGATCATGCAGGCGGAGAAGATGTGGTCCGACTGGTGCGGCAGGGTGGACGAGTAGGCGCCGTGGTCGTCGCCGGCCACCAGCAGGATGCCGCCGTGCTTGGACGTACCGGCATGGTTCATGTGCTTGAAGACGTCGCCGCAGCGATCCACGCCCGGGCCCTTGCCGTACCACATGGCGAACACGCCGTCGTACTTGGCCGGGCCGATCAAGTCAACCTGCTGCGAGCCCCAGACGGCGGTCGCCGCCAGGTCTTCGTTCACACCCGGCACGAATTGCACATTGTGCTTTTCCAGATGCTTCTGGGCTTTCCACAGCGTCTCGTCCAGGCCGCCCAGCGGGGAGCCGCGGTAGCCGGAGACGAAGCCGCCGGTGTTCAATCCGTCGCGCGCATCGCGCAGCTGTTGCATCATTGGCAAGCGCACCAGCGCCTGGATGCCGGACAGGAAGACCTTCCCGGTGGTGGAAGTGTATTTGTCGTCGAGGGTGACGTCGTTGAGTACGGACGAGTTGCTGCCGTCTGGCATGGTGGCTGTCTCCAAAATTCGTGATTCGGTGCGTGCCTGGCCAGGTCGGCGCCGGGTAAGCGCGTCCTTGCCTAAGTCACAACCTGCGGGTTTGCAGGCCTTTTCAACTTTTAAGTTTACGGGTTACTTTACGTATACGGAAATACGGTTTGGGGATGGGGGTATAAGAAAAAATGATAGCTAGACGAAGAATACTGGCAGCGTCAGCAGTGTTTTTGGCCAGCCCGAGGCTCGCGCTGGCTGGTGTGGCGCGCAAGATGCAATTGGTGACCAGCCACTTGCCCTCGCTGGTGCACGAGAGCGGCCAGCCCGGCGGCTTACAGGAAATTGTGGCGGAGTTGTGCAAGCGGGCAGGCGTGCAGCCGGCGACCCAGTTCGTGCCCTGGCGCCGCGCGCAATTCCTGGCCACGACCATGCCGGCCACTGCCATTTACCCGCTGACCCGCCTGCCCGAACGTGAGGCGCAGTATCGCTGGCTGGTGCCGCTGTTCGAAGAAAACTATGTATTGCTGGCAGTGCGCGGCAAGCTGCTGCCTGTGGAGCAGATGAAGGAGAAACGCATAGCCCTGCTGCGCGGCGCCGCCCAGGCCGGCATCCTCAAAGAGCAAGGCTTCAAGCACCTTGTCGAGGCCAGCTCGATCGACGAAGTGCACCGCTTCCTGTTGGGCGGGATGGCCGATGCCGCATTCGGCGAGCGCCGTATCATTTCCGCATCCCTGAAAGGCCACGGGTCTCGTGAAGGCGATTTCGAAACCAGCGCGCCCTTACGGACGACCACCGCCTGGCTGGCCGGTTCACTGGATTTCGACGAGACCGACATCGCCCAGTTCCAGCGCGCGCTGGAATCAATGCGATCAGACGGCACCTTGCGCCGCATACTTGCAAGGCATAAGCTGACCTAACGGCCCAGCTCGTGTCCCACCATGGGGTCACACCCCAAGTGTGACACGAGCACATGCATTAAGTGGCTGAGCCCGTG
Organism: Pseudoduganella sp.; assembly: GCA_039593775.1. Lineage (GTDB taxonomy): Bacteria > Pseudomonadota > Gammaproteobacteria > Burkholderiales > Burkholderiaceae_D > Rugamonas. Next base: position 90,222 of record JBCNOP010000004.1, read on the forward strand.
TCACGTTTGGGGTGTGACCCCAAGGTGTGACACGAGCTCAGCTGAGCAGGCGGGCGCCGGGCCAGGTGTTGCGCTGGCAGAGGTCGGTGGCGACTCGCTGCGTCAGTGCTGCGATCGCGTTGGCGGCGTTGGTCAAGGGGATGTTGCGGGAGGCACACAACACGACGGTTCGGCTGATGGCGGGGCTGTTGATGCGCACGCTGCGCATCTGGCCAAGCTCAATTTCCGGCAAGACGGGGGCGACTGGCAGGATCGTCGCGCCCATGCCGGCCATGATGGCGGACTTCAGGATGGCGATCGAGTTGATTTCGATGACGTTGCCAATCACCAGCCCGGCGGCCCTCGCCATGGCTTCGATGCGCGGCCGCACGCCATGCTGCAGGCCGGGCAGAATCAGGGTGGTATTCAGGGCTTGCTGCAAGGTGACCGTGTCGCGGTCGGTAAACCAGATCGCGTCGTGGCGGCATATAAACCGCAGTTCTTCTTCCGCCAGCGGGGTGGTGGAGAACGGCGTTAACTGGCCGTCATCGAACAGCACGGCCAAGTTAACGCGCCCGCTTTTGAGCTGTTCTGCCAGGTTTCCGGTCAGTTCTTCGGTCAACTGCAGCGTAATGTCGGGATATTGCTCGCGCGCGGCGGTCAAAAGCGGCAGCGCGAGGGCGCCGGAAATACTGTGCGGCAGACCCATGGTGACGCTGCCGGAAGGCCGGGCCGAGTGGGTGACGGCGGAACGGGCGTCGGCCACCTGTTTCAGGATGGCTTGGGCATGGTCGTAAAACACTTTGCCGGCGTCGGTGCTGACGACGCCTTGCGCACTGCGGTGCACAAGCTGGGCGCCGAGTTCTTCTTCAAGCTGGCGCAGCTGCTGGGTCAGCGCGGGTTGTGCAACATGCAATACCAATGCAGCGCGCGACAACGATCCGTGGTCGACGATTGCTACAAAATACCGCAGTTGGCGCAGTTCCATATTCCCGTAGGATAACATTGTGTATACTTATTCTAACGTTCTTCACGCAAATACCTCGCGAGCCTCACCATGTTAAAGAAAGTCGATTCAGCGCAGTTAAAGGTCGGCATGTATATCCACGACCTGAGCTGTGACTGGATGACACACCCGTTCGTCCGCAACCGCTTCGTGATTTCGAGCCAGGAGCAGATCCAGAAAATCGTCCAGGCCGGCATCCATGATGTGGTGATCGACGCGTCCAAGGGACTCGATGTGGAGGATGCCCCCTCGCTCGCCGAAGCCCAGGCCGCGACTGAGCGTGAGGTCGAGGAGATCGCTAAAGAGCCCTCGCGCATCATCAGGACTTCCCTTGGCGAGGAATTGCAGCGCGCGGCGCAGATCCGCAGCCAGGCAGCCGGCGTAGTGCGCAACGTGATGGCCGACGCCCGGCTCGGCAAGGCAATTGAAATCGGCTCAGTGCAGCCGGTGGTGCAGAACATTACTGAATCCATCCTGCGCAACCCGGGCGCCTTGCTGGGCCTGCTGCGCATCAAGTCCAAGGACGATTACACCTTCCTGCATTCGGTCAGCGTATGCGCGCTGCTGGTGGCGTTTGCCAATGCGCGCGGCATGGACCAGGACATTATTCGCGAGGCCGGCCTCGGCGGCCTGCTGCACGATACCGGCAAAGCCTTGGTACCGGATGCGATCCTGAACAAGCCGGGCCCGCTGACCGATGAAGAATTCGCCATCATCAAGAAGCACCCGATGGATGGCTTCAACATCCTGAAACAGTCGCCTGACGTGCCGGCGCTGGCGCTGGACATCACGCGCCACCACCACGAACGGCGCGACGGGACCGGCTACCCGGATAAGCTGGCAGGAGACGATATCAGCGAGATCGCGCAGATGGCGGCAATTGTTGACGTTTACGATGCAATTACGGCAGACCGGGTGTACCACAAGGGGCTTCCGGCGGCGGCCGCCCTGCGCAAGATCTACGAGTGGAGCAAGCACCATTTCAACCCGAAACTGGTGCAGGAATTCATGCGCTGTGTCGGCATTTACCCGGTCGGTACCCTGGTCATGCTGGAATCGGGGCGCCTTGGTGTGGTGGTCGAGCCACACGAAAGCAACCTGCTGGCGCCGAAGGTGAACGTGTTCTTCAACACGAAGAACAATGTCTACATCAAACCTGAAACGGTCGACCTGTCGCGGGGCCTGGGCTTTGGTGGCGGCGACAAGATCGTGGGCCATGAATCGCCATCGAAATGGCAGGTGGACCCGATGCGCTTCCTGACGCTGGCCGGGGGCTGACGGTCAGAAGAATTCGGCGGTATCGTTGGATTCGACGGTCTGCAACTGGCCGCCGCTGACCAGTTCGTCGTAATGGCAGGCCATGTTGCGGCCGTGGCTCTTGGCGTAATACAGCGCCTGGTCAGCCCGGCCGAGGATGATCACTGGCGCTTCATAAGCGCTGATGCTGACGAAACCGACGCTCACGGTGACTTGTCCCACTTGCGGGAACACGTGCTGTTCCACGTTCATCCGGAAGCGTTCGATGATCTTCTTGGCGTTATCCAGCGTCGAAGAACGCAGCAGCACCACAAATTCTTCACCGCCGAAACGGAACACCCGGTCCTGGGCGCGGAACGAGGATTGCAGCAGGTTGGCGATCAGGATCAGCACCTCGTCGCCGTACAAATGCCCGAATTTGTCGTTAACTGCCTTGAAATGGTCGACATCGACCACGGCCAGCCATTGCTTTTCCTGCTCTTGCGGGTTGCGGCGCTCGAGGCCGTCCGGTGGCACGGCCAGCACGTCGTGCTCGGCTGAAGCCTGCAGCATCTTAGCCAGCTGGTCGTCGAAAGTCTTGCGGTTCAACAGGCCCGTCAGCGAGTCGCGCTCGCTGTAATCGAGCAGGTTCTGGAAATTGCGGTACACGCTGACGATGCCACCGATGATGTGGATGGTGTCGCTGGTGTAAGGCGTCGGATTGACGATTTCCAGGCAAGTGTCAGCTTTGTCACCCATCCAGATCGGCAGCCAGAGTGTGTGCTCACCTTCGGGCGACATGTAGTCGGCACTCGATTCGTGGTGGGCCAGGCAGCGCGCCAGGGCTGGGAAGTTGCTGACCGGATCGCCGGGGATGGCCGGATCCAGGTATTCCTCCATGCGCGCAGGGCGGCCTTGCTCGATCACGGCGCGCGAACGCACGTAGAGCTGGCCTCGTACATTGACGATGCTCAGCACACGTGCCTGCGTGGCGGACGCCAATTCCGCTACCGCCGAGATCACCGAGATGTCGAGCATCGTGTGATCGCGGTGGCCGGTCATGTCCACCATATGTTTCAGAAGGGAATCCATGTGAGTGTCCGGGTAACTAGGCGCTCAGCGGCAAAGCAAGGGGCTTTCTAAAGAATAGCTGATCAGGATAAATCTTTTTTGTATTCTCGGCAATTAACTTTGCGTGCTTTCATGTAAAACGCGACCTCATTGCAACACACATCCCATGCCGCCAGTTTGACACAGAACACCGGACAGCGAGAAAAAGTTCTGTGCGGAAAGCTTGCGCAATATCAACTTGCCCGTAGGAATGGCTCCTATAGTAAAGCCAATGATGCGCGACACAGGCGTCAGAGTTTTCCTAGCGAAGGAGATCATCATGAAAGCACTTTCTGCAGTGAGGCGTTTCATCAGGGATGAGCGGGGCGTGACGGCGATTGAGTATGGCCTGATCGCTTCGCTGATTGCACTCGCGGTCGGGACGGCCATGACCAGCGTTTCGACCGAACTGTCGGCGGTCTTCGGTCGCGTTGTTGATGCGCTGACGCCTTGATGGGGTGGCTGGCGCCCGGCGGCGGCCGGGTTGCCAGTCTTTTCGCCATGAGCGGACTCGAAATCATCCTGCTGTGCCTGGTGCTCCAGGCGGCAGCATCGGACCTGGCCTGGCGCCGGATCCCCAATGTGCTGGTGACAGCAGGGTTGCTGCTGGCGCTGGTACTTCACTGGCGCCTGGGCGGAGGCGCCGCGCTGCTGGGGCAAGGGCTGGCCGGCGCGGCGGTGGGCTTGCTGCTGTTCCTGCCCTTCTATATGAAAGGCGGCATGGCGGCCGGCGACGTCAAGCTGGCGGCGATGGCGGGCGGCTTTGTCGGGCCTTGGCAGGCGCTGCAGCTTTCGCTGCTGAGCGCGATAGCGGGCGGGGTGCTTGCGCTGTTCTGCCTGCAACTGGCGCGCTGGCGTGGCGGCAAGGCGGAAGGCATGCCCTATGCCGTGGCGATCGCGGCGGGCACATTGGCCACCGTTGTGTTGGCGCATCGCTGACCTTTGCTCCGCCTCAATATCCACCCGGAAACCCATGGCTATCATCGTTTCCAACAGGAGG